>DASZFS010000506.1:0-8206 GCA_035939575.1 Vicinamibacterales bacterium | reverse complement strand
CGTTGTGCACGCAGTGCCATACAGAGGCGAGTGCCCGCCTCCGCCAAGGCCCCGGCGAGGCAGCCGGATCGGGGACGCCGATCCCCGACATCGCCGCGCATACGCATCACGATCCAGCCTCGCAGGGCAGTCGCTGCATCTCCTGCCACATGAGCGACGTGAACTGGCGCCTCCTCACGCGCCGGCTGGATCACACCTTCCAGCCGCCGGTTCCCGAGATGACCGCGCGCTACGGTGTGCCAAATGCCTGTACGACGTGCCACGAGGACAAGTCGCCCGAGTGGGCCGCCGCACTGCTCGACACCTGGTACGGCAACAGCACCCGGCGGCAGGCCGTTGTCGCCATGGCGCGCACGATCTCTCGCGCAGGATCCGGCGACGTCGGCGCGCTTCCGGATGTCGCCAGACTGGCCGTGGATCGATCGCACGGGCCGCTCGTCCGCGCGAGCGCGGCAGAATTCGCCGGTCAGCTGATCGCCCTGTCAAACACGTCAAACACGTCAAACACGTCAAACACGTCAGGCGTCGCGGGCAATGACTCCGCCGAGTGGAGCGCCATCGTCAACGCCTTGATCGGAGCAGCGGCCGATCCCGAAGCGATGGTCCGCATTACGGCCGTCCGCGCACTGGGGCTCGTGAAGCCGGGGCTCATGAGCGACCCGCGCGTCGCGTCGGTGCTAGCCGCCCATCTGGTCGACGCATCGAGAGTCGTTCGCGTCGGCGCTGCGGAGGGTCTGATGAACCTCGGCGTCACGACCCTCGAGGGCGCCGCGGGTCAGGCGCTCGCGCAGGCGCAGGACGAATGGGCCGAGAGCTTGCGAACATTCAACGACGACGCGGGCGATCGCACGACGCTCGGATGGTTGGAGGCGGCGCGTGGCCGGACCGATGCGGCATCGCAGGAGCTGAACACGGCGGCCAGGCTCGATCCATCGAGCGCCCGGCCCCATGTCTACCTTGGGGTGCTCGCCGCGCGCGCGGGCCGGTACGGCGAGGCGTTGCAGCATTTCAAGACCGCCAAATCGCTGGCTCCCGCGTACCCCAACATCGATCGCCTGATTGAGGAAGCCCAGAAGCACCGCTGACCCATACGTGCGTGTGATAGTCTGACGCGTCCAACCCGCCCTCATACTCGCGGAGGCTCCCATGCGTCGGCATCGTCCCTTGATCACGGCCGCTCGGATCGGAATCGTTGCGTCGCTTGCGCTCCTGGCAGCGCGTTCTGTGCTTGTTGCACAGCAGGCGCCGATCGCGCCGGATTTGTATAAGCAGCTCAAGTTTCGCTACATCGGACCGGTCGGCAACCGCGTGATTGCCATCGCGGGAGTTCCAGGCAATCCGAACATCTACTACGCGGGCGCCGCGTCGGGCGGCATCTTCAAGACCGTCGACAACGGCGCGCACTGGGATGCCATCTTCGACGATCAACCGGTGTCGTCTATCGGATCGCTTGCGGTCGCACCCTCCGACGTGAACGTCGTGTGGGCGGGCACCGGCGAGGCGTTCATCCGGAGCAATATCTCCATTGGCAACGGCATCTACAAGTCCACTGATGGCGGCAAGACGTGGTCCCACGCCGGCTTGGACAAGACCGGGCGCATCGGCCGAATCGTGATCGACCCTCGAAATCCGGACATCGTCCTTGCCTGCGCTTTGGGCCACGCGTATGGCCCACAGCCGGAGCGCGGCGTTTTTCGCACCGTGGACGGGGGCAAGACCTGGGAGCGCACGCTGTTCGTCGACGAGAACACCGGGTGCGCCGACGTGACGATGGACAGCGCCAACCCGCGGATTCTGTTCGCCGGCATGTGGCAGATCGAGATTCACACGTGGGGACGGACGAGCGGCGGGGCTGGCAGCGGCCTGTACAAGTCCGTTGACGGGGGCGCGACGTGGAAGCGGCTGACGGACCACGGGCTTCCCAGGCCGCCCGTCGGAAAGATCTCGGCGCAGATCGCGCGCAGCAATCCCAATCGCGTCTATGCGCTCATTGAGACAGGTGACGGCCTTCCCGCTCTGGACGGCTCGAAGACGCAGAGCGGATCGCTCTGGCGGAGCGATGACGGCGGCGATAACTGGGAGCTCGTCAGCTCCGACCGACGCCTGCGCGGGCGCACCCACTATTACACGCGCTTCGCGGTCGAGCCGGACAACGAGAACGAGGCGTACTTCCTCTCTGCGGAATTCACCAAGACGCTCGACGGCGGAAAGACGAGCATCGATCTCTCGGGGCGGCTCGCGCCGATCGGCGACAACCACGACATGTGGATTGATCCATTGAACGGCGATCGCTTCGTCGTCGCCCATGACGACGGGATGAGCTTCTCGGTGAATCGCGGCAAGAGCTGGCATCACATCCAGCTTCCGGTCGCGCAGATGTACCACGTGACGACCGACAACCAGATTCCGTACAACGTGTATGGCAACCGGCAGGACGGGCCGTCGACCCGAGGCCCGAGCAACAGCCGGCTGGCGAAGCAGTCAGACGACGACGTCTCCGGTCCCATCCCGCGAGGCATGTGGCATTCCGTTGCGGGCGGCGAGAGCGGCTGGGCGATTCCTGATCCGGTCGACAACAACATCGTCTGGGCGACCGGCACCGGCTTCGGGAGCCTGGGCGGCACGGTCGAGCGGTTCGACGAGCGAACGCGGCAGGCGCGCGAGACGGAGATCTGGCCGGAGGTCACGGTCGGCACGCCCGCAGGCGATGTGCGGTATCGATTCAACTGGACGTTCCCGCTCGCGATTTCCCCGCACGATCACAACACCGTCTACGCCGGCTCGCAGCACGTGCATCGGACGACCAATGGAGGACAGACCTGGACGGCCATCAGCCCGGACCTGACGCTGAACGACAAGTCCCGGCAACAGCGGTCAGGAGGCCTGACGCCCGACAATGTCGGGGTTGAGTATGCGGGCGTTGTGTTTGCCATCGCCGAGTCCCCTCGCGAGAAAGGTGTCATCTGGGCCGGCACGAACGACGGACAAGTACAGGTGACGCGAGACAACGGGGCACGCTGGACCAACGTCACCGCGAATCTTCCAGGCTTGCCTCCGTGGGGCACGGTCAGCAACATCGAGCCGTCGCGCCACGATGCGGGCACGGCCTATGTCACCGTCGATCTGCATCAAGTCAACAATCGCGATCCGTTCGTCTTCAAGACAACCGACTATGGCCGGACCTGGAAATCGGTGAGCGGCGACATCCCCAGGACCGTGTTCAGCTATGCGCACTGCGTGCGCGAGGACCCGGTGAAGTCCGGCCTGCTCTACCTTGCCACCGAGAACGGGGTGTACTTCTCGCCTGACGACGGCCAGCATTGGATGCCGCTGCAGTCGGGGCTGCCGCATGCGCCGGCGCATTGGCTGACCATCCAGGAACATTTCAACGACCTCGTCGTTGCAACCTACGGCCGCGGCTTCTGGATCCTCGATGACGTCACGCCGCTCAGGGCGCTTGCGTCCATGGCTGCCGCCTCGTTGAATCAGAACGCCGTCCTCTTCACGCCGCGCGCGGCGTACCGGTTTCGGTACATCACCGAACCGATGACGATGCCCGACGACGCGACCGAGGGCCGCAACGCGCCGTACGGGGCGAACATCGACTTCTACCTGAAGACGGCGCCGCCGGCTGGAGACCCCGGGAGCAGCGCCGCGCGTGATCGGATCAAGCTGCTCATCAGCGATGCGTCCGGCAAGACCGTTCGCACCATGGAGGTCGGAAAGGACGTGAGCGCTGGCATCAATCGGGTGTGGTGGGATCTGCGGACCGACCCGACGCCGGAGATCAAGCTGCGGACGCCCCCGCTTCACGTTCCGGACTTCCCGTTGGGGGCCGACGGTCTTCGCAAGTTTCCGACGACTGCCCCGCTGGCCGTGCTGGTGCCACCGGGCACCTACACGGTCCGACTGGTCGGTTCGGGCGAGGAACAGAAGCAGTCCCTCACCGTTCGCAAAGACCCGCTGACGGAGGGCACCGAGCAGGACATCGCGGCTCAGACGAAGGTCATGATGCAGATTCATGGCGACATGACGACGGCCGCGAAGGCAATCAATTCGGCTGAGACCGTCCGGGCGCAGATCGCGAGGCTGAAGAGCCTCGCAGGGGATGGTGACGCTGCGCGGCCCGTGAAGACGGCGGCTGACGAGCTGGATGCAAAAATCGTCGAGATCGAGTCGCGGCTGTTCAATATGACCGCGACCGGGCGCGGCCAGGATCAATTGCGGACGCCGAGCGAGATGGTCGAGAAGTTGTCGCATCTGGCGGATGTCGTTGCGTATGTTGACTTTCGCCCGACCGATTCTCAGCTCGAGGTGCAGACGAAGCTGTCACAGGAGCTGTCGCGTGACCAGGAACGGCTAACCGGCACACTTACCAGGGAAGTAGCCCAGTTCAACGCTATGCTTCGCGAGCGGCAGCTAGGCGCAATCGTCATTCCGGCACAGTGACCGGATTCCGGGGCAGTGACCGCGCAGTCGCCACCGACCGGTCGATGCCCGAATTTGGATCGAGCTTATAAAAAGTTGGTAAATGTAACAACCTTTATGCAAAAAGACAGTTGTGGTTGGCTAATATCGGCGCCATTGATCCCGAGTTTGAAACCTCGTCCCCGGAGGACCCACATGAAATCGAGAGCGGCGGCGTTCGTCCTGTTTGCGCTCGTGAGCCTTGTCGCGGCTCCCACGTTCGCGCAGATCACGCAAGGGCGTCTCACCGGCCTGGTCAGCGATTCTCAGGGAGCCGTTCTGCCTGGCGTCACGGTGACCGCCACCTCGCCTGCGTTGATTGGCATCCAGACAGCCGTGACCCAGCCTGACGGCAAGTATCTGTTTCCAGCGCTGCCGAGCGGCGCCTACAAGCTCGTGTTCGAGCTGTCCGGGTTCCAGAAGCTGACGCGCGAGAACATTCAGGTCTCTACCGGCAACACGATCTCAATCGACGCACAGCTGCCGATCGCATCGCTGAACGAGAGCGTCACAGTGACCGGTGCATCGCCAGTCGTTGACGTGACGTCGACGAAGGTCGGCACCGACATGAAGGCCGAGCAACTCGCAGCAATCCCGACCTCAACCGACGTGTGGGGCGCGTTGTCGCAGGCGCCGGGCATCCGCCTGCAAGGCTTCGACGTCGGTGGCAGCCACAAGAGCCAGCAGTCGGGATATGAGAGCTTCGGCATTCAGAACCAGGCCAAAGTCGTATCCGACGGCGTGGATCACACGGAAGGCGTCGGGGGAACCGGCTTCTACGAGGACTATTACGCGAACGAGGAAGTCGCGGTGGGCGCGCTTGGCGGCGACGTCGAGATGAACTCGCCAGGCGCGTCGATCGTCACGACCATCAAGAGCGGCGGCAACACCTTCAAGGGCCTGGAGCACTTTTCGTACGAGCCCGGAAGTTTTGTCGGCAGCAACGGCAATCCGTCCAACATCCAGTCACGCGGCTACGTCTGCCCGACCGATGGCACCGGTGCGGTTTCGTGCAATAACCCGAACCTGCTGTTCTGGGAAGGACATGCGGATCTAGGCGGTCCTGTCCTGAAGGACAAGATCTGGTTCTACGCGGCGTATAACCAGTTCCACATCGACAAGCAGGTCGCGGGCGTCGCGCAGAGCGTCGCGACTGATCTCGGTCTCTTCAAGAACGAGACGGCAAAGGGCACAGGCAAGCTCAACCAGAACAACACCCTCATCGGCTACTTCCAGCGGGGCCGGAAGCAGAAGCCGCATCGCAACCTGTCGACTCTCGTGCCGGCGGAATCGATTCTCGCTCAGGACAGCGCCTCGCAGATGTACAAGGGCGAGTGGCAGTCCGTCCTGAGCGACAAAGCGTTTCTCTCGGTGAACGTCGGGCGGTTCACGCTCGCGTGGCCGATGGCGACGGCTGTTGACTCCTCCGTCAGCCCACCCGTGCAGTACAGAGGCAACAACGCGATCTCCGGAGCGGGATGGAACGCGTTCAGCAGCAACCGCTCGAAGCCGCAAGTGAAAGCGCAGATGACGTATTTCCTGCCGAGCAAGGCCGGCAGCCATGACTTCAAGTTCGGGTTCGAGGACATCAAGGATTGGTATCGCTTCGGCATCAACGGCCAGTCGGGACCGTACCGGATCTCGTACCCCGGCACGCCCACGAATCCGGGCAATGCCGACCGCATCCGGTTCGTTGACACTGGGCAGTTCGGCGCCTTCGGCAGCGGGTGGACACCCGGGGCAAACGTCGATCAGCACTACGCGGGCTACATACAGGACCGGTGGGCTCCGAGCAATCGGATCTCGATCTCGGCAGGAGTGCGCGTCGACCACCAGAACGTCGGGTACGAAGACGGCACACGGACCCCGGTCATCAGCAGCGCGACCACTGCGCTGCAGGTCGGAGACGGCGGGCGCATTTTCCCCGCTCAATCCACGATTGCAGGTGCCTCGCTCCTGAACAAGACGAACGCGGCTGCCCGCATCGGTTTGAGCTACAACCTGGATGGCAAAGGCCAGAGCGTGCTGAAGGCCTTCTACGGTCGGTACTACAACAACCTGGCCGACGGGTTCTCCTCGGCGAACCCCGCCGGCACCAGCTATATCGACTACAACTTCAACGACCTGAATCACAACGGCAAGTACGACGGCGTCCAGGAGCTGGGCACCTTCCGCCAGCGGATTGGCGGCGCCGACGCGCCCGTCGATCCGAACGCGAAGACGCCGCACACCGACGAGTACAGCTTCACCGTCGAGCACCAGTTCTGGGGTGAGTCGTCGCTTCGCGGCACCTACGTGCGGAAGATGCAGAAGGACTTTCTGCCCTTCTACTACACGTCGCTCGTGTCGGCGTGGATCGGGTCGAACGGCCAGCAGCTGACGACGGTCCCGGTGAATCAGGTCGTCAACGGAGTCACCTACAATCTGATGGATGTGCCGAACTCGCTCGCCAGCCAGACCGGCGGCGTGTACACCAACTACCCGAACAGCGACTTCACCTACGACACGATCGAGTTCGCGTTCCAGAAGCGGATCGGCCCGAAGATCTTCATCCAGGCGAGCGCCGACTACCAGTGGCGGGACGAGCTGCGGTCTGCCGACCAGGTGAACTCGACGGGCGGCAGCACGAGCCCGCTGAGCACGGACCCCCTCGGCGTGTTTCCGCAGATCTCAGTCAATCCGAGCGCGCCCAACCGCCAGAAAACCACGATGTACCACGCGCAGCTCGCCGGCCGATACCTGTTCCCGTACGACGTCGGCTTCGGTGTCAACTACCGCTTCCAGAGCGGGTTCCCCTACGCGCTCATCGTTCCCGATGGCACGGTCAACCTGAACGTGTGCAACTTCGAGTGCTCGTTCTTCACGCAGAACCTGGACCAGAACCGATCGGAGAGCGTCAACCTGCTGAACTTCCGTATCGACAAGTCGGTGCCGATCAGCGGTCGCTTCAAGGCGTCCGTGATGCTCGACATCTACAACGTGCTGAATGCCGACCCAGTGACCAACTTCAATCTGGCCGTCACGGCGCCGAGAACGGTCATCGCCGTGCTCGACCCGCGAGTCTTCCAGCTCGGCTTCAGATTCGAGTTCTAAGAGGTCCCGAACCGTCTACCGCGCGCCAACCCGCTCAAGGTTGGCGCGCGGATCTTCGAAGTCCGGCCTGATCTTCAACGCTTCCCGCCATTCATCGACGGCCCGTTTCAGATCACCCTGTCGCGCAAACGCAACGCCTAGGCCGTTGTGCGCACCGGCGAGCGCGGGGTTGATTGCCACAGCGCGCGACAGCGCGTCAATCGCGGCGGCCGCGTCGGCCGCGCGATTCTCCGAGAGATAGAGCACGCCCAGGTTGTTCCAGGTCGCCGCCGAGCTGGGCGACGCGGCCAGCACCCTGCGGAACATCGCTTCGGCGTCGCGCGTGCGATGCATGCGCGTGTAGGTCTGGCCGAGCGCATCCATACCTTGAAGATCGGCGCTGTTCTCTTTGACGAGGGCCTCGAGGACGGAGGCGGACCGCTGGAGGTCACCGGAGTCGCGCAGCAGCGAGCCGAGCGAGCGCAGGAGCGCAGGATCGGCGTGTCCAGCGCGAGCCGCCTCGTCCAGCACGGCCACAGCCTCTGGCATGCGCCCGGTCGCGCGCAGCATGAACGCCAGGCGATCGTACGCGACGGTCAAGTCGGGCCGCTCCTGCACGACCCGCCGGAGTATGTTGATGGCCTCGGCGCTGCTCCCAGGGTCCCCA
>DASZFS010000505.1:0-3115 GCA_035939575.1 Vicinamibacterales bacterium | reverse complement strand
CAGCCGTTCGCGACGTACCACGCCATCGTCCGGGCGAGCCCCTCCGGAACGTCCACCGCGGCGACCACGCCCAGACGATCCCGCAGGCGCTCGACGCGACAGACGAAGCCGGGCGAGTAGAGCTCCGCGTATCGGCGGCTGGTGATCGTCGCGGGCCTGCCGCTGAGGCGTCCAGCGACGTCCCCAAAGAGCGCCGCGAGACGGACCAGCGGTCGGGGAACTCCGATCAGCCGCGCCGACGACCCGGTGACGCGCTTGATCGCGGAGAGGAGATCGCGCGGCGTCACTGGGCGAGGGTGCCCGAGAAACATGACGTCTCCGGTCCGATCGCAGTCGACGGCGGCAAGAATCGCCCCCACCGCGTCATCGATATATATGAAGGTGTAGGCGGCGCCGGCGTCGCCTACCAGCGGCAGCACGCCGCGTTGGGCATAGCGGAAGAGCGGGAGCATGGCCCGGTCAGCCGGTCCATAGACAACGCCGGGACGGAGAATCGTCCAACGCAGGCCGTCGAGGCCGCGCACCACCTGCTCGCCCTGGAGCTTGCTCTCTCCGTACGCGGTGATCGGCCGCGGCTCATCGTCCTCGGACCTCGGGCTGGACGCGGGCGCGGGGCCCGCGGCGGCCAGGCTCGAGATGAGCACGAGCCTGGCGCCCGCGTCCCGAGTGGCGTGTGCAACGACCCGGGTGGCATCGACATTCGCGGCAAAGAAGGCTTCCCGCCGCACGGCGGACACCACGCCGGCCAGGTGAACCACGACATCAACGCGCTCCAGACGCAGTGTCGAGGTCAGCGTTGCAGGATCGAACGGCCGCTTGATCGGGATGGCTACGTCACCGCGCGCCACCACCGAGGCGGCAAGATGAGTTCCGATGAAGCCAGTGGCGCCGGTGATGGCTATACGCAAGGTTCGCAGGGTTCGCGAGGTGCTCGGGGTTGAACCCCGCGAACCTATGAGAGCACTTTCTGATAAATCCGATACGTCTTGTATCGCTTAGCGCCGGCAGCCGCGGCGGGCTGGTTGATGTCGCCGTTGTCCTCCAGCACCCACGAGAACTCGACGCGCTTGTAGGGGGCACCCGCCGCCTGGCGGTGAAGCTCGACCAGCAACATCGGGAACAGCCCCTGCGACCGGTACGCCGCGTCGACGCCCAGCAGGAGCAGCCGACTCTGGTCGATGTAGCGCCGTCGCCGGAGCAGCTTGATGAGGCCGAGGGGGAACAGCCGGCCGTCGGTGCCGCGCAGCGCCTGGTTGACGTCGGGCAGCGCCACCGCGCAGGCCACCAGGCGTCCGTCGGCCTCGGCGACGACGGCCGTCCGCGAGTCGAAGATCGGCTTCATCTCGTTCGCGATGTGGCGGAACTCCTCGACCGTGGGCGCCACGAACCCCCAGTTGCGCTGCCAGGCGCTCGCATAGAGCTCGCGCAGGCGGTCGGCCTCGCGAACGAACTCAGCCATCCTGATGGGGCGCAACTGGAGACGCAGGCGCTCCCGGCGCCGCTCGGCAATCCGCTCGACGACGGCCGGAACAGGCTGTCCGAGCTCGTAGATCCACGCAAAGAGATCCTTGATCTTGCCGTAGCCTGCCGCTTCGATGAAGCGCGCGTACTCGACGGGATTGTGGGGCATCAGCAGCATCGGGTCGGTGTCGAAGCCCTCGATGAGGAGGCCGCCGCTGTCGTTCAACGAGGGATTGATCGGCCCGCGAACCGCGGCGCGCCCGCGTGAGCGGGCCCACGCTTCGACCGCCGACAACAGGGCGCGCGCCGCCTCCGCATCGTCGGCCTCGAAGAAGCCAAACATGCAGACGTTGTCCTTGTGCGTGTCGTTGTGCAGCCGGTCGTCGATCGCCGCGATGCGGCCCGCCACGCGGCCGTCGCGCACCGCGAGGAGCAGGGCCATCTCCGCATGCGCGAAGAACGGATTCTTTTTGGGGTTGAGCCGATCGCGCTCGCCCAACCGCAGGGGCGGCACCCAGTGCGGATCGCTCGCGTTCCGTGTGTACGCGTAATCGATGAAGCGGCTGAAGTCTTTGTTCCCGTGGACCGGTCGAATCTCGAGCACGTGACTGTGCTACTTTAGCATTTCAGCATGGCAGACCGGTCCGAGCAGTCCGAGTGGTCGACAGTCTTCGAGCGCTTTCCTCCCGGCCGGGTTCCCATCGTCGGGCCGGTCGGGATCTTCCTCCACGACTGGTCGAAGCCGGAAGACGGTCACCCGAGGCTGTTCGACCACGCGGCCCTCGAGGTGTTGACCACGGCGCACCCGCGGCTGGTCGGGTCGGTGTATTCGCTGTCGGCGGCCGTGCTGGTCGTGTTGAGCATCAATGCAGGCATAGGCCTGTTGACGATCGCGACGCGCGCGGCGATCGGCGCAGCCGTCTGGTCGCTCGCGGAGTACCTGATTCACCGCTACGCGTTTCACTTCGTGCCGCGCTCACGGCTGGGTGTGGCGCTCGCATACCTCTCGCACGGCGTCCACCACGCCTACCCGCGAGATCCCGACCGCCTCGTGTTGCCGCTTATCGTGAGCGCGCCCATTGGCGCGGCGTTGCTCGCAGGCGCCGTGATGGCCGGGGCGTGGACGTTTCCGTTGTTGGCGGGATTCGCGTGCGGCTACCTTGCGTACGATCTGATTCACTACCGCATCCACGCGTACGAAGCCGACAGCGGCGTCTTCAAGTGGTTGCGTCGCTATCACTTTCAACACCATTTCTCGGTGCCCGATCGACAGTTCGGCGTCTCGACCCCCTTCTGGGACTACGTGTTCCGGACGGGACGATAGCGCCACCCGTCCGGTGCGCACGAGCGAGATTGCCGCGATTACCTACGGCGGGTACATCGCCTTGGTCGCGCTTCGGCCCCGCTGGGGCCGGCGCCGCCGCGGCGTCACGTGGATCTGCGCGGCGCTGATGATCGGCGCGCCGTTGGTGCTTGCGCTCTCAGCGCAGTCGCGCGCGGTGGTCGCGGTGCGGGATTGGGCGCCGGCCGTCTACATCCTGATCTCGTATTACGCCAGCGGAACGCTGTTTGTGGGCCCATCGCCCGCCTTCGAGGCCTGGCTGGTCCGCGCTGACGGATGGCTGCTTCGTGGATGGCGTGCCGCGCAGATGCC
>DASZFS010000504.1:0-64387 GCA_035939575.1 Vicinamibacterales bacterium | reverse complement strand
GAGGCAACTGCACGCGACCATGAGTCTTCGGCCCCATTCTGAGTCAGATCACCAGATAACCAGAATCATCAGATCACGAAGTTACCCAGTAGTTCCCTACACATCGCAGAGCGCGACGGCTTCGGCGAGCGACGTCAGCGGATCGCGCGTCGGGACGAACTCATGCGCCACATATCCCTGGAAGCCGGTGTCGGCGATGGCGCGGCAGACGGCGGGCCAGTTGACCTCCTGCGTCCCGTCGAGCTCGTGGCGCCCGGGGACGCCTCCGGTGTGATAGTGCGCGATGAACTCGCGCTGATTGCGAATCGTGCTGATCAAGTCGCCTTCCATGATCTGCATGTGGTAGATGTCGTACAGCAGCTTCACGCGCGGCGACCCGACCGCCTTCACCACAGCCACCCCGAACGCGGTGTGATCGCCGTGATAGTCGGGGTGGTTGACCTTGCTGTTGAGCAGCTCGACGCAGATGGTCACGCCGTGATCTTCCGCGATCTTCTTCACGCGGTTCAGGCCCGTCACGCAGTTGGCGATGGCGATGTCGTCGCTCATGCCGCGGCGGTTGCCGAAGAAGGTAATCACGTTCGGCACCTGCATCGCCGCCGCGCGCGGAATCGCCCGCTCGAAGTTCCGGACGATCCCGTCGTGGTTCGCCGTCACGTTCAGGCCGTCGCGGATCGAGCCACCGCCGGCGTAGCCCATCGACGTGGTGAGCCCGTGGTCGCGCGCCACGGCCCAGTCCGGCTCCTCCAGCAGATCGATGGCCGTCAGCCCCATGCGGGCGATCGCCTTGCAGAAGTCGGGCAGCGGAATCGCATTGTACGGCCAGCGCGACACCGACTGCTTGAGCCGGCCGTTCTTGACGACGCGCTCCTGCGGCAGCGTCACCGGTCGTCGAAGCGGGGAAGCCGCGAACGCGATCCCGGGTCGCCGAAGTGGCCAGGTCGCGAAGGCGGCGCCAACGGTCCGTACGAACAGCGCCCGTCGTGTGGTCTTCATGGCGCACAGGGTACGACAACTGCCCGTTTGGGGTAAGGTGTGCGGCATGAACACGATGGTGAGCGCGAGCTCCGCGTGCGCAGCGTTGATCGTCGCGACGGCTGTCGTGACGGGCGCGCAGCAGCAGGCGCTGACGCCGGTCGCCGACACCGCGGCTGTCGAGCGCGGCCAGAAACTGCTGGTCGACCAATGCGGCTTCTGTCATGGCGCCAACGCACGTGGCGGATCAGGCGGGCCGGATCTCACACGGTCGACGCTCGTCCAGAACGACGAGGACGGCAGGCAGCTCGGCGAGTTCCTCGCCGCGGGCCGCCCCGACAAGGGCATGCCCAAGTTCGACCTGCCTCGCGCGCAGGTGTCCGACATCGCCGCGTTCCTGCACTCGTCGATTTACCTGAACGCCAACCGCCGCCTGTACAAGATCCTCGACATCGTCGTCGGCGATGCGGCTGCCGGACAAGCGTACTTCAACGGCGCTGGCGGCTGCCGCGCCTGCCACTCGCCGGCCGGCGATCTCAAGGGCATCGGCGCGAAGTACGAGCCGGCCACGCTGCAAGGCCGGCTGCTGCTGCCGCGGGGCCGCGAGCGGGCGCCGGGCGGTCCACCGGCGCCGCTCTATGAAGACCCGACCGGCATCAAGGTGACCGTCAAGACGCCGGCCGGCGAATCGGTCTCCGGCGGGCTCGTCCGCCTGACCGACTTCGAGGTCACCCTCTATGATGCCGGCGCGGGACGCATGCGGTCGTGGCTCCGGAGCGGCGACACGCCGACCGTCATCGTCACCGATCCGCTGCAGGCACACCTCGACCACCTGACGAAATGGACCGATGCTGACATGCACAACATGACGGCCTATCTCGCGGGACTCAAATGATGATCTCAATACGCTCGCCGAGAGCCTTCGCGCTCCCCTGCCTGGTCGCCGCGGCCATGCTGCCCGTGACGGTCGCGGCGCAGATCGCAACCGACTCGTGGCCGACCTATCATGGCGACTACTCGGGCCGCCGGTTCAGCACGCTCAAGCAGATCAGCACCGCCAACGTGAAGGGGCTCGCGCTGGCGTGGGTGTACCGCATCAACACGTCGCGCACCGGCGCGATCGTCGGGGGCGAAGGTCCAGACACGCCGCCGCCCGGCAGCCCGCCGCAGATCAAGTCGACGCCGCTGATGGTCAACGGCACCCTCTATTTCTCGGTGCCCGATCACGTCTACGCCGTTGACGCCCGCACCGGCCGCGATGTCTGGCATTACGCGTGGAAAACGCGGGGCGGCGATCACATCGGCAACCGCGGCGTCGGGATCCTGGACAACTGGCTGTACTTCCTCACGCCTGACAACTACTTCGTCTCGCTCGACGTGGCCACAGGCAAGGAGCGTTGGCACCACGAGATCGCCAGCATGAAGCGCGAGTACTTCTCGACCAACGCCCCGATGATCATCGGCCGGCAGGTGATCATCGGCGTGGGGGGCGATGCGCTCGACATCCCCGGGTACCTCGAGGCACGCGATCCGGAAGGCGGCAACCTGGTGTGGCGCTGGAACACGACGCCGCGGGCGGGCGAAGCGGGCGCGGTGACGTGGCCCGACGAGGAGTCGATGTCGCACGGCGGCGGCATGCCGTGGCTGCCGGGCACGTACGATCCCGAGCTCGACTTGTACTACTTAGGTACTGGCAATCCGCAGCCCGTCCTGGCGGGCGCCAGCCGGCCGGGAGACAACCTCTACACGTGCACGATCGTCGCCCTCAACCCGAACACCGGGAAGATGGCCTGGTACTACCAGGTCACGCCGCACGACACGCACGACTGGGACGCCGCGCAGACACCGGTGCTGATCGACGGTGAGTTCAACGGGCGGCCGCGCAAGATGCTCGCGCAGGCAAACCGCAACGGGCACTTCTTCCTCCTCGATCGCGTCACCGGCGAGCACCTCCTCACGTCGAAGCACATCGACTCGTTGAACTGGACCAAGGGACTCAACGCCAAGGGGCAGCCGGCCCACGACCCTGCGAAGGACGCGAGCGTGGCGGGGACGCTCGTGTCGCCGGACACGAGCGGCGCGACCAACTGGCCGCCGCCGAGCTTCAGCCCCGACACGGGCCTTTTCTACTTCGGCACGCGCCAGACCTTCAGCGTGCTGTACCTGACCGACACGGACGGCCGGCCGCAGGGTTGGGCGGCGGCCGAGCGCAACGTCGGCACCCTCGGCAATGCGCTGAAGGCGATCGACTACAAGACCGGCAAGGTGAGGTGGTCGCGTCCGTTCGCGCTGGGACCGGGCGGCACGCAGGGTGGGGCGGTCGGATTGCTGAGCACCGCTGGTGGCCTGCTGTTCGGCAGCGACGGCGGCGGCAACTTCGTCGCCTACGACGCCGCGACTGGAAAGCCGCTGTGGCACGCTGGTCTCGGGACCAACACGAGCAACGGTCCTGAGACGTTCCTCCTCGACGGCCGCCAGTACGTTGTCGTCGGCGCGGGCGACGCGCTGTACGCGTTCGCGCTGCAATCGTAGCGGCATGAGAGGTCGCGCGGCGTGACGGATGTCGCGGCGCGGGCCATCCGGCGGGTGCGCCGCCGGTTGATCCCGTTCCTCGCGCTCCTGTATTTCGTCGCCTACCTCGACCGCGTCAACGTCGGCTTTGCCGCACTGCAGATGAACGCCGCGCTCCATTTGTCCCCGCTCGACTACGGTCGCGGCGCCGGCATCTTCTTCATCGGCTACTTTCTCTTCGAAGTGCCGAGCAATCTCGCGCTGGCGCGCGTCGGCGCGCGGATCTGGATCGCCCGCATCGCCATCGTCTGGGGCATCGTCTCGATCGGCACGCTCTTCGTGGTCGGGCCGCGCAGCTTCAGCGCCGCCCGTCTCCTGCTCGGCGCTGCGGAGGCGGGATTCTTTCCAGGAATCGTCCTCTACTTCACGTACTGGTTCCCTGCGCGCGAGCGAGCGCGCGCGGTGGCCCAGTTCTCGATGGCGAGCATGGCCGCCGGCATTGTTGGCGCGCCGCTGTCTGGCGCGCTGCTGTCGCTCGGCGGTGCGGGCGGGCTGGATGGCTGGCAGTGGCTGTTCATGATCGAGGGGCTACCCGCGGTCGTCCTGGGTGTCGTCGCGCTCGCGTACCTTGGCAACGGTCCGGCCGGCGCGCGGTGGCTGCCGGACGATGAGAAGGCGTGGCTGGTCGAAGCGCTGCGGCGGGAGCAGGACGACGTGCCGCGAACGCGAGTCAGCAGCGTGCGGGTCAGCCTTCTGGATCCGGGCGTGTGGCGCCTTGCGCTCGTGCTGTTCCTGATCGTCACGAGCGGTTACGGGTTCAGTTTCTTCCTGCCGCAGATCGTGAGGCGGCTCTCTGGCGGATCGAACCTGGGCGTGGGCCTGCTGACCGCGTTACCCTTCGTCGCCGGGGCCATCGGCATGATCGTCGTGGCCGCCCGTTCCGATCGCACCGGCGAGCGGCGGTGGCACGTGGCAGTCTGCGCGGCGCTGGCCGCGGCGGGGCTGGCCTCGAGCTCGTTCACCGGATCGCCCATGCTGGCGCTCCTTGCGTTGTCCTGTGGGGCGGTTGGGTTGTACAGCGCGACGCCGCCCTTCTGGGCGTTGCCGACGGCGTTTCTGCGCGGCGCTGGGGCTGCCGCCGGCATCGGCCTGATCAACTCCGTAGGGAATCTGGGCGGTTTCGTCGGGCCGTACCTGATGGGATGGATGCAGGATCTCTCCGGTGACTTCCGTTTCGGTCTGCGCGTGCTGGCACTGAGCGCGATCTGTTCCGGGCTGCTGGTGCTGACGGTTCGCGTCAGGCCCTCCGCGGAAACGCCGCCGTCTCGCTGACCGCGGTCGTCGCCGGCGGCTAACTTTCCCGTTGACAAGCCAGTTCACCCTGCGATATATCGTCTCACCCAGTGAAACGCCCTGCAAGCCGGTCGACCAGGTCGAGACGTTCTACGGGGTCCAAAAGGTCGACAACGTCGACAACCTCGACAACGTCGACCGGGACAAGAACGAAGCGCCGGAAGAGGTTGGCGTCGACCGATCGGTACACTGTCGACGCGGCCGCGAAAGCGCTCGAGCTCCTGAGTGTCTTCTCGTTCCGCGAGCCGCGCCTCTCCCTCGCCGATCTGGCCAAGCGGACCGGGATTCCGCGCGCGACGGCCTTCAGGCTCCTGTCCACGCTCGAACAGTCGGGCTTTCTCGCCAAAGAGCACGGCGCGTATCAACTCGGGATCAAGTGCTTTGTGCTCGGCAACATTGTCGCCGGGGGGTTGGACCTGCGCGAGACGGCGCACCCGCACCTCGTCGCGCTGCGCGACGCCACGCGCGAGACAACGCAGATCGCGATTCTCGATCACTGGCAGGTCGTATATCTCGAGCGGATGCTGTCGCCGCTGCCGGCCGGCTTCATGCGTTCGCGCTCCGGCGCGATCCTGCCGGCGTACTGCACCGGCCTCGGCAAGACGCTGCTGGCGTTCCGGCCTGAGGCCGAGGTGGCCGTGTGGGCGCCGACGCAGAAGTTCACCGCGCTGACGCCGAACACGATCACGACGGCCAAGCGGCTGTTGAAAGAGCTGGCGGTCATCCGCGAGCAGGGCTACAGCGTGGACGACGAAGAGCGCGAGAAGGGGGTCTGCTGCGTCGCGGCGCCCGTCCGCAACCATACGGGGGAGGTCGTGGCGGCGATCAGCGTGGCGGGGCCCATCCAGCGCATGCCACGGGAGCTCGTCGGCAGCACCGTCGCGTCGGCCGTCGTGAGCGCCGCCGCGGCGATTTCGATCGATCTGGGATATGTGGAGGGCGGTTCGTACGGCGCCGCGTCGACGGCGCATGGAGGGCGAAGGTGAAGAGAGCGGTTCTGTCTCTTGGCGTCGCGCTGCTGCTTCCTGTGGCGCTCGCGGCGCAAGCCGTGACCGGCACCATCCTCGGGACGATAACCGATTCAACCGGCGCGGTGATGCCGGGCGCCACGGTGACGCTTCGCAACCTCGGGACCGGGTTGACGCGTACCATGACCACCGACGCGGCGGGTGAATATACGGCGCCGTCGTTACCGACGGGCAAGTACTCGGTGACAGCGGAGTTGTCGGGGTTCAAGACGAGCACCGTTCCGAGCGTCGATCTCGGCGTCGATCAGCACGTGCGCATGAACCTGCATCTTGAGGTCGGCGCGGTGGAGGAGTCGGTGACCGTGACCGGCGTCTCGCCGCTCGTGCAGACGTCGTCATCGGAGCTTGGCACGACGGTAGGGACTGAGCAGATCCAGACGCTCCCGCTGAACGGCCGCAATTTCGTGAACCTCACGCGCACCGTGCCGGGCGTGGTGCGCGGCATTCCAGGCGCCAATATCGATGGCGCGGGGAGCCTCGCGTGGCGCGCGTCGGCCTCGTTCTCGGCGAACGGGCAGCGGCCGCGCGACAACAACTACATGCTCGACGGCGTGGACAACAACGAGACGTGGCTCCAGACCGTCGTGCTGTTTCCGAGCGTTGACGCCCTCGACGAGTTCAAGCTCCAGACCAGCACGTACTCGGCGGAGTTCGGGCGGTCGCTCGGCGGCGTGGTCAACCTGCAGATCAAATCGGGCGCCAATGCGCTGCACGCCAGTGGATTCGAGTTCCTGCGCAACAGCGCGTTCGACGCGAACAACTTCTTCAACAACCGCGCGGGACGTCCGAAACCCGATTTCAGCCAGCATCAGTTCGGCGGTACTGCGGGCGGCCCGATCGTGAAGGACAAGACGTTTTACTTCTTCGATTATCAGGGCTTCCGAGTCAATCAGGGGCTGACCTATCTGTCGACGGTACCGTCGACGAAGATGCGCGCCGGCGACTTCTCGGAATTGAATCGCGTCATCTACGATCCGCTGACGCACCTGCCGTTCCCCGGGAACGTGATTCCGCAGCAGCGATGGGATCCCGCGGCCAAGAGCATCTTGAACCTGTTGATTCCGGAGGGCAACACCGCCGGCGTGGTGAGCTCCACCGGACAGATTATCAACAACTACCTGCTCAACCCCACGCTCGAGCGGCAGGACAACCAGATCGACCTGAAGGTCGATCACTCGCTGACGTCGAACAACCGGTTCTTCACGCGCTACAGCTTCGAAAAGACGCATCGCTTCCTGCCGGCGACCATGCCGCGCGGCGGCGATGCCGGCTTCACCTTCGGTTCCGGGGACGGCAACATCAAGGCGCAGGGGCTCGCCTTCAACGACACGCACACGTTCAGCTCGAGCTGGTTGAACGAGTTCCGGGCGGGCTGGAGCTCGATCAAGTTCCTGCTGACGCCGATTGATTACGGGTCCAACCTCGCGCAGCAGGTCGGGATTCCGGGGGTCAACTTCGGCCCCACGACCTCCGCGTTGAGCCAGATCATCTTCACGACCACGAACAACGGCGGTAATGGATCGAGAAACCTCGGCTCGGGCGGAAACCAGCCGCTCATCACGAACCAGAACGACTTTCAGTTCTTCGACAACGTGACGCACGTCATGGGGAAGCACACGCTGAAGGCCGGCGGCACCGCGACGCATCGCTCGCGCGAGATTCTCAACGCGGACACGATCGTCGGGCGGTTCGACTTCCTGTCGAACCAGACGTCCAACTGCGGTGGGATCACGAGCGGTTGCACGCCGCTGTCGAACACCGGGTTCGACGTCGCCAGCTTCCTCCTTGGCACTGCCAGCAACGCGAGCCGGACGTTCTTCAATCCTGGCACCTACACGGAGCTGCGCCCCGAGTACGCCGCTTACTTCCAGGACGACATCCGGATGACCAGCCGGATGACGGTGAACGCCGGGTTGCGCTGGGACCTGTACGTCCCGTGGGTGGAGCAGAACAACCAGCAGTCCAACTTCGATCCCTCGACCGGTCGGTTCGTCGTCGCGTCCGACAACGCGACGATCAACGGCGTTGACGTCGGCCGATACCTGCAGACCTACTCGAAGACGGACTTCGGGCCGCGGCTGGGCTTTGCGTACGACCTGACCGGGAACGGCCGCACGATCATCCGCGGCGGCTACGGCCTCTTCTGGAACTTCACGCCCGGCGGGACCTCCTCGTCGAAGGCGCAGAACCAGCCGTTCCTCCAGGCTCAGGCGAATACGACGAGCCTGGGCACCAACATCCTCCTGTCGAACGGTCTGGCCGCGCCACCCGGAGTGCATCCGGAGTTACCGCCCACGGGGTCGACGCGATCGGCGTTCCTGGTGGATTACAGGGACGCGCACGCCCACAACTTCAACGTCAACGTACAACGGCAGTTCGGCTCGAACTACATGGTCGAGGCGGCGTATTCCGGATCGCGCACGAAGAACGCGGCGATCAAGACCGATCTGAACCAGGCACCGCCGATCGTCGGCGTGTCGGACCAGAACGTCAACCGGCCGTACGCGAGCGTGGATCCGGCGCTGCGCACCGTGGGCGCCCTGTCGAGCACCGGATACCTGGAGTACAACGGGCTCCTCATCAAGTTCCAGCGCCGGTCGGCGAACCACTTCTCGTTCCTCAACTCGTACACGTTCGGCCGGGCCATCGATCTGGCGTCCGACAATGACGGCACGGTGACCTTGACGAACATCTTCAACCCGGCCTACAACCGCGGGCCCGCGGACTACGACGTCACGCATACGTTCAGTTCGAACTGGATCTATGAGTTGCCCTGGGCCGCGGAGCGCGTGTACGGTGGCTGGCAGATCAGCGGGATTCTGTACGCGCGGTCCGGGCTGCCGATCACGATCATTTCGTCTCAGAGCATGCTGTCGACCGGCATCACCAACAACCGCCCGAACACGATCTGCGACCCGACGGCCAGCAACCCGACCATTGACGCCTGGTTCAACGCATCCTGTTTCCAGCAGGTGGCCGACCCCACCGGCACGTTCGGCAACACCGGCCGCAACAGCGTGCGAGGGCCCGGCGACTTCAACATCGATTTCTCGGCGATCAAGAACACGCGGTTCGGCCACGTGACGTCGGAACTGCGTCTCGAGGTGTTCAACGTGCTCAACCACCCGCAGTTCGCGAACCCGAACAGCACCTTCGGCAGCTCGGCGTTCGGCACGATCTCGGCCATGCTCAGCAGCCCGTCGTGCGCGACGTGCGGCACCACGGAGCGTCAGGTTCAGCTGGCCGTCAAGCTCAGGTTCTGACGCAAGAGCGCGAGGGGGAAGTCCGGTCGTCATCAATCGTTTCATCATCAATCTTGGTCGTGAGGCGGATGCGACGTCTGAGGTGGGGTGTCATCGGGGCGGGCGACATCGTGAGGCGGCGCGTGGCCCCGGCGCTACGCGACTCGCCAGATTGCGACTTTGTTGCGATCACCCGCGCGCGCGCCGATCGCGCCGGCGAGGCGACAGCATTGGGCGCGCGCCGATGGTACGCGAGCTGGCGGGACCTCGTGACGGACGCTGAGGTGGACGCGGTGTACGTGGCGACGCCGGTCTACCTGCACGCGGAGCAGACGGTCGCGGCGGCCGTCGCGGGCAAGCATGTGCTCTGCGAGAAGCCGATGGCGATGAACGCGGGTGAGTGCGATCGCATGGTTGCGGCGTGCCGCGCGAACCGGGTCAAGCTGGGCGTCGCCTACTACAGGCATTTCTATCCAGTCGTCAAGCGCGTCAAAGACGTCATGGCGTCGGGCGAAATCGGCCACCCGGTGTTCGCTCAGATGAGCGCTTTTGAGTGGTTCGACCCCGGGCCGGATCACCCCCGCCGGTGGCTGTTGAACCCTTCCATTTCCGGCGGCGGGCCGATGATCGATTTCGGTTGTCATCGTCTCGAAGTGCTCGTTCACCTGTTCGGGCCGGTCGATCGCACGGCAGCCGTCACGGCAAACGTTGTCTTCAAGCGCGAGGTCGAGGACACGGCCGCGGTGCTGCTGCACTTCATCAAAGGTCCGTGCGCGTCGCTGGCCGTGACGCACTGTGTGCGGGACAAGCAGGACACGCTGAGGGTGTTCGGCACCCGCGGATCGATTCGCGCAGCCGATCTGAATTCGGGCACACTCGTGGTGTCCGCTGACGGGGCGGAGCGCACGGAATCACATCCGCCGGCGGACAATGTTCATCGTCCGCTCATCGACGATTTTGTGGACGCCGTGGCCGGGAATCGCGAGCCTTCCGTCGACGGCGCGCTGGGGCGCGCCGTTTCGGCGATCATGGACGACATCTATGCTGACTCGCCGCCAATTCGTTGAAACGCTGGGCGCCGCCGCCCTGGCAACACAATCGACAAAGGCCGCCACGCCGCTCGCGGCCAGCGCGCAGGCGCCGCAGACCCCGCCGGGGCCGCCGAGCACCATCACGACGCCGCCACGCGATTTTGGTCCGAACGCGCCGCCGACGACCTACTTCACCGATCCCGACGTGGTGACCGTCGATCCGCTGTTCAACAACTACATCATCCGCAATTCGGCGATCTCGCGCCTGTGGACCGGCGCGCTGTGGGCCGAGGGTCCGGCGTGGTCGGGGCAGGGGCAGTTCCTCGTCTGGAGCGACATCCCCAACAACCGCCAGCTGCGCTGGATCGCCGACGACAGCCGCGTGACCGTGTTCCGGCAGCCGTCGAACAACTCCAACGGCAACACGTTCGACTTCGACGGGCGGCAACTGTCCTGCGAGCACCTCACGCGGCGCGTCGTACGCTACGAGCACGACGGGACAACCACGGTGATCGCCGACGCCTACAACGGGAAGCGGCTGAACTCCCCGAACGACGTGGCGGCGCACCGCGACGGCAGCTACTGGTTCACTGATCCGCCGTACGGCCGCAGCCTCTACGAAGGGCAGCCAGGGCCGCGCGAGCTGCCGACCGGGCTGTACCGCGTGGACAAGAGCGGGAAAGTGACGCTCGCCGTCAGCGAGCAGCAGGTGCCCGATCCGAACGGCCTCGCGTTTTCTCCTGACTACAGGAAGCTGTACGTCGTCAGCACCGGCAAAGGGCCGGGCGACGCCGGCCCCGGGGGGAACAGCGACGTGTTCGTCGTCGACGTCAACGCGGACGGCTCGGTGTCGAATCCCAGGCGCTTCGCCGACTTCATGATCGACGGCGTGAAGTGCGGCCCCGACGGCGTGCGGTGCGACGTTGATGGCAACGTCTGGTGCTCGAGCAACGCCGGCCGCGCCGTCGGCTACAGCGGCGTCACGGTGTGGACGCCGCAGGGCAAGCTGATCGGACGGATCCGCCTGCCAGAGGTCTGCGCGAATCTCTGTTTCGGCGGGCCCAAGCGCAACCGGCTGTTCATGGCGGCCAGCCAGTCGTTATACGCCGTTTACGTCAACACGCAGGGCGCGGGTCCCGCATGACGTCGGGAGGCTGACTCCAGGTCACCGGAACGCTCCGCGCAGGAGCGCAATCGCCGGCGGCGCGTCAGCCGTGAGATCCCGCGTCGACGCTTCGACGCTGATCCGCAGGCGGTAACCGATCGCGTTGACCGCTGCGAAGAAAGGGGCGTAGTCGTATTCGCCCGAAGCGCGCGGGAAGACGCGACCGTCAGGGTTCGCCATGTGCAGGTGCCGGATATGATCGCGCGCCCGGACGATGATGGCGGGGTCTTCCTTCACGCTGGCGAGGTGATAGAAGTCCACCATCAACTGGAAGCCGGGGTCGCTGACGGCGGTCACGAGCGCGAGTCCCTCGGTGGCCGAATTGATGATGTTCGTTTCCTCAGGGCGCAGCGGCTCGACGGCGATCGTGATACCGCGCGCTCTGGCCTCCGGCGCAATACGGCGCCCGAACTCGACGAGCTGTTGGAACGCCCGATCCTTCGGGAACCCGTCTGGCACCCGCCGCGCAGCGCCGCTGCCGAAGACGACGATCGTGGTGCCGATCCGCGCCAGGCGGGCGAACGCTTTCCTGACGTAGGCCATCTGCCGATCGACGTTGAGGTCAGGTCCGGTCACCTTGAGGCTGGCCGGCAGAAACAGGTTCATCGCCGGTACGGGCATGCCGACCTCGTGGATCCGCGCGGCCGCCTGCTCGAACTCGGCGTCGGACAGCCCGGCGATCTCCGAGGTGCCCAGCTCGACGTAGTCGAATCCGGCCGCCTTCGCGGCCTCGAGGTTGGCGAGGGGCGTGCAGTAACCGACCTGGATCGGGCGACCCTGTGGACTCTGCGGGCCCACTGCGAAATGTCCTGTGACGGGGACCCACGCGAGCATGCCGACGAGGCCGAGCGAGACGAGGGACGGCTGGCGCATACAACCCATCTTATAAACGGGCTGAAGACTCTGAGGTGGGCTGAAGACTCATGGTCGCGTGCAGTTGTCTACGCCCTCCAACGACCCTGTCCAACTCTTGAGAACCCTGATCTTTGGGCGAGGCAACTGCACGCGGCCACGAGTCTCCAGCCCCATTCTGGGTCATCAGTGTCGCTTCTGCCGAGGCATCCATGAAATCGCTTCTAGTGTAATGTCTCGTACGGGAGCAGGTGCGATCATGAAAAACCGATTCTTCGCAGCCGCTACGCTCTTCGCGTTTCTGGTCACGTTCCTCGCGGCGGACGCGCCGAAGCCGCAGCGGGTCAACCGCGCGATCGAGCTGCTCGCGCAGGGGCAGCCGATCTACTACACGGGCTCGCACGAGGGCACGGAAGGCAGCTTCGATCAGGGCGTCAAGGACGCCCAGACATGGGCCGACTACATCAGCTATGACATGGAGCACGCCCCGTTCGATGTGAAGGGTCTCGCGGAGTACATGCGCGGGCTGGCGCAGGGCGGCCCGACCAGGAGCGGCCATCGCACGCCCGCCGTCATCGTGAACGTGCCGGTCAACGGCACCGACGAAGCGACCGTGCGCGCCAACGCGTGGATGTTTCAGCAGGTGCTCGCGACCGGCGTGCACGGCATCCTGCTGTGTCATGCGGACACACCGGGCGCGGTGCGCGCGTTCGTCGAAGCGGTGCGGTTTCCGGCATACGGTGGGCGCCGCGGCGTGCACGGCAACCCGACGGCGGCGCGCATCTGGGGGATCCCGGTTGACGAGTACGGCGAAAAGGCCGATGCCTGGCCGCTCAACCCGAGCGGGGAACTGCTGCTCGGCCTCAAGCTCGAGGACAAGTATGCGCTCGAAAACGCCGAGGCCAACGCGAAGGTTCCGGGCATCGGGTTCGCGGAGTGGGGACCGGGTGACATGGCGTTCTCGCTCGGCGTCAAGAACGGCCCCGGTCCGCTGCCTTCGCAGCTGCAGGCCGCGCGCGCGCGCGTGCTCGCGGCGACGAAGGCGAGCAGGATCTTCTTCCTCAACAGCGTCAACGCTGACAACGTCGTTGACATGATCAAAGAAGGCGTGATGATCGGCACCGGGTCTCAACAGGCAGCGGAAATCGGGCGGCGGTACTCGAAGCGAACGATGCCCTGGTAGCTGAGAACTCATCGCGGCCATGAGTCTTCAGCCCGTTTTCAGCGACGCCCCCGCAGTCATTTCGGCGGGATGATGGCCGCCACGACGGACGAATACCACTCACCGTGGTTGTGCACGTACGATCCGCGCATCCACGCGATCGCGGTGCGCCGGTCCTTCCATTTCGGGATCACCGGACGCAGGTTGTCGTACGTCGAGTTGCGGGTGAACGGAGTAAACGTCCAGCGTCCGGCGGCCGATCGCTCACCCCGGAACAGCTCGTAGTGCCGCTTCCCGTCGGCGGCGCTCATGAGCGGTGCGCCGGTGACCGGATCGGCATCGGTCGAGATGTAGAGCACGTCGGGGTTGTTCGGATCGAGCGCGCCGAGTCCGGAGTAGTCGTCTTCGCCCGGATAGAGGCGAGTGCCGGCGTGCGCGATCTCCTCGTGGCGCCAGCCGGTGGCGCCGAGCCGCGCGTAGTGATAGCGCAGATCCATCCCGCCCTGGCCGCGCGGCAGCCCGCGGCCGTCGATTTGCGTCGAGAACAGGACGTACGGCCGATCGCTGGGGTCGAGCTCGACGTCCACCATCCACGCCACGTTGTCGGGGCCGCCCTCGTAGAGCTTCGTGAAGTCCCAGGTCGCGACGCGCGTCTCGGTGGAGGTGCTGAGCGTGCCGACTTTCGTGCCATCTGTCTTGTACATCGCGCCGTCCTTCAC
This sequence comes from Vicinamibacterales bacterium, assembly GCA_035939575.1. Lineage (GTDB taxonomy): Bacteria > Acidobacteriota > Vicinamibacteria > Vicinamibacterales > CAVVIG01 > DATKHR01. The sequence goes on along the minus strand of DASZFS010000504.1, from coordinate 50,349 downwards.
GTAGCCGTGGTACAGGCTGTTGTCGAAGTTGCGCGGATGGTCTTCCGTTGCGACGAAATGGATCGTCCCCTTGCCGTCGTCCGCGTACTTCAGGTACGGGCTGTAGCCGCCTTTGCCGTACAGCCACCGGCCGCCGTACGTCCACGTGTTCCCTTCGTCGTCCGAGTACATGTAGTTCGGATCGTGATGAAAGGCGCGGATGAAGTTGTACAGGCGCCCGTTCGGCATGCGGAACAGGTTCGCGTAGGTCGCGTTGTTCCCGGCGTAGTCGGCAGCGTCCCCAGGCGTTTCGACGCTGCGCGCCGCGCTCCAGACGAGCGGGTTGTGCGGTTCCGAAAGCCGATAGTACATGCGCCGCTCGCGCGCATGCATGCTGTAGACCGCCAGGATGCGCCCGTCGGGCCGCACGTAGAAGGCCGGCGCGTCATGGTCGTCCTGCTCGAGGTGCGGATGGAGCACGACCGTGTCGGCCTTGCCGGTCTCGATCTCGTATACCGACACCTCGACGTTGCCCGACCGCGGATCGGTCACGTTGGCCTGGTTGCTGCCGACCGCGCGCACCGACCCGATGATCAGTTTCCCTTCGTTCACGATCACGCGCGGATCCATGAACCAGGACCAGCCGCCGTTGTCGTTCAGGCGGACGAGCGACGCGGCGACGTAGTTGGGCGGATACGCGTCCTCGGTTCTAGCGGCGACGACGAGGCAGAAGAACAGGCAGGCCGTGAGGAAGCGCGTCATCGCATACCTCGAGCGTGGACGGCGGATCGTAGCACAGCGCGACCGTCGATATGCGTCAGAATCCATTGACTTTACCGGCAGAGTCGCATGCGGCGGCGGCGCTCGAGCCCGACGACAAGGAAAGGGAATATCCTGAACCCGACATGTTCGACAAGCGGCTGGCCAATGCCGACAAGGAGACGTTCTGACCTACGCCCGCATCGCATCGCTCAAGAACGCCGGCGCGCTGCGCGCGCACCTCGAGCGCAGCGCCATCCCGCTGGCCTTCGACGCCGAACTTATGCCGCCGACGGCGTCGCCGTTCGCGTGGCCGTTCGACGCCGCTGGTGTCCGTGTCGGCAACCGCCTGTGCATCCTGCCGATGGAAGGCTGGGACGGCACGCGTGACGGCGCGCCGAGCGACCTGACGCACCGGCGGTGGCGGAGCTTCGGGAGGAGCGGTGCGAAGCTGATCTGGGGCGGTGAGGCGGTCGCCGTCCGCCACGACGGCCGCGCGAACCCGCATCAGCTCATGCTGTCTCCGCGCACGGCGGGCGCGATCGCCGCCCTGCGCGAGGCGCTGGTCGCTGCGCACCGCGAGCGCTTCGGATCCAACGCCGACGGCGATCTCTATATCGGGCTGCAGCTGACGCACTCGGGCCGGTACGCGAGGCCCGACGTGTACGACTGTCCGTCGCCGATCGCCGCGTGCCCCAACCCGGCGCTCGACCGCCGCTTTCCGGGGGGCGTACGCGTGTTCGAGGACGCCGAACTCGATGCGCTGGTCGACGACTTCGTCGCCGCGGCGCGGCTGGCGCGCGACGCCGGCTTTCGTTTCGTCGACCTGAAGGCGTGCCACGGGTATCTTGGTCACGAGCTGCTCGGCGCCCGCACGCGCAGCGGCCCGTACGGCGGCGAGCTCGCCGGCCGCACGCATTTCATGCGGCGCGTCGTCGACGCCGTGCGCGCGCACGTCAGCGGGCTCGAGATCGCCGTCCGCTTGTCGGTGTTCGACACCGTGCCGTATCGCAAACGCGCCGGCGATCACGTTGGTGAACCGGAGCCCGCCGCCTCCTGCGGCGACGGATTCCCGGGACTTCCAGTACCGGGATTCGGCCTGCTGGAGAGCGACGGGCAGATCGACGCGGCGCTCGACGATGCCCGCGCCGTGCTCCGGATGCTGGACGGCCTCGGCATCCGCTGGATCTGCGTGACCGCCGGAAGTCCGTACTACAACCCGCACGTCCAGCGGCCGGCGCTGTTCCCGCCGGTCGACGGCTACGAGCCGCCTGAAGACCCCCTGCGCGGCGTGTGGCGCCAGATTCAGGCAACCGCGATCCTGAAGCGCGATTTCCCGCAGATGGCGTTCGTCGGGTCCGCGTACAGCTACCTGCAGGAGTGGCTGCCACATGTCGGCCAGCACAACGTCCGCACAGGGCTCTGCGACTTCGTTGGCCTGGGCCGGGTTGCGCTGTCGTACCCCGATCTGCCGGCCGACCTGCTGAGCGGCGCGCCGCTCAAGCGCGCGCAGTTCTGCCGTACATTCAGCGACTGCACGACCGGCCCGCGCCTCGGCCTTGTCTCGGGCTGCTATCCACTCGATCGTTTCTATGCCGCGCGTCCGGAGGCGATCCAGGTTCGCGACGTCCGCACCCACGCGAGGAGCGCGAGCGACAAGGAGACTCAATGAGAACGATGACTGCGATGTCCGTGGGGGCACTCTGCCTGGGAATATTCATCGGCGCGGCGGCCGTGCTGGTCGCGCAGCCGCCGAAGGTGAAGGGCGGTTTCATCGTGCAGCACGACGCCGAGATCGCGAAGAACGAGCCTGGCACCCACGACGGCGGCGGGCAGACGGTCGGCTACTCGTTCTTCGATAAGACGCCTGGCATGAAGTTCATCTTCCGGAAGCGGGCCCTGCATCCCGGTGCCGGCGTCGGCCTGCACGAGCAGCACGAGGATGAGGTCTACTACGTCATCAGCGGCAAAGGTGTGATGACCGTCGACGGGACGAAGGTGGACATGACGCCTGGGACGGCGGTGCTCACGCGGCCCGGCAGCTCGCACTCGCTGAAGCAGATGGGCGCGGACGACCTCGTCGTGCTCATCTCATACGAAATCAAGTGATAAGGAACTCTGGGGGCCCCGTTTCCCCCGAAGGGAACTCGCGCCGGTTCATCGCCCCTTGTCGAGCCCCGTCGGGATGGCGGCAAATTCCGGCTGCACGTTGACCACGCCGTACTGCCGATCTTCGCGCTCGCGGTTGGCCGCCATCATCCACAGAAAATTGATCGACCCGCCTGGCGCAGCAACGTTCGGATGGTACCCCTGCGGCATCAACACCACATCGCCTTCGTGCACAATCGTCGCGAGCTCCGGCTCGGTCCCGTCGGTATACACGAGCTGAACGCCGTACGCCGGCGCCGGCATATCGATGTACAGATAGGCCTCTTCGAGGATCGCGGCATGCTCGTGCGGCGGCCACGACGTCCAGTTGCCCGGCGCACTGAAGGTCACGCCCGCCATGATGCGGCCCGCCTCGACGTTCTTGCCGATCAGGATGTTCACTTCGCGCTGGTTCGTCTCCTTGCCGGCGTTGAACCGCAGCCCAGGATCCTTTTGCACGTCCGCGAATTTCACGAACTGGATCGGATACGTTTGTCCGACCGGCGCCGCAATCTCCGCGAGGTCACAGCCCTGGACGCCGGGAGCGACGTCGACGGCAGAGTCGCGGGGCACGTAGAGCGAGTCAAATTTGCCCAGCGTGAACGATTCACCGCCCGCCTGGACGGTCGCGGACCCTTTCAAGCAGACGAGGCCGGTCTCGAGCTGACCTGTCTCGACATGAAGCGGCGCGTCGCCTTTGTCGAGCACGATGCGGCCGTAGTGGAGATAGCGGGATGCGGTCGATCCCGGCGCGATCGACAGGTGGCGGCCCTTGCCGGTGGCGGTGTTCCGAACGATGCACGTGTCCTTGCGAATCTGCTGCAGCGCCATGGTGACCTCGACGTGAAATGGTAGCGCCATTTGTGTCAGTCTTTAGCGGTAAAGCCACTTTAAGGACAAGCCTCCGCGCAGGGACCCATGTGAAGAAGTCATCCGGCGTTCAAGTGACGGCGACCGCGTTCGCGGCGCTGTTTTCGGTCGTCGGCCTCGCGTTGTACGGGCTGCCGCTCTACTACGACTTCATGGTGCGGGAGCTCGGCTGGTCGCGCACCATGGTCACGTCGGGCAACGCGATCAGCAAGCTGGTCGTCGGCCCGGTGTTCGGATTTGCGGCCGGATGGATCGTCGATCGTTTCGGCCCGCGCCGTCTGATGATGGCCGGCATCGTCATGGCGGGCGGCGCGCTGATCGGCCTCGGAGCCACGTCGCTGGCGGGCGCGTTCTACTTCTTCTACTTCTTCAACGCGCTCGGATACGTATGCGGCGGGCCGCTGCCGTGCCAGGTGCTGGTCTCCCGCTGGTTTGACAAGACGCGTGGCAAGGTCATGGGGATCGCATACTTGGGCATCGGCATCGGTGGCGCGATCGTGCCGCTGCTGGCGGCGTGGCTGACGGCGCGCGTCGGCTGGCGTCTATCGCTGCAGCTGCTCGGTGTTCTGATCGTGCTCGTCGCGCTGCCGCTCGCGTACCGCGTGCGGGAGAACCCACGTGGCCGTGGCGGGGATGATGTGGATGATGGGGATGACGGGGCCGACGGGGATGACGTCAAGCCCGGGCGCGCCCAGCGGTTCGGGGAGGGGGCGGAGCCGGATCCGCCGGTACGGCTCCGCGCGATCCTGGCGACTCCTGCCTTCTATCTCCTCGCCCTCGCGAGCATGTGCTCGATTGCCGCCGTCGGCGGCACCAATCAGCACCTGAAGCTGTTCCTCAGCCTCGATCGCGGGTACTCACAATCCGACGCCGCGGGTATCATCTCGCTGGTGCTGGCGATCAGCATCGCGGGCCGGCTCCTCATGGGCTGGCTGGCGGATCGCGTGCCACGCAAGCGCGTCATGCTGCTCATCTATCTGCTCGTCGCGGCGGCGATTCCGCTGCTCGTCTTTGTCTCCGGGGTCTCCGGCGGGCCCGGGGCCCCGCGTGCCGCGGCGCCGGGCGCGGCGACGCCGTACCTGTTCGCGGGGGTCTTCGGGTTGGGGCTTGGCGGCGAGTACTTGATCATCCCGCTGATGGCCGGCGAGCTGTTCGGCGTCGGCGTGCTCGGGCGCGTGATGGGGATCGTGCTGACGGCCGACGGCGTCGCCGAAGCGACGGCGCCGATGCTGGTCGGCTACCTGCGCGACCGTACCGGCACTTACAATGGCGGATTCCTCCTGCTGGCGGCGATCGCTCTTGTCGGCGCCGGCGCGGTCTCCCTCCTCCCCAGCGCGCCTCGCGCACGAGCGGCACAAAGCGTTCTATGAAAATCACGGATGCCAGAGTCATTGCCTGCAGTCCGGGCCGGAACTTCGTCACGCTGAAGCTCATGACGGAGGATGGCATCTACGGGCTCGGAGACGCGACGCTCAATGGCCGCGAGCTCGCGGTGGCGAGCTATCTCACCGATCACGTGCTGCCGCTCCTCGTCGGGCGCGACGCCCGCCGCATCGAGGACACCTGGCAGTACCTCTACAAGGGCGCGTATTGGCGGCGCGGCCCCGTGACGATGGCCGCGATCGGCGCGGTCGACACGGCGTTGTGGGACATTCTCGGCAAGACGCTCGATACGCCCGTGTACCAGCTGCTCGGCGGCGCGTCGCGCGACGCCGTGATGGTCTACGGTCACGCGAACGGCTCGACCGAAGCCGACACGGTGAAAGCGGTGCAGGAGTACATCGGCATGGGCTACAAGGCCGTGCGCGCGCAGTGCGCGATCCCCGGCGTGGTCCACGCGTACGGCGTCGGCCGCGGCTCGCTGTACTACGAGCCGGCCCAGAAAGGGATGCCGCTCGAGAGCGTGTGGAGCACCGAGCGCTACCTCGACGTCGTGCCGCCGCTGTTCGATCGCCTCCGGCGCGAGGTTGGCTTCGACGTCCACCTGCTGCACGACGTGCACCACCGCTTGACGCCGATCGAGGCGGCGGGGCTGGGCAAGAGCCTCGAGCCGTACCGGCTGTTCTGGCTCGAGGATCCGGTTCCGGCCGAGAACCAGGCGGCGTTCCGGACGATCCGTCAGCACACGACGACGCCGATTGCGGTCGGAGAAGTGTTCAACACGATCTACGACGCCGCGCAGCTCATTGAAGAAGAGCTGATCGACTACATCCGCATGACCGTCGTGCACGGCGGCGGCATCAGCCACCTGCGCAAGGTCGCGGCGCTGGCCGAGCTGCACCACGTGCGCACCGGTTGTCACGGCGCGACCGATCTCAGCCCGGTCGCGATGGCCGCGGCGCTGCACTTCGACCTGAGCGTCCACAACTTCGGCGTGCAGGAGTACATGCGGCACACCCCCGAGACCGACCGGGTATTCCCGCACGCGTATACTTTCGAGAACGGCGCGATGCACCCGGGCGGGGCGCCCGGCCTGGGCGTCGACATCGACGAAACGCTGGCCGCTGCGCATCCATACGAGCCGGCGTACCTGCCGGTCAACCGCAAGCTGGATGGGACGGTGCACTCATGGTGACACGACGCGAGTTTCTGACGGCGGTCGCCTCGTCAACCGTGGCGTTGCGGGCGGGGCGGGCCGCCGCGGCGGCGATGAAGCTTGGCTACGCGGCCATCACGTGGGGCGCGGACATCGACAAGGCGATCGAGGACATCTCGGCGGTCGGGTTCCGCGCGATTCAGCTTCGCGGCGAGGCGTTCGCCCAGTACGGCAACCGGCCGAAGGCGCTGCGCGCGCTGCTCGATCGGTACCGGCTGACGTTCGCCGTCCTCTCGAGCGGCAACCTCTCGATCGATCCGTCGCGGGAAGAGGAAATGCTGTCGATGCACGTCCAGCACGCGCGGTTTCTCCGCGATGCAGGCGGACACTACCTGCAGGTGATCGACGAGCGGCCGAAGGGGCGCCCGGTCGTGCCAGATGACTACCGACGGCTCGGGCGTCTGCTGACCGAGCTCGGCAAGCGGACGGCTGACGCCGGCGTGCGGGTCGCGTATCACCATCACATGAACAGCACCGGGGAGAAACCGCAGGAAGTGCGGGCGGTGCTCGACGCCGCGGACGCGCGGCACGTGCGGCTGCTCTTCGATGTGGCTCACTATCAACAGGGCGGCGGCGATCCGGTCGCGGCCATCCGCGAGTACCGGGAGTGGATTGACGTGGTCCACCTCAAGGATGTCAGGGATGCGGCGGCCCCGGGAGACAGGTCAGGCGGGTCAGGCGGGGGATACGAGTTCGTGGAGCTCGGTCGCGGCCGCGTCGATCTACCGGGTGTGTTCGCGGCGCTCAGCGACATCGCCTTCGACAAGTGGGCGATCGTCGAGCTCGATCGCGTCCCCGATCCGAGTGGGACGCCAAGAGCATCGGCGGAGATGAACAAGCGGTACTTAATCGAGCGCGCGCGGCTGACGGTGCAATAGGAAAGCATCATTCGACCCGCGCGGGCTCGAGGTGCGGTGTCAGAATCTGCACGACCGTGAGCGCGACCAGATACGCGCCGCCGGCGATCATCAGCACCGTCGTGTAGCTGCCTGTCATCTGCAGCACGTAGCCGGTGACCTTCGCGATCAGCATGCCGCCCACCGCGCCGGCGAAGCCACCCAGGCCAACGACGGAGCCGACCGCCTGCCGTGGGAACATGTCCGAGGCGAATGTGAACAGGTTCGCCGACCACCCCTGATGCGCCGCCGTCGCGAGGCTGACCAGCGCCACCGCTCCCCACACGCTCTGCACGCGCGTGGCGAAGACGATCGGCACGACCGCGAGCGCGCAGCCGAGCATCGCAGTCTTGCGCGCGGCATTGACGGACCACCCGCGCCGGATCAACGCCGACGACAGCCACCCGCCTCCGACGCTGCCGACGTCGGCAACGACGTAGATCACGATGATCGGCGGCCCCAGCTCCAGCAGCGACAGGCCGTAGTTCCGGCTGAAGAAATCGGGCAGCCAGAAGAGATACATCCACCAGATCGGATCGGTCAGAAACTTCGCCAGTCCGAACGACCAGGTTTGCCTGTATCCCATCAGGCTGAGCCACGGCATGTGCGTTGCCGGCGCGACCGGATCGCTGCGGATGAAGGCGCGCTCCGGCGGACCGAGCCGCGGATGCACGTCGGGCTTCTCGTAGATCGTCAGCCAGGCGACGAGCCACGCAACACCGAGCACGCCGGTCAGGACGAATGCCGACGGCCAGCCGAAGCGCGCCGTGATGAACGGAACGGTCATCGGCGTGATCACCGCGCCGATGTTGGTACCGGCGTTGAACAGGCCGGTCGCAAAGGCGCGCTCCCGCTGCGGGAACCATTCGGCGACGGTCTTGATCGCGGCGGGGAAGTTGCCGGACTCGCCGAGCCCGAGCACGAACCGCACGACGATGAACCCGGCGACCGACGCGGAGTAGGTCAGGCCGAACCCGCCGAGAAGGAGGGCCGCGGCGGGGCCGAAACGCGGGACGGCAGCGGCCGCCATCGCGGCCATTGACCAGATCGCCAGCGCCAGCGCGAACCCGCGCTTGATGCCGAGCAGGTCCATCACCCGGCCGGCGAACAGGTAGCCGATTGCGTAGGCCATCTGGAACGCGAAGACGATGTCGCCGTAGTCGATCTCGGTCCAGCCGAACTGCGCCTGCAGGGTCGGCTTGAGGATGCCAATCACCTGTCGATCGACGTAGTTGATCGTCGCGGCCAGGAACAGCAGTCCGCAAATCGTCCAGCGGAACTTCCCGATGCGCGCGGCGGGCGCCGCGGCTGCCCGCGCGGCTGGCATGGCCATTGTTGTGCCCTCAGATCGTCGAGTTGCGGCGGTGAATGGCGAACTCGCGGTGCCCAAGCCGTTCGGCGGCGGTCGGCCGGCCGCTTGCCACCTCGCACACCGCGTCGAACAGCCGGGCCGCCGCGTCCTCGAACGACTCGGCGTGCGTCAGGACACCGCTGACGTCGACGTCGGTGTTGTCCGCCATCGTCTGCGCCGTCCGTGCGTTCGCGGTGATCTTCACCACCGGCGCGATCGGGTTGCCTGTCGGCGTGCCGAGCCCGGTCGTGAACAGCACGACCTGCGCGCCACCGCCCACCATCCCGGTCACCGACTCGACGTCGAGCCCCGGCGTATCCATGACCGTCAGCCCGCGTTTGGTGATACGCGCGGCATAGGGCACCACGTCCTCGAGTCGCGTGCGCTCCCCGGCCTTGTGCGTGGCGCCGAGCGATTTTTCTTCGATCGTGGTCAGCCCGCCGCGAATGTTCCCCGGCGACGGCTGCGTACCCCGGATGTCGAGGCCGAGCGCCATTGCCTCCGCTTCGACGCGGTTGACAACGCGCAGCAGCTGCGCGGCGGTGGCCGGCGCGGACGCCCGCGCCGCCAGAAGATGCTCCGCGCCCATGATCTCGGCGATCTCACCGAGCACGACGGCGCCGCCCATGTCGACGAGCGTGTCCGCGACGCGCCCCACGACCGGGTTCGACGCGAGCCCTGACGTATAGTCCGAGCCGCCGCATTTCACCGACAGCACAAGGGATGACGCGGGGCACGGCACGCGCTCGACGCGGCCCAGCGCCGCCGTCAGCTCGCGCGCGATCTCCACGCCGCGCGCGGTCGCGCGGACGGTGCCACCCTCGCCCTGAATCGAGACGACGTGCGCCGTCTTGCCGGCCTGCCGCGCGGTGTCGGCGAGATACTGCGCGACGACCTGCTCGCACCCGAGCGCGACGACGATCACGGCGCCGACGTTGGGGTGCCGTGCGTAAGCCGCGAGCGTGTCGTGCGTGACGCTCAGATCCGGCCCGAGCTGGCCGCAGCCCGCGAGGTGCGGCAGCGCGGCGCCGATCGGCGCGATGGACGCCGCAATCCGCTCGGCGACGACCGCCGCGCAGATCACGGTGGGCACGACGAGGACGTGGTTGCGGACGCCGACGTCCCCTCCGGGGCGCGGGTAGCCGAGGAACATCGGCGTCATCCGCGCTCCGACGGGCGAATGCCGCGGCCAGGCCCCGCGGCTGCGGCGAGATCGCCGCGTCCACGATCGCTCGCGACGTTGTGGGTGTGCACATGCGCGCCGGCGGCGATGTCGGACGAGGCATGCCCGATCGCGCTGCCGTACTTCACGACGATCTCGCCGGCGGCGATCGCGCGCAGCGCCACCTTGTGCCCGCGCGGGATCGCTTCGGCGACCGCCACAATGGATCCACCGGCCTGGATCGTCTGTCCCGCCTCGAGCGGCTCGAGCGCCGTTGCGACGTTGTCCTGCGCGTTGATCACGATCGCCGGGTTCACTGGTTCACCCCGCTGGCAAGGAATCCGCCGTCGACGGCAATCAGCTGGCCGGTGACGAAGCTGGCGGCGTCCGAGGCGAGAAAGACCGCGGCGCCGACGAGCTCGTCGACCGTGCCGAAGCGGCCCATCGGCGTCCGCAGCTTGAATTCCTGTCCGCGCGCCCCTTTGAGAATCTCCCGGTTGAGATCCGTTTCGAAGACGCCTGGGGCGATCGCGTTGACCGTCACGCCGTGGCGCGCCCACTCCACCGAGAGCGCGCGCGTCAGCCCGGCGACCGCGGCCTTGCTCGCCGTGTACGCCGCGACCTCCTGGAGCCCGACGAACGAGGCGATCGACGCGACGCCGATCAGCCGGCCGGATCCGCGCGCGATCATCGGCGGCGCGAACGCCTGATAGGTCCTGAACACGCCGGTCACGTTGGTATCGAGGATGCGGTGCCAGTCGGCCTCGGACATCTCGAGCGTCGGCACGCGCTTGGTCACGCCGGCTGCAGCCACGACGATGTCGACCTGGCCGAACGTCTTCAGACACGCGTCGCGCAGGCGTTGCAGCGACGCGTGGTCGCCGACGTCGACCGGCTGCCGCAGTGTCCGGCGTCCCCGCTGCTCGATCGCGGCCGACACCTCGTCCACCGCCGCGGCGCGGCGTCCGGTGGCGACGACGTCCGCGCCGGCCTCGGCGAGGCCAAGGGCGAGTGCGCGCCCGATCCCGCTGGTGCCCCCGACGACGACGGCGGTGCGGGCGGTGAGGTCGAAGCGTGAGGGTGTCATCGTGCGGACCTCCGCCTGGGCGAAGCCTGAGCCTTGCTGGCAGGCGCGAGGGCCTCCCTTGCCTGATACGACCGCGCGCGCAGGAGGTGATCGTGCATCAGACGCCGCGCGCGGTCGACGTCCTTGGCGCGGACCGCCCGATAGATGTGCCGGTGCGCGTCGGCCGCGTCGCGCAGGTCGCGATCGACCGCGCGCTCGGCGGTCGTCCGGCGACGCTCGTAGTAGAGGGCAGAGACCATCTCGACGAGCGACGCGACGATCGGGTTGCCGGAGGCAGCGGCGATGCCGCGGTGGAAATTGATATCGTGCACGAGAAACACCTGCCGGTCGTTGAGCGACGCGAACATGCTGGCGACCTCGTCGGCCAGCGTCGCAAGGTGATCCGGGGTCGCGCGTTCGGCCGCGAGGCCGGCCGCTCCGATCTCGAGGATGCGCCGTGCTTCGTAGACGTCGTCCGACGAGAACTTGTGGAGCGCGGCGAGAAAGCTGAGCGCCTCGGCGCCGAGCGTGGGCGGACCCTGCGGGATGTAGGTGCCCGAGCCGCGGCGTGAGTGCACGACGCCGAGTGCCGCGAGCGTGCGCAGACCGGCGCGGACGGTCGGGCGGCTGACGCCCACCTGCACGGCGAGGTCGCGCTCCGGCGGCAGGCGAGCTCCCGGGCCCAGCGCGCCGCAGTCGATCAACCGCCGGACGTGCGCGACGACGGCGGCCGCGCTGTCGGTGATGTCAGGCCGATCGTCGCGCGGAATCACAAGTGGTTTGACCAATATTCCCGTCGTCGGGCTCATGGCTCGAAGAACTTACCCTGTGGGCGCCACCGCTGCCAAGTGGCCTGCCCAATTGCCGCCGGGGCCCGCGAATTGGGTAGACCTTTACTTTAGCGGTGCAGTGGGGGCAATTCCACCGCCGCGTTGATGCCGGGACGCGGTCAAGTGTGGTCTGATATGCGGATGATTTCCAGACGCACCGTTCTGGCGGGCCTCGGCGCGTCCGCCGCCGCGCGCGGCGCGTGGCTGCGGGCGGCGCCGGCGGCCGCCCTGCATCTCTCCGTTCTCACCGACGAGATCTCGCAGGACTTCGGCCACGCATGCGAAGTCGCCGCGCGCGATTTCGGGCTGGGCCTCGTCGACTTGCGCGAGGCGGGCGGCAAGAACCTGATGAACTGGGACGCCGCGCACGTTGCCGAAATCCGCGCGGTGCTCGATCGGTTCAAGCTGCGCGTCGCCTGCCTGGCGACGCCGATCTTCAAGGTCGACTGGCCCGGTGCGCCGAGGTCGTCTTTCAGCCCCAAGCGCGACGAATTCGGCGCCAGCTTCACGTTCGGCCAGCAGGACGAGCTGCTCGAGCGCGCGTTCGAGCTCGCCCGCACCTTCAGGACCGATCGCATCCGCATCTTCGACTTCTGGCGGCTCGACGACCAGAAGCCGCACCGCGCCGCGATCGACGACGTCGTGCGCAAGGCGGCGGCAAAGGCAGCGACGCGGAATCTCACGCTCGTCCTCGAGAACGAGTACGCGTGCAATACGGCGACCGGGGCCGAAGCCGGGCGGCTGGCGACGGCGATTCCGGACAAGGCGCTCCAGATTACCTGGGACCCGGGCAACGCGCAGTTTCGCGACGAAGTGCCGTTTCCCGGCGGTTATGCCGCGATCCCGAAGGGGCGGATCGGGCACGTCCACTGCAAGGACGCGGCGCGCCGCGCCGACGGCACCGCGTGGGAATGGATGGCCATGGGACGCGGCGTGATCGACTGGGCCGGCCAGTTCCGCGCGCTGAAACACGATGGCTATCCCTTTGCGTGCACGCTCGAGACGCACTGGCGCGGCGCGGGCACGCCGGAGGCGTCCAGCCGCGAGAGCTTCGCCGGGATGAAAGCCCTCCTCGAGCGGGCGGGAGCGCAGTGAGCCGGCACCCGCCCCCTCCATGACCGTGCGGGTCGGTCTCGTCGGCGCGGGCAACATCAGCGACACGCACGCCCGCGCGCTGCGCGCGATGCCGAACGTCGAGATTGCCGCAATCTACGCGCCGACGCGCGACCACGCCGACGCGCTTGCCGCGCGGCACGGCGCCGCCGCCGCTGCGTCGCTCGACGCGCTGCTCGCGCACCGTCCGCTCGACATGGTGGTGATCGGTACGCCGTCGGCGCTGCACGCGGAGCACGGCATCGCCGCGGCCGCGCGCGGCCTGCACGTGCTCGTCGAGAAGCCGATCGACACGGACGTGGCCCGCGCCGACGCGCTCATCGAGGCGGCGGCGCGCGCCGGCGTCACGCTCGGCGTCATCTTTCAGGATCGGCTGAAGCCCGACGTGCAGCGCCTGAAGGCCTTGGTTGACGGCGGCCGGCTTGGCACGCCGATTCTCGCCAGCGCACGCGTCAAGTGGTACCGGCCGCCGTCCTACTACCGGGACTCGCGGTGGCGGGGGACGCAGGCGCTCGACGGCGGCGGCGCGCTGATGAACCAGGGCGTGCACACGGTCGACCTGCTGCTCTGGCTGTTCGGCCCGGTGCGGCGTGTATTCGGGAAGACGATGGCCGGACTCCACGCGATCGAAGTCGAAGACACGGCGGTCGCCGTGCTCGAGTTCGCGAACGGGGCCATCGGCACGCTCGAGGCGGCGACGTCCGCGTACCCGGGATACTCGCGTCAAATCGAGCTGACCGGCTCGAACGGCACGGTTCGGCTCGAGGGCGACGATCTTGCCGCCGTCGATCTGAAGGATGCGCGCGACGACGAACGGCCGGCATCCCGTCATGGGGCGACCGCGAGCGCGGCGTCGCCGGTGGTGGCCGATGCCGCGGCGCACGTGCGCGTGTTCGAAGACTTCCTTCGTGCCGTCGCGACACGAAGCGCGCCATGCTGCGATGGCCCGGGCGGGCGGCGAAGCGTGGCGCTCATCAACGCGATCTACGACTCGGCGCGGACCAATCTCCCAGCGACCATTCCATGAAACATTCCATGACACATTCCAGGCGCGCCGACGTGACGGCGCAGATCGAGGCGCTCGGCGTCGTCGCCGTGATCCGCCTGAAGGATCCGGGGAAGCTCCATGCCGTCATCGACGCGATGGCCGACGGCGGCGTGCGGGCGCTCGAGGTGACCATGACCGTGCCGGGCGCGGTCGACCTGATCCGCGCGCTGGCGCCGAGCCTGCCGGCCGGATTCCTGCTCGGCGCCGGCACGGTGACCGACGCGGCCATGGCGCGCGCGGTGATCGACGCCGGCGCCGGCTTCGTCGTCAGCCCGGTGTTCCGGCCGCAGGTGATCGCTGCCTGTCACGAGCGCGACGTCCCGGCGATGCCCGGCTGTTTCTCGCCGACCGAGATCCTCGCGGCGCACGAATGCGGCGCCGACATCGTCAAGGTCTTCCCGGCGACGGCGCTGGGGCCGCAGTTCATCAGGGATGTGCGCGCGCCGCTGCCGCAGGTGAAGCTGATGCCGACCGGCGGCGTGACGCTCGACAACGCCGGCGAGTGGATTCGCGCGGGGGCAATCGCGGTCGGGCTCGGGTCGGCGCTGCTCGACGCAAAGGCGATCGACGCCAGCCGCTTCGACGTGATCACCGCGAACGCGCGGACCGTTGTCGCCAGCGTCGCTGCTGCGCGGGCGTGACTACAAGCGGCTCATAAACGGGCCTGAAGACTCATGGCCGCGTGCAGTTGCCTACGCCCTCTGACGACCTTGTCCAACTCTCGAGAACCCTGATCTTTTGGGCGAGGCAACTGCACGCGGCCATGAGTCTTCAGGCCCATTCTCATCGCGTCTGGAGCGTAGGCAACTGCACGCCGCCATGAGTCCAGCCGAGACTAGCGGTTCGCGAGGTCGTGTGTTCCCGCGCCGAGCGAGTCTGGCACCTCGAATCCTTTGCGGTACTCCCGCGTCAGCAGGCGATCGGCCTGCTTGTCGTCGACAAATTTCTCGGCCGTGCCGTCGAACGTCAACGCCCGGCCCACCTGGTATGCGATGTTGCCGAGGTGCGGCAGCGTCGATGACATGTGCCCCTCGAGCACGTCGCACGTCAGGAGCTTCGCGTCGCCGGCGCGGATCGCGTCGACGAAGTTCTGATAGTGCGACATCGCGGTCGTCGTCAGGCCTGTCGGCTCGGCGTCGGGCGCATCTGCGCCTGGCCCTTTCTCGTCCTTGGGACCGAAGTACGACTGCCATTTGCGGCCGCTCTCCTCGATCCAGAGCCAGCCTTTCGAACCGTAGAACAGGTTGCCGATCCTCACGCCGGCTTCGTCGTTCGTGAAGCCGCCGCGGGTGCCGAACTCGAGGACCTTGCCGTCGGCGTACTCGAAGAGGCTGGTCTGCAGGTTGGGCGTCTCCTGCGATGACTCCTCGCCGAAATACCCACCGGTCGAGCGGATCTTGATTGGATGTTCGTGTTTCTGGAGCCCCCAGCGTGCGATGTCAAACTGGTGCGGCCCCTGGTTGCCGCTGTCGCCGTTGCCGTAGTCCCAGTGCCAGTGCCAGTTGTAGTGAAAGCGATTGCGGTTGAACGGCCGCTTCGGGGCCGGCCCGAGCCACAGGTCGTAGTCGACTTTGGACAGGTAGGACCGGTCGTACGTCGGCTCGTAGGAGGTGGACGTCAGGGTCAACCCGTACTTCTCGCCGGGCGCCATCGAACCATCGGGGTACTTCCCGATCGCCGGCCTCGGCTTGTAGCAGAGGCCGCGCGCCATATAGACCGTGCCGAGGCCGCCGTCGTGAATGAACTTGATCGCGTCGCGCACGGCCGGCCGGCTGCGGTTCATCGTGCCGACCTGCACAATCCTGTTGTAGCGCGCGGTCGCCTCGACCATCTTGCGGCCTTCCCAGACCGTATGCGACGCGGGCTTCTCGACGTACACGTGCTTGCCCGCCTGCAGCGCCCAGATGGTCGCGAGCGCGTGCCAGTGGTTCGGCGCCGCGATGACGACCGCGTCGATGTCCTTGTCGTCGAGCACGCGGCGGAGATCCTGTGCGTAGCCCGGCCTGAACGTGGCGACGTCCGCCAGCCGCTCGTCATGAATCCGCTCCGGCGCCAGGTTCGCGTCGATATCACAGAGCGTCTTGATCTCGACGTTCTTGAGCCTGGCGAACCCGCGCTTCAGCGCGTTGCCCTGTCCGCGGATGCCGATGCTCGCGGTCACGACGCGATCGTTCGCGCCGGGAACGCGTCCGCCCACATGCGGGGCCGCCTGGAGGCGGGCACTGAAGACGTCGGCGCCGGCCGCGACGCCTGCTGCCGCCGCCCCGACGCGGGTGGCGAATTCGCGGCGTGTGATTCCGTCCTGGGTGTTTCCTGTGTCAGCCACGGTGCCTCGCTTTCAACGCCCAGGATACGGCAGCATCGCGTGCTCGCGGCGAAGATTTCTTGGGGAGGAAGACTGGTATGACCACTGCAACTGGGCTGTAGACTCGTGGCCGCGTGCAGCTGCCTCGCCGCCGTGAGCATCTACTCCGACCTCAGCGCCAGCAGCACATCCACGCGCGAGGCGCGCAAGGCAGGCACCAGCGACGCGACGACCGCGGCGGCGATGAGCACCGCTGCCGCGCCCGCCACCGGCAGGGCGCCCGGCAGCCGCACGTGCTCGAGAAAGGCGGCCGCCCCGCGCACGAGCGCGTAGCCGCCCGCCGCGCCGATGGCGATCCCGATCACGGCAATCAGCGCACCCTCCCACAGCACCCGGGCCAGGAGGTGGCGCGGCGTGGACCCGACGGCCAGACGCACGCCGAACTCGCGCGTCCGCGCGCTCACCGAGAAGGCCAGCACGCCTGCTACGCCCACGACGGCGATCAGCAGGGCGATGCCCGCGAATCCGGAGAACACGAACGCGGTCAGCCGCTCGGGTGACAGCACCTCCGCGCGCACGTCCTCGAGCGTCGCGGAGCGCTCCACTGGCTGGTCCGCCGAGATCTCGCGGATGACCCGCGTCACCGCCGGCACCAGCGCGTACGGATCGCCGGCCGCCCGGACGAACAGGCGCTGGGCATATCCGATCTGCTGAACCGGCATGTAGATGGCCATCGCCGGCTGCCGTACCACGCTCTCGTCATCCACATCCGCGACGACGCCGACAATGCGGCGAGGCTGGGGTCGGCCGAAATAGGGGTCGGTCCACCACATGTGCCGGTTCAGCGCGTCTCCGTTCGGAAACACGCGTTGCGCGACGCTCTGGCTGACAACCGAGACGGGTTCGCTGCCATCGCGGTCAGCGTCGGTGAATTCGCGTCCGGCCAGCAGCGGGACGCCGAGCACGGCGAAGAACCCAGACCCGACAAGGCGGGTCCTCGCCGCCGGATCCTCTTCGCCGTCGGCGCGCGTATAGCCTTCAGCGGTGAACCGCGCGCCGGCACCGAACAGGCCCGCGTCGCGCCAGGGCACGAAGGTTCCCACGGCGGCCGCCTCGACGCCCGGCAATTGCGCGACGCGCCGGGCCGCTTCGCGATAGAAGTCCATCGCGCGTGCGCCGGCTACGCCGGTCGCCGCCGGAGGCACGTCAAGCGCGAGCACCTGGCGCATGTTGTTATAGCCGGTATTCGCGGTCTGCAGCGCCACGAGGGTCGCGAGAAGCATGCCCGCGCCCGCGAGCAGCATGAACGAGAGCGCAATCTGGGTGGTGGCGAAGAGGCGGAGACGGCGATTCGTCCCGGGGGTGATCCGGACACTGCCGCTCGCCACGCCAAGACCCGCCGGCGCGTTCGTCGAGGGCAGGCGTGGAACGTAGGCGAGCAGCACGGCAGCCGCGATCGCCAGGCCGGCGCCGACCCACAGCACGCTGGTATCGACTGTGACCTCGAGCGCGCGGATCGAGAAGCGGGCGGCATACCGGGCCACCATGGCGACGAATGGCCGCGCCAGCACGACGCCCAGCGCGGCACCGCCGCCGCAGAGCACGAGACTCTCGGCCAGCAGCGTGCGCCGGAGCGCGCCGGCGCCGGCACCGAGCGCGGCGCGCACGGCCAGCTCGCTCTCGCGACGCACCGAGCGGGCGAGGATCAAGTTGGCGACGTTGGAGCACGCGATGACGAACACGAGCGCCGCGGCGGCCAGCAGCACGAGCAGGATCGTTCGGGCGGGCGCCGCGATCTGATCGCGCAGCTTCGCCACCCTGAGCTGAATGCCGGCCTTCGCCGGATACGCCTCGGGGTGCTCGCGCATCATCGCGGCGTGCACCGCGGTCAGCTCGGCGCGCGCCGAGTCGACGGAGGCGCCGGGCGCGAGGCGGCCAAAGAGCTCCGTCATCCGGTGGGTGCGGCCCGTGACCATCGTGGCCCCGAGATGATGCGGGCTGGTCACCACGTTGGCGATGATCTCCGTATCGGCCGGATAAGGAACCGACGGCTCCAGGACCCCGACCACGGTGGCGGTGCGCGGACCGAGGCGGATGGTCTTGCCGATCACGGTCGGGTCGCTGTCGAGCGACGTCGTCCAGAACCTGTGTGTGAGGACCGCCGCGCCGGCTGCGCCGGGACCATCGTCGTGCGCATCCAGGAGGCGGCCGAGCGCGGGTCGAAGGCCCATCACGTCGAAGAACGATCCACCGACGACCCCGGCTTTCACCATGCGGGGCTCGCTGCCGAGACCAATCATCGCGAGGTCGACGGTCGAGAAGTCACCGAACGCGCTGATGGCCGTGACGTGTGATTTGAAGTCGTTGATTTCGGGCACCGAGAACGTCGTGTTCTCGGCACCGAGACCCGGCGCGGCCTGGCGGATGTAGATGAGGCGATCTTCGTCACGGTTGACGAGCGGGCGCAGAAGCACGGCCCGGACCACGCTGAAGATTGCGGCGTTGGCGCCGATCCCGAGCGCGAGCGTGACCACGACGGTGGCGGCGAGACCCTTGGCGCGTCCGAGGGAGCGCAGCGCGATGCGGATGTCGTGCGCGAGCGCCTCGGCCGTGCCGAGCCAGCGAGGGCGCCACACGGCCCGCATCGAATCGCGCGTGAGCGTGACGTTGCCGAATTCCTTCCGTGCGGCCAGGCGGGCGGCGGCCGGATCCTCGCCGCGCTCTATCCGTTCCTTCACGCTCAGGGCCATGTGTCCGCGAATCTCGTCGTCGAGATCGGCGCCGTCGGGGACGCGAGGTGGCATTGGCGTTACTCCTTGCTGGCCGGCGCCGGGTTCAGAACGCGTCCGATCGCGTCCACGAGCTGCGACCACCGATCCCGCTCGCGTGACAGCTGGGCTTTCCCAGCCGCCGTCAGCCGGTAGTACTTCGCGCGCTGGTTCGCCTCGCTCACGCCCCACTCGGCTTTCAGCCACTCGCGCTTCACCAGGCGGTGCAGCGCCGGGTACAGGGAACCTGTCTCGACGCGGAGCAGGTCATCGGACTGCGCGCGGATCGCCTGACCGATGCCGTGACCGTGCTGCGGTCCCCACTGCAGGGTCCGGAGGATGAGCATGTCGAGGGTGCCCTGCAGGAGCTCCAGGCGGCGGTCGTCTGCTCGCGGGGGTGCTTTGGCCATAGTCGTAGAGAGTCTACCGCCTTAGACGTAGGGCGTCTACGGCTTGTTCCGAAAGGGTGTTTGATCGGCGGCGCCGACGCATGAGAGGATGCCTGGCCTTTGCGTGCAGAGATGCGCTTCAGCGTTCGGCGTGCTGTCGTCGGCGACGAGCCAACCCTCAGAGCCTTGCGCCTCCAGGCGCTCACCGACGCACCGGGCGCGTTTGGCTCCACGCTCGAACGCGAACTGGCCCGGACGCCAGCGGACTGGCAGCGATGGTTGTCACGGGGCGTGACGTTCTTCGTCGACGAGTCGGACGAGCCTCGCGGCCTCGTGGCCGGCGTTCCCGATCAGCAGGACCCATCGGTCGTGCAGCTGATGGCCATGTGGGTCCACCCGGCGCTGCGAGGCTCAGGCGCCGCTGATGCGCTCGTGGCCTCCCTGCTCTCGTGGGCCGCGACTGAAGGCGCGAAGGAAGTAAGGCTCCATGTCGCCAGGGGCAACGACCGCGCTCAACGGTGCTACGAGCGGAATGCTTTTCGCCTGACCGGGCACGAGAGCGTGGGCGGGCGACCCGGCCTCGTGGAGCTCGAAATGGTGCGGCAGGTACTGGATCGTTGATGTCACCGACGACTGCCGTGTCCGGGTTGTGGCGCCCGCTGCGGACGCCGATGTTCCGTCAGCTGCTCGTCGCGGACATCGTCTCCGATGTCGGCACGTTCATGCAGGGCGTGGGATCGGCCTGGCTCATGGTCTCCCTCGGCGCCGGCCCGTTGTACATCGCGCTGACGCAGACTGCGTCGACGCTTCCGTTCTTCCTTTTTGCACTGCCCGCGGGATCCATCGGCGACATCGCCGACCGTCGCAAGCTGATTCTGTACACCGAGACGTGGATGGTGTGCGTGGCGGCCGCCCTGGCGGCCACGGCGCTCGCCGGCATCATCACGCCACGGCTCCTGCTCGCGTTGACATTCGCCTTGTCCGCCGGAGACGCCGTTGAAACGCCGACGTGGCGCGCGGTGCTCCCTGAGCTCGTGCACAAGGAGGATCTGGCCGCCGCGTCCGCGCTCAACGGCATCGAATTCAACATCGCGCGGGCCACGGGTCCGGCGCTCGCCGGCGCGTTGATTGCGGTCGCGGGTGTCAGCGCCGCGTTTCTGGTAAACGTCGCGTCGTTTCTCGGCGTCATTCTGGTGGTCGCTCGTTGGAAGCGGCCCGTTCGCGCGCGATCGTCGCCGCCTGAAACCCTCGGCGGCGCCACGGTCGCCGCGATTCGATATGTCCGCAACGTGCCAGCGACGCGCGCCGTGATGCTCCGGTCCGGCGTCGTCATGTTCTGCGCGAGCGCGCCTTTTGCCCTGCTGCCCAGCGTCGCGCGCAGCGTCAGTGGGAGTGCGATCGGGTACGGCGTTCTGCTGGGGTGTTTTGGCGCCGGCGCGGTTGGCGGCGCGCTCGTGATGCAGGCCGCCCGCGCCCGATGGTCGACCGAGGCGGTCGCGTCCATGGCGGTCGCTATCCTGGGCGCGACGATTGCGGCCGTTGCCGCCGTGCACAATCTGCCTGGACTCATGCTCATCATGCTCGTCAGCGGGGGGGCGTGGATTGTCTTCATCTCGCTCGCGAATGGGCTCATCCAGAGCCTGGCGCCCGATTGGGTCCGGGCCCGCGTACTGGCGATCTTCATTCTCGTTACTCAAGGAGGGCTCGCCGCGGGCAGCGCCTTCTGGGGAACAGTCGGTTCGCGCGCGAGCGTGGACACCGCATTTCTGTGGGCGGGGCTGGCCACGATAGCGACGACGGCTCTGGGGCTCGTGGCGAGAATGCCGGACAGCACCGCCGATGTGAGCCCGTGGAACCACTGGCGGATGCCCGCCATCGTTCAAGACGCCCGACCTGGGCTCGATCAAGGTCCGGTGCTCGTGACCGTCGAGTATCGCGTCGACGCGCACCATGTGGCACCATTCCTCGGCGCTATGCAGAAGTACGGACACGTCAGGCGTCGTGACGGCGCATCACGCTGGGCCGTCTACCGTGACCTCGAACGCGCCGACGTCTACCTCGAGACATTTCTGGTGACGTCCTGGGCGGAACATCTGCGCCAGCATGAGCGTCTGACCCGAGGCGACAGCGAGCTCGAGCAACGAATACGGAGCCACACGCAGGGCGAGCCGATCGTGCGTCATCTGATTCAGGCTGGATCCGGGCGATGAAGGCAACTCCGAGGTGGTGATATCCGTGCATCTGCTGGCCTTCCTCCTCAGTGGGTTCGTCATGGCGATCGTGCTGTGGGATGCCTTCGAGACGGTCATCCTTCCGCGCACGGTCAGCCGGCGCCTCCGGTTGACGCGCTTGTACTTCCGCTTCACGTGGAGGCAATGGAGATGGGTCGCCGCGAACTGCCGGACCGATCGCCTTCGCGAACGGTTTCTGGCCATCTTCGGGCCTATGTCGCTGTTGGGCCTCGCCGCCGTCTGGGCGCTGGGCCTGGTGGTTGGCTTCGCGGGCCTGCAATGGTCCGCGGGCTCGAACCTCCGGCCACTGCACGCGGCCGCTCCCTTCATCGACGATCTCTACCTGAGCGGCACGACGTTCTTCACCCTCGGGTTGGGGGACGTGCAGCCGGTCGGACGTATCTCCCGTCTGATCACCGTCGCCGAGGCCGGGACCGGCTTTGCGTTTCTGGCGATTGTGATCGCGTACTTCCCCGTGCTGTACCAGGCCTTCTCGCGCCGGGAAGCGCGGTTGACGCTGCTCGATGCCTGGGCCGGTTCCCCGCCAGCCGCCGTCGAAGTGCTGCGGCGCCTCGCCGCCCGGAATCAGCTCGACGCCTTGCCGTCTTTTCTGAAGGACTGGGAGTACTGGTGCTCAGAGCTTCTCGAGAGTCACATTTCGTATCCAACCGTCGCGTTCTTTCGGTCGCAGCATACCCGGCAGTCCTGGGTCTCCGCGCTGGCGACGATCCTGGACTTGTCGGCGCTCGTCGAAGTGGGGCTCGAGGGCGTGCCCACATGGCAAGCGCACGTGACATTCGCGATCGCCAGACACGCGGCGGTCGATCTCTCGCAGGTGCTGCACGCGGAGCCGGATCTCACGGCCGACCGTTTGCCCATCGGCGAGCTCGAGGAGCTACGTCACCAGATCGAGAACGCGGGTCTCACACCTGTGCGATCGGCGGAGGCCGACCGGCGGCTGTCGGAGCTGCGTCGTTCGTACGAGCCCTATGTCAACGGGCTGGCGCATGCGCTCATGATGCCCGCTCCGCCGTGGTGGCATCGTCAGCCGGTCCGCGACAACTGGCAGGTGAGCCCGAAAGGCGTGAGCGAAGCCCATTTTTAGGGGGGCCGTGACGGTGCGGACCTCGATCAGCGCGCCCGCCGTCGCGTCCGCGTGCGCCTGGAACGTGACGGTTACGCGCTGCCTGCCGCGAGTGAGGGCGTCGGGAATCACGTACTCCTTGTCGAGTCGCTCGGTCGGGTGGTACTCGAGCGTCTCGGTCGCGATGCGCTGACCGTCGACGAGGACGTCGAAGACGCGCCGGCGGCCTTCGCTCCCGCGATAGGCGCAGACGATTGTCATCGGCCGATCGGGCGCGACCGCGACGTCGTAGGCGAACCATCCATTCCGCGCCTCGCGCGTCCGCCGCCCCTCGAAATAGCTGTCCGTGGCGTTCTCACTCCTGAGCGCGTGGCCCCGCTCGCTCTCTGCATCGTGAACCGCGACGAGATCGATCGTCCGGCGCTGGTTGTCCAGCCGGCGCGCGCCGGACGCCGCCGCGGCCGATTCGCGCGCTTTCCACTCCTCCGCCGAGTACATATCCCAGTACACCGTGTAGCGCTGGTCGACGATGCGATAGAACGGCAGCAGGGTGACCTCGTGCGGCCGCGCCAGGCCGGAGGTCGTGAACTGCAGCGGTCCTGCGCGGTCCGGAACGATCTTCGACGTCAGACTCTTCACGTCGCCGACGAAGGCGGGGATGACCGGCGTGGCGACGCGGCCGACCGCCGGAGAGCTGGGTCCGTACCGCTCGACGTCTTCGAGGCCCTCCCGGCCCAGATCTCCCGCGAGCACGATCGGGCCGTACATGACCGCGACCATGTGCGGGTTGTCTGGCATGGCCTCGGTATGCAGCGTCATGGGCAGGCGTACGTCGACGCGGTCGCCCGTGCGCCACTCGCGGTCGATGGTGATGTAGGACCCGGGAGACGCTGTAGACGGCGTCATTGGCTCCCGGGGCTCCGGGTGGCCATTGACCGAGACGGCCATGCCCGAGCGTGCCCACGACGGGAAGCGCACTTTCAACGCCAGGCGCGTGGGCGTCGTCGCGGTCAACGTCAGGTGCGTCGCCTCCTCCTCCGGGAAACGCGTCTGCTGCCGAACGCTGATGCCCTTCGCGCTCCACGCCAGTTCGGAAGGGATGAACAGGTTGACGTAGAGCGAACGATCGTCGTGAAAGTAGATCGTGTCCCCGTACTTCGTGTGGTTCTCCATGCCGGTGCCGACGCAGCACCAGAACGAGTCGTCCGGCGTCGAGTACGACTTCCACGCGCCAGGACGGAGCGGGCAGTAGTAGATGACCATGCCTGTCGCTGGATCCTGCGAGGGCAGGATGTGGTTGAACAGCCCGCGCTCGTAGAAGTCCATTGCGCCAGCATCCGCGGACCACTCGAAGATGTGCCGCGTCAGCTTGAGCATGTTGTAGGTGTTGCAGGTCTCCGGCCCAGAGGCGCCGAGGTGCTTCGAGAACTCTTCCTCCGGGAAGAACGCCTCGCCATCGCTGTTGCCGCCCGTCACGTAGGACCGGTGGTGCACGACGCGGTCCCAGAAGAACGTCGCGATGCGCTGATACCTCGCGTCGCCGGTGAGCTCGTACTCCCGCGCGGCGCCGATGATCTTCGGGAACTGCGTATTGGCGTGCAGCCCGTTCAACGGGTCTTCGCGGCGGGCGAGCGGATCGAAGATCGCCTCGTGGTCGAACGCATGCGCGATGCGGAGGTAGGTCGCATTGCCAGTCGCCGCGTAGATGTTCGCGAGCACCTCGTTCATGCCGCCGAATTCCGTGCCGAGCGCGCGCTGCTGCTGCGCGACGCTGATGCGATCGACGCGGAAGGTCACCCAATCCGCCATGCGGGTCACGATCGCGAGCGCTAGCGGGTTTCCGCAGAGCTCACTCACGTCGAGCAGCCCCGCCATGATCTTGTGAATCGTGTAATAGGGCGCCCAGACCTTCTCGCGCGCCTCCACGCGGTCGAAGAACTCCTCGGGGAACGCCGACAGATAGCCGGGATGGAAGCGCTTTGCCTGTGCCTCCTGAATGCGCGCCAGCTCGCGGACCATCGCGTCGGCGCGGTCCTTGAACCGGGCGTCGCCGGTCGCGGCGTACATCAGGGCGAGCGCCGACAAGTAGTGGCCGACCGTATGGCCACGCAGTTCGACGTCAGGCGCCTCCCACCCGCCCAGCGGCTTCGCCGATGAGGGCAGCCCGGCATTCACTCGAAAGTTGTGCAGCAGGCGGTCGGGCTCGAGGGCGAGGAGGTAGTCCTGATCGAGCTGCATCGCCTGCTTGAACGGGCCGTCGAGCAGCCGCACGCTCTGCAGCGGGAAGGGCTCGGCCTTCGGCGTCACGCTGTCGGATACGCGCGGGGGCGCCGGCGCGAGCGCTGCGGACATTCCCGCGGTCGCGAGGGCGACCGCCGTCCCGAGCACGAAGTAGGTGGCTGCGATGGCTCTCACAGCCGCACCTGCAGGGCAGCCCCTGAGAACGTGACCTCGCGCGTTACTGGCGTGCCGGCGAGGCGCACGGTGATCCGGCGTTCCCGCGGCGCCCGCATCCGTGAACCGGGCGCAAGCCGCATGTCGAGCCGGCGATCGCGGTCGGTCCAGCGCACGTCCAGCCCCATCCAGTCACCCTGCTCGTGGTTGAAGCTCATGCCGTCATCCTCATAGATCGCGCACGTGCCGTCGGCACCGGCGTAGATCTGCAGCGCCAGGGGGCCGTCGATCTGCTCACCCGTGTACTGTTTCACCGGCCCCATGGGCAGTATCGCCCCTCCACGCACGAAGATCGGCAGCGTCCCGAGATCGACTGCGCGCCGAATCTCGGCGCCACCGGCGTGCGCCTCTTCGGTCCAGAAGTCGTACCAGCCTCCGCGGGGCAGATATACCAGACGCGACGTCGCGGCCCGCTCGGTGACGGGCGCGACCAGCATGTCGCGGCCCCACAGATATTCATCGCTCCGGCCAACCGCGAGCGGGTCGTCCGGGTAGTGCAGCCAGAGAGCCCGGATGATGGGCAGGCCGGTCTCGTGCGCCTCGCGGACCGCGCTGTACAGGTAGGGCAGAAGCTGATAGCGCAGCTCGAGATACTTCCGGCAGATTGGCTCCACCGCCGCGTTGTGCAGCTCGCTCGCGTCCGGATTGGCCGCGCCGCCGGAGTAGTTGGAGATTTCGTCGGGCGCGAGGTCACCGGTGTTCCAGCCCCACGGCAGGCGCAGCTTCCACGTGCGCCCGTGCGCGCGGAAGAGCGGACAGAACGACGCAAACTGAAACCAGCGGACGTAGAGCTCGCCAGTGAGCTCCCTGGTTGGCACGAAGCCGCCGATATCCGTGCCCCAGTAGGGAATGCCGCTCAATCCCGTGTTGATCGCGACGGGCACGTGCGTTTTCAGCGTCTCCCACGTCGAGTAGACGTCGCCCGACCACAGGAACGCCGCGTAGCGCTGCATCCCCGGAGACCCGTTGCGGTGCAGCGCGAAAGGGCGCTCGTTCGGGCGCCACTGGCGCGAGCCGTCCCAGTACAGCCGATTGCGCGCGAGGCGTGAGGGCGCGTCGAGGCCATCGCCCTGGTCCGGCCACCACCCGTCGACGCCGGCGTCGAACAGCGGTTTGTGCGCCGGCCAGTAGCAGCTGGCCTGCCGGTCATCGGGCCAGTGGCCATCCGGTGTGCGACCGCTGGGCAACGGCGCCGCCGCGCAGCGATCCGACACGGCGCCCTCGAGTCGCTTGCCCTCGAGGACGACGTGCAGCACGACCTTGAAGTGGTCGTCGTGCAGCTGCTGAATCATGCGCGGCGGATCGGGAAACACGTTCTTGTTGAACGTGAACTCGCCGTTGTCGGTATTCCAACCCGACGGGCAGAAGCCGGTGCCAAGGTAGATCATCGTGTCGCACGGCAGCTTCTTTTCGCGAAATGTTCTGGCCTCCTGAAGGATCTCGTCGGGGCTGGCGAGGGTCCGGTGTGACTGTTGATAGCCGAGCGACCAGAGCGGCGGCATCTCCGGGTAGCCGGTGAGCTTCGCGTACTCCGCCATGACGGCCGCCGGCTCGCGCGCGCCTACCAAGAACAGGTCGAGGATGTCGAGCGGCGCGACGAGGTCCCCAGGGTTGGCCCCGTCCGTCTGCGCCGCGAGAAACCGGCCTTCGCTCCCGGTGAAGTCGAACGTGCCGTACGGCTGGTGGATGAAGAGCGCCCAGCCGCTCGTGCCGATGATCCAGGGCACCGGCACGCGTCCGCCGTGCGTGCGGAGCTGGTAGCCGCCCTGACCGCTTCGCATGCGATCGATCGATCCGCGTCGATCGAATTGCGGTCCCCCCTCGCCCAGGCCGAGTACCGGCCGGTCTCCGATCGAGAAGCGGAGCGCGCCCGTCTGCGCGTCCACCCAGAGGCGCTGCACGACGCGCCCGTCCCTGGCGCGCGCGACAATCCGCACCGCGGAAGGATCGGCGGACAGCTCCAGCGCCAGAGCGCCGCATCGCACGGTTTCGGCGCGCGCGCGCGCCCGTAGTCGCCGGGCGGGTGCGGGCCACGCGCGCTCGACCAGCGCCCCATCGCCGCGAACCTCCAACGGCGCGCCTTCGGGGGCCACGGTGATACGCGCGGTCACGGCGCTCGCTTCGGTGATTCGGACCTCGGCTGGCCGGCCGGCGATCAGGATTGTGCGCTCTTGCGCGCGGACACCGCGCGCGGCCACGAGCGCGCCGGATCCGACGGTTGCGGCGCGCTTCAGCAGATCCCGGCGCGAAATCATGCAGCTCCTTTACTCAGAGACCCCGAACGCGAACACGGTTGTCGATTGATAATGCCGGCCCGGTCGCACGATCGCGGACGGGAAGTCCGCGTGGTTGGGTGAGTCGGGGAAGTGCTGCGTCTCCAGACACAGGCCGGACCGCCGCTCGTACACATGTCCGGCCTTGCCTGTGATCGTCCCATCGAGGAAGTTCCCGGCGTAAAACTGCAGGCCGGGCTCCGTCGTCGAGACGTCAAGCGTACGCCCGCTCTTCGGGTCCTCCACGCGTGCGGCGTGCTGCAGGCCCTGGGAGCGGCGATTCAAGACCCAGTTGTGGTCGTACCCGGTGCCGTACTTGAGCTGCACCACACCTGTATCGATGCGTGCGCCGATCGCCGTGGCGTGCCTGAAGTCAAACGGCGTTCCCTCCACCGGCGCAAGCTCGCCGGTCGGGATCAGCGTCGCGTCCACCGGCGTGAAGCGGTCCGCGTCGATCGTCAGCCGATGGTCAAGGATGTCACCGCTGCCTTCGCCAGCGAGATTGAAGTAACTGTGCTGCGTGAGATTGACAGGCGTGGCCCGGTCCGTGGAGGCGTCGTACTCCACCGTGACCTCATTGGAAGGCGTCAGGGAGTAGGTGACGCGCGCAGTGAGCGTGCCCGGATATCCTTCGTCGCCATCCGGGCTCGTGAGCGAGTAGACAACGCCGACCACGCCGTCGCGCTGGAACGGCTCCGCGCGCCAGACGACCTTGTCGAACCCCTTGACGCCGCCATGGAGATGGTTGACGCCATTGTTGGTGGCGAGCTGGTAGGTCCTGCCGTCAAGCGCGAAGCGCCCTTGCGCGATCCGATTGCCATAGCGTCCGACGACGGCGCCGAAGTACCGGCTCCTCATCACGTAGCCGTCGAGCGTGTCGAACCCGAGCACGACATCGTCGAGGCGCCCGCTGCGATCCGGCACGCGGATCGAAACGATGATCGCGCCGTACGGAATCGTCCGCACCTCCGTGCCGCGGGCGTTCGTGAGCGTGAAGATCTCGACGGTGGCGCCGTCGGACAGGCGTCCGTAGGGTGCGTGCGTCATCGTGGCGTTTCCGTTTCCCGACCCGCGGCAAGCCGACGCCGCCGCCAGGGCCACCAGGCTCGCGACTGCCAGCACGACGGCCACGCGCGGCGGCGCCGGCGCGCGTCGATGGGTCATGGAACCGTATAGTATTACCGCACCGAAGACATGGGGCGGCTGGACCGAAAGATTGCGCTGGTCACCGGGGGCGCTCGTCGGATCGGGCGAGCCATTGTCGAGAAGTGTCCGGCGGAAGGCGCGGCTGACGGCGGACTCGGCGTCATGTACGCGACGTGAGCACGCGATTCAAAGGCTAAGGTGGACCGGACACCCGCCGTCGAGTTCCGGCACGTCGACAAGTCGTTCGGGGCAGTTGCCGCGCTGCGCGGGGTCAGCTTCACCGTAGACGCCGGCGATGCGCATGCGATCGACGGCGAGAACGGCGCCGGCAAGTCGACGCTGCTCGGGGTCCTCGCCGGCAGCCTGAAGCCTGACGGCGGCGAGATCCGCCTGCACGGCGCACCGGTGACGCTTGCGAGCCCGCGGGATGCGCTGCTGCGGGGCATCGGTCTCGTGCATCAGGAGATGCTCGCCTTTCCGAACCTGTCGGTGACGGCCAACATCTTCGCCGGCCGCGAGCTGACGGCGCGATTCGGCCGGCTGCGCGAAACCGCGATGCACGACCGCGCTCGAGAGCTGCTGGCGCGCCTGCACCTGCCTGTGTCACCCGATGCGCTGGTCGACACGCTGCCGCTGGCGTACCGCCAATTGCTCCAGGTCGCGCGCGCGCTCGCGTTCGACTGCCGCACGCTCGCTCTCGATGAGCCAACCACCTCGCTGACAGCCGCCGAGACGGACCATCTGTTCCGGATTCTCGAGGGGCTGCGGGACGGCGGCGTCACGCTCATCTACGTGTCGCATCGGCTCCCGGAGGTATTCCGTCTGTGTGATCGGATTACCGCACTCCGCGACGGGCGGTACGTTCGCACGTTTCAGCGGGCGGAAGCGACGACCGACGATGTGGTGCAGGCAATGGTGGGACGAGCGATCCCGCCGCGCCACTCCACGGCTCGGGCGCGCAGCGCCGGCGGTCCGGGGCTGCGCGTGGAGCGCCTGACGCGGCGGCCTTGCTTCGAGGACGTGTCGCTGTCGATCGAGCGCGGTGAGATCGTCGGCCTGTTCGGCCTGGTCGGCTCGGGGCGCACCGAGCTGCTGGAGACGATCGTCGGCGTGCACCGGCGCGACAGTGGCGCAACCGCCGTCGGCGACCGCGTCTGCCGTTTCCGAACGCCGCGCGAAGCGGCGCAAGGCGGCGTCGTGCTCGTGCCCGAAGACCGACAACGGCAGGGGCTGTTCTTCAACCTGAGCCTGCGGCACAACCTGGTGCTGCCCTCGGTCGAGGCGCGGCGCGTACGCGTCGTGCGCGCGTCGGAGCGCGCGGTCGCGGCACAGCTGCTCCGTCGCTGGCGGGTTGCCGCGCCTTCGGTCGACGCGACACCCGACGTGCTGAGCGGCGGCAACCAGCAGAAGGTCGTTGCCGCCAAGTGGCTCGCCGTGCAGCCGCGCGTCCTCCTGCTGGACGAGCCGACCAAAGGCGTTGACGTCGGCGCCAAGTACGAGATCCACGCGCTGGTGCGCGAGATGGCGGCTGACGGCGTCGCGTGCCTGGTCGTATCGAGCGATCTGCCCGAGCTGCTCGCGCTTGCGGATCGCCTGCTCGTGATGCGCGAGGGGCGAATCCGCGGCGAGATCGCCGCAGGGGCGCCGTCGTTCACCGAAGAGCAGGTGATGAATCTGGCGGCCACGCCCGATGGAGGCGTGGCGTGAGGCGGATGTGGCAGGCACGCGAGCTCAATACCGTCGCGATCCTGTTCGCCGAAATCGTGTTCTTCAGCTGGTATCTCTGGCCCTCCGGCGGCCGAGCGCACCCGTTCTTCAACGCCGCCAACGCGCTGCTCGTGCTGAAGTACTCGTCGATCTACGGCATCGCGGCGATTGGTGCGGCCATTGTCATCATCGCCGGCGGCGTCGATCTCGCGCCGGGTGCCGTCATCGCGCTCGCCGGCGTCGTCACCGGAGCGCTGTTCGTGCAGGGCCACTGGAGCCTGGCGTCGAGCGCGGCAGCTGGAATCGTGACCGGTGCCGCCTGCGGCGCGGCGAGCGCCGCGCTGGTTGTCGTGGCTGGGTTGCCGCCGTTCATCGCGACCCTCGGCGTCATGGGCGTCGCGCGCGGCGCGGCATTCATCATCACCGAGGGGCGCTACTTCGATGTCTCGGGCGCGCTGCCGCCCGGCTGGCACCTGGCGGGCGTGCCGCTCGACTGGACGTCCCCTCTGCTGATGGTCGTGCTTGCCCTGGCATTCCAGATCCTGATGACCCGGTTTCAGTGGGGGCGCGCAGTCTTCGCGGTCGGCGGGAACGCGACGGCCGCGCTCTATTCGGGTGTGCGCGTCGGGCTGGTGCAGGCGTCGGTGTACCTCATCTCGGCCGTGCTCGCGGCCATTTCCGGCGTGGCACTGACCGTCGTGCAGGGACAGGGCAAGGCCGATCTCGCGATGGGATACGAGCTCGACATCATCGCGTCGGCGGTTGTCGGCGGGGCCAGCCTGGCGGGCGGCCGCGGGTCGGTTCTGGGCGCGGTGCTCGGGACGCTGATCTTCGGCGTGCTGCGCAACGCGCTGCCTCAGATTCCCGGCGCGACGTTCTACGATCGCCTCATCGTCGGCCTCGTCGTCATCGTCATCGTCGTTGCAGATCGTGTGTTGCAGGGCCGGACACGGGGAGGAGACCAGTAATGAAATGGATTGTGAGCGCGGCCGTCATCGTTGCGACGATGGGCGCATGCGGGGGCGGGGCGCGGGGCGGCGCGCCCGGCACGCTGCGGTTCGCCGTCATTCCCAAGTCACTCGACCTCCCGGTGTTCAACTACGCGAAGGTCGGCGCCGAGCGCGAAGCGGCGAAGCGCGCGAACATCGACGTCATCTGGCGCGGGCCCGAGAACGCTGACCAGCTGCGCCAGAAGGAGATTCTGGAGTCGTTCATCACGCAGCACGTGGACGGCATCGCCATCTCGTGTCTCAACGGCGATTTCCTGACCGAGACAATCAACCGCGCGGTCGATGCCGGCATCCCCGTCGTCACCTGGGATGCCGACGCGCCGAAGTCGAAGCGGCTGGCATTCTACGGCGTGGACGACCTCGCGGCCGGCCGCATTCTCGCCGAGCATGCCGTGCGGCTGCTCGGCGGGAAGGGAAAGGTCGCACTCATCACCAGCATGGGCGCGGTGAACCTGGAGCGGCGGCTCCAGGGTGTGCGTGACGTGCTCGCGCAGCACCCCGGCATGTCGATCGTCGAGGTCTACGACATCAAGGAGGACACGGTGCACTGCGCCGAGATCATTGCGACGGGCACGAACCGGTACCCGGATCTCGCTGCATGGATCTCGGTCGGGGGCTGGCCGGTGTTCACGCGCAACGCGCTCGCCGCGGTGCCGGCGACGACCAAGGTGATCTCGTTCGACACGATTCCGCCAGCGCCCGATCTCCTGAAAGCCGGCAAGGTGCAGGTGCTGCTCGGACAGAAGTACTTCGGCTGGGGCAGCGAGTCCGTGCGGCTGCTCGCCGACATCAAAGCCGGCCGGATGCCTCCGACGCCGATCATCGACTCCGGCGTCGATGTGGTGACGGCCGAGAACGTGGACCAGTACGTCATCACGTGGAAGGCGTGGGAGAGGCCGCATTGAGGTCTGAGGTGGGCTGAAGACGAAGGCGTAGGCAACTGCACGCGGTCATGAGTCTTCAGCCCCGTTCTGTCTGGCTAGGCGCTAGTAATTTCGCCGAAGGTCCATGCCGGCGTACAGGCCGGCGACCTGATCGGCGTAGCCGTTGAAAGGAAGTGTCTTCCGCATGAAGAACTCGCCGAGGCGCCGCTCGGTGGACTGGTCGCGGAACGTGGATCTGGTGACGGCGGGATTCACGTTGGCGTAGAAGCCGTAGTACATCGGCCCTTCCTTCATCCATGTGGTCACCGGCGCCTTGTCCACGAACCGGATCTTGGCGATCGACTTGATGCTCTTGAAGCCGTATTTCCAGGGGACGACGAGACGGAGCGGGGCGCCGTTCTGATTGGGCAATTCCTCGCCATACAAGCCGACCGCCAGCAGCGCCAGTGGGTGCATGGCCTCGTCCAGGCGAAGCCCCTCGTTGTACGGCCACGGAAGAAGCGACGAGAGCCGGTCGCGCTGGCCGATCATCTCCTCCGGACGCAACACGGTGATGAGCTCGACGAACGCTGCGCTGCCGGCTGGTTCGAAACGCTTCAGCAGATCGGCGAGCGGGAAACCGACCCAGGGTACGACGATCGACCAGCCCTCGACACACCGGTGGCGGTAGACGCGCTCTTCGAAGGCGTGCGGCTTGAGGATGTCCTCCAGCGTGTAGACGCCCGGCTTGCCGCAGGCGCCTTCAACCGCAACCGACCACGGCTTGGGCCTGAATGCGACGGCGTTCCGGGCGGGGTCGCTCTTGTTGCTGCCGAACTCGTAATAATTGTTGTATGTCGTGACCACTTCGTACGGCGTTGGCGGGTCCGTTGTCGTGACGGTTCGCTTCGTCACCGGCACCTTGTCGCCTTCACTCCGGGGGCCCCTTCCCCCCGGTCTGGCGGCGGGACTGGCGTCGAGCGTGCCGGTCGCCAGGGCGGCGATAGCCGCGCCCGCTGACGCCAGAAACTCGCGCCGGCGCACGTACATCTGCTTCGGTGTGATCTCGGACGACTTGATGTTGGCGGCCTTCCGTATCAGCATCCGATCAGCATCCAAACCTCAGTGTGTCACACACGCTCGATCCCGGACCGCTCCAGCCTAAAATGAAGGCCGGCGGCGTTCGCCGTGCACCTGAACCATAATTGTCTCGCATGCCCTTTCGCAGCCAAGCCAAACCCCAGACGCCATTTCCCGCGTTGACCCTCGCCGTTCTGCTCGCCGCCACCTTTGGCCTGCGCGGCGCCTCGGCACAAACCGTGCTCATTCAAAGTGCACCCCCCGGAGCGGCCGTCGCGCTCACGCTGAATGGGGCCAATCTCGCCACTGCCAGCGCAGACAGCAACGGCGATGCGATTCTGCGCGTCGGCCCCCGGTCCAGCGATGCTGGCGTTCTGGTCTACATCGATGCCTGTGGGGCCCAGGTCACTGTGCACATGGTCAATCGCGGCGTGCAGCCTGTACCTGCCCCTCCGAGTTGCACGCGCACGGATGTCGGGAGCGTGTTCAGCATGCAGCCTGTGACCACATTCGTCATCGACATCACTCCGACCCCGTCGGTGCACGTGAGGCAGGGGCCCGCCCCGAGGGACTGGGTGCTGCGCCCAGCCGGCGCGGGGGCAGGCTTATCCATGGCCAGGTCACCCATCTTCAATGGAAGGCCGGGGAAAGGTCTGGTCTTGTCGGCGGGGGCAGGTTTTTCGAAGCTCGCAAACGCTGTCAATAATGCGTGCGGCGACGCCCCGCAATGTTCGAACAGCAACCTCGGGCTGGCCGAGAGCCTTGGGGCCGAAGTCTGGCTCACGCGCTACCTCGCGGCTCAAGTCGGGTACGTGAGGCCCACCGACGTCACCGCGAGTGGAGGCGGCGACACCTACTCATTCGACAGCCGCGTCAGGCTGCGGCTCCTGACCGTCGCAGCAAAAGCGGGCGTCGCGCTGGGCCCCGTAAGGCTGTACGGGCTGGGCGGGGTCAACCGTCATGAGGCGACCATCACCACCAACGAGACCGTGAACGATCAGAGCGTGACGGTCAACGGCGTCACGCAGACGGTCAAGGGCGGCACGCAATCGTTCGCGCAACAGACGAGAGGGTGGAGCTGGCTTGCGGGCGGGGGCGTCGAGGCATGGTCGAACAGATGGATCGCGATCTACGGTGAGGTGAACATCGCCAAGATCACGGGCGCTCCGGTTAGCGGTGGCGAAGGCGGCATCGACGACAGGATGACCTTCGCGGTCATCGGCGCCCGCGTCCACATCGGGCGGTGATTTATGAATCTTCGACCACTCGGTCAATCCGTTCACTTGGCCGAGCGCCAGGCGGAGGATCACCGACGCATCGACGGCGTCGGGTCATGGCATGCTCAGCAGCGTGATGTCGAACACCAGCGTCGAGTTAGGTGGGATGAGGCCGCTGCGGATACCGCCATACGCCAGCGACGGCGGGATGACGAGCCGCCGCGTTCCGCCAACCAGCATGCCGGGGATTCCTTGATCCCAGCCCTTGATGACCGCTCCCGACCCGAGCGTGGTTGAAAAGGGGGTCTTGCCGATCGAGGAGTCGAACTGCAGGCCCTTCTGATCGGCTTTCGAGGGATCGTACAACCAGCCGGTGTAGTCAACCGTCACCGAACTGCCGGTTGCAGCTGCCGCGCCGGTCCCGACGACAGGGTCGGACGAACTGAACGGAGGGCTGACCGACGGCGACGCCGGCGCAGTCGTGCACGCGGCCCAGGCGACGGCGGCGACGATGACGAGAGTGATTGGGACCGACGCAATCAGCGTCGAACGTGCCGGGCGGAGTCGTCCCATGACTCTGATTATTACATGCTGGGCCCCTGCCCCCCGGAGAGAAGACACTCAACGGGACGACACGTAGGCCGCGATGCTCACGAGATCGTCGTCCGTCAGCCGCGCGACTACAGGTGTCATCAACTCCGTCCATTCGCCACGGCGAGCTCCGGACTGCATATCGTACATCTGGCGCGCGAGATAGCTGGGAGAACGTCCGGCTATCCCGGGCACGGGGCCAAGCCCCTGCAGCGTGGCGCCGTGGCACGCGCCACAGGCTTCGGTCCGTCCGTTTCCGCCGGTGCGCACGAGGGCCTCGCCTTTCTTGAGACTGCCAACGGGCGCATAGGCAATGAACCCTGAGCGCGGGTCGCGCAGGATTTCGGTCCGCTCGGCATTCTCGGGCGTTTCGATGATCCGCACGCCGATCGGTTCCGTCTCGCGTCCGCCGGCACCTGCAGCACCTACGTTACCCTGGGGCCCTTCAGTACCCTCAGGGCCTCCGGTCGGGATCCAGATGCCGCCGCGACTCACCATCTTCGGCACCGTGTTGGTCTCGACGACTCTGATCCAAGGCGTCCACTTCATCGACCCGAAATATTCAGCCGTTTCCTTGATGTCCTCCGGCGTCATGGCCTTTGCGATCGCGATCATGACGTTCGTGTTCGCCTTTCGCGGCTCCGCGCTCTTTCGCAAGCCCGCGCGAAAGTCGTTCATCGTCTGGATGAAGTAGGAAACGGGCAACCCGGCGATGCCGGCATTCTCCTGGCGTCCCTTGCCGTTGGGATAGTGGCAGAGGCCGCACGCCCGCACATCCGGGCGCCGGCCATGCGCGACGATCTCTGGCATCGGCGGGTGATCGCCGGGGAACCAGTCGGCCGGCCCGAAGCTGTCGGAGATCTGCTGGCGCGTGAAGCTCAGCGTACTCGCCGGAATCTGCTTGCTCGAGGTGTCGGGAGGCGGGGCCGGGCTTGCGGCTCCGCCAGGCGGCGCCGCAGGAATGGCGTACGCCCAGTCGGGAATGGCCGCGGCCGCCCGGAGGAATCCCGGGGCCACGAGCCCTATACCGACGACAATGGCGACAGCTACGACTGGGGCGACGAGTCTGCGCATGTCGGGACCCTCCACGTGACGCGTATTGTAGACCCCACCGCGACTCAGAATGGGGCTGAAGCCCGCCTCAGAATCTTCGGTCCGTTTTTGCCCATTTTCACGATCCTGGCCCCCGCACCTCGCCCATGAGCGTCAGCGATATCTGGCGGCGCTGTCCACCGTCGAAGTCGACGAGAAAGACACGCTGCCACCGGCCGAGCGTGAGCGCACCGCCGGACACCGGTACCGACTCCGACGCACGAAGGAGCGCGGCGCGGCAGTGCGCATGACCGTTGCGCCGCTCTTCCGGACCGAGGTTCACCGAGCGTCGCGCCGGGTCGTCGTGGGCGTAGGCCGAAGACGCCGGCGCCAACCGCTCGAACATCGCTTCGAGGTCCTCGAGCAGCAGCGGCTCGTGCTCGTTGACCAGGATTCCCGTCGTCGTATGCCGCGTCTGGACGGTGACGATGCCGTCGAGGAGCGTGAGTCCCTGTACCGCAGCCGAGATTGCCGCCGTCAGATCCACGAATTCGACGGGCCGGTGCGTCTCGACCGACAGGACGAGGTGGCGGACGATGGAGAGACGGCTCGAGAGGGAAGCGGCGCGAGGCACGGCCAGCATCAGGGGCGTCCTTTCGCATATTTCTCACTGGGCGATGTCCGGTTCATGCCTGTGCCCGCGGCGAACACGTCGTCCCACGATACGCGCGCCGTCATCTGCATGAGCACAAAGAGCGTGACGATGGCGCCCACTGTGATCGCCAGCCCGGTGAAGCCCTCGAAGAAGAACGCGTAGCTGAAGAGGACGAGAAAGACCGCCTGCGCGAGGCCGGCCACCAGCAACGCCTGCCGCATCCCTGTGACCACGCGCAGATAGCTCACGACGAGGGCCAGGCTGACGACAGCTGCCGCGGCGAACGCGACATGCACGCCCACATGGTCGACGAGATACGCGAGCAGCAGGTGAAACGCGAAGAACGCGGCCGCGATGAACCAGTAGTGCATCGGGTGGAGCGACGGCCCTGACGTCGTGCCCACCATGACCATGACGGCGAGGAAGAAGAGCAGCGACACCGGCGCGAAGAAGGTCACGCGCGCGGCAAAAGGGCCGGGGTTGAGCTTCTGCGGCATGGCCATCCCGATCGCCTGGCCGGAGATCAAGTTCGAGAACGCCCAGGTCAGCGCCCACCCACCCGGTATCGCCGTCTTCTGGCCGGGGGAGACAGTGCCCGCCGGGAAGTCCACGTCCTGAAAGTTCGTCCGCATCACGAGGTTGAAGTCGCGGACCTGGGCGACGCCGTTCGCCGCGAAGGCATAGGTCCATGTTCGAAGACCGCGCGACCGATACTGCACATCGAGCGTGACAGCTGCGCCAGGCGCGGCGGTCATCGTCGCGTGCATCTCCTTCGACACGTCTCCCGCCGGCACGGAAGGACGGCCGTTCAGCGAGAAGACGAAGTCGTCGAAGAGCGCGTCCTGCGCCGGCAGCGGCAGGCGCACGTGGAAATCGCGCGCCTCCTGGTCCGGGTTTCGAAAGACATACGTCGCTTTGAACGCGACGCTGTACGTCGGATACCAGAGCAGTCCTTTCTGGCGATGCTCCATGTCGAGACCGACCGTCGCTCGCGTCGACTCGAGGACGGCTGGCGCCGGCCGCGCGACCTTCTTGGTCACCTGCTTGCGGGTGACCTGGCCCTTCTGATCCTTGGTTTCGACCGTTTCGGTCTCAACGCCGGGACGGACAATCCACGCGTCGGGGGCGACCTGACGCTGGGGTGCGCCCCAGAGGAGCCATACCTCGCGCTCGAGGCGATCGTCGAATTGTCCTGTGCGAGCCATGAGGGACGATCCCAGCACGGTCCAGGCCAACGACGCTCCGAAGAAGATCAAGGCGATGGCGGCAAGTCGGCGAAACGTCACGCGGTCCTCCTTGGGATTGACTCCCTGTTGCGACTGCCGTGAAGGATGAACCAGAGGTCTCGCGGAAGTCGTCAGCGGACGATGAGCGTTGGCTGAGGAAAGCGTGATTCTCAGGCGTTTCGGTCGATCGCGGGCCGTCGCGTGAGGCCCCACCCGAGCGCGCAGCCGAAGGCGGCGCCCTCGAACGTGCTGAGGATCACCTGGGTCACCGGACCGAACCCGGGTTCGCCGACGAGATGTCCGAGCGGGCCCAGCACCAGCTCCGCGTCGCGAGACGCGCGCGCGATCTCGTGGACCAGGCCGCCAACGAGCGGCCGTCCGGACACCGTGAGCGCTGCGGCGCCGATTGCGCAGCACGCGCCGACAGCCGCTGCGCTGACGATCCGGCGGCGCCCGCGTGGGGCCGCCAGCCCGCCGCCGTCCGGATGCGATGTCGTCGCGGCGTAGCCGATGCCTGCGGCGGCGCCGAGGACCAGGCCGTCCAACGCCCCTGGGCCGCCAGCGATGTGGACGAAGTGGAGGCCGAACAGGCCTTCGAGAAGGGCCCCCAGGACGACCGCCGCGGCGCCTCCGACGAGCGCGCCGGCCAGCGCGCCGCACGCGACGAGCGCCAGCGCCCGGCGCGAGCGCGCCAGCACCTCCGCCGTTACGAGACCGGCGCCGACGCCTGCGGCGCCTATGCCGCCGGCCAGGATGCCGATCGCCGCCAGCGCGATCGACGATTGAGGTCGAGCGTTCGACGTCGGCGCCAGGTACAGAGCGGCGCCGCCCAGGAATCCGGCCGCACCGCCGGCGATCGCGCCCGTCTCGGCCGCGCTGGCCCAGCGTCGTACGACCGTGCGCTTTACGTCAGACAGCCGGAGCCGGACGAGCGCCATAACGGCGGCGAACGCCTCGGGGTCGCGCAAGAGCGGCACATCACCCGCACCCGGCACACTCCATCGCGCGTCGCGCATCATGGCCACAGCCGGTGCGTGACCAGGCCGCGCCGTGAGGCGGGCGAGGGCCTCGGCTGTCCCGAGCGCGTGCAGCTGCTCCGCCAGGTCGCGCGCGTCCTCGGGGCTCGTCGCGGTCATCAGCCGATCGACCAGCAGTACGATCGACGCGGCCGGCGGGGCGTTCTCCGAGACACGCGGCGTGGCGGGCGAGACGGGATCGTCGTCTGCCTCCTCGGTGACGTTCGGCCACACGAACTGATAGCCATGACGCGAGACCGTGCGGATGAATCGTGGCTCGCGGACGTCGTCACCGAGCGTGCGCCGCAGCGTGCGGACGGCTTGCGCCAGCGCGCCGTCGGAGACGACGACGTCGCTCCAGACTTCGGCGAAGATGGCGTTCTTCGAGACCGCGTCGTGGCGGCGGAGGATCAGCAGCACGAGGAGATCGAAGTACTTCGGGATCAGCGCGACCGGCCGTCCGTCGCGGAGCAGCAATCGCTGTCGGGGGGAGAGCGTGAAGTCGCCGAACCGGAAGCGTACGGGGACTGGCAGTCAGCCCTTCCAGTCCGGCGGGATGTCGACGTAGGAGCGATCGAGCCCGGACGCGGAGGGGCACCCGAGCAGCGTGAGCGTGCGGACGAGATCCGCGCGCAGAATCTCGATCGCGCGCGCCACGCCCGCGTCCCCGGCCGCGCCGAGCCCGTACGCGTACGCGCGGCCGATGAGCACCGCGCGCGCGCCGAGCGCCAACGCCTTGACGATGTCGCTGCCCCGGCGGATGCCACCATCGAGCAGCACTTCGACGCGCCCGTTGACGGCGTCGATGACTTCCGGCAGCACGCGGATTGTCGCCGCCACGCCGTCGAGCTGGCGGCCGCCATGGTTGGATACGACGATGGCCTCCGCCCCGGCATCGGCGGCACGGCGCGCATCATCGCCTGTCTGCACGCCTTTGACGACGATCGGTCCCTTCCAGGCGTCGCGGAGCCAGCGCAGATCATCCCAGCACACGACTGACTCTGCCAACAACGCGACCACCTCGCCGTAGGGCATCTCGCCTTTGCCTGGGCGCACCACGTTTGGAAACTTCATCAAGCCGCCGTCTCTCAGGAACGCAGCCAGCCAGCGCGGCCGCGAGAGGACCTGCGGGACGAAGGGCAGCAGCGCGGGCAGCTTGCGGCCGAGCAACTCGGCGGTTCCGTTCCGGACGTCCCGTTCCCGCATTCCCGCGACCGCCGTGTCGATGGTGATCACCAGCGCGGAGAATCCTGCGGTCTGCGCGCGGTCGATCGCCGCGCGTGCGACGTCGCGCCCGCCGACCAGATACAACTGGTACCAGGCAGGGCCTGCCGTGGCGGCTTTGACTTCCTCCAGGCGGCAGCCCGACAGCGTCGACAGGACGTATGCCGTGCCAGCTTCGCCCGCCGCCCGGGCGGCGGCGCATTCGCCGCGGGGATAGAACATCCGGCTGCTGCCGACCGGCGCCAGGAGAAATGGCAGGTCGAGCCGTGTCCCGAGGACGGTCGTGCGCAACTCGGGGGCCGGTGTCGCCACGGCGCTGCGCGGGCGGAAGGTGACGGCGTCGAACGCGTCGCAATTGGCTCGCAATGTCACTTCCGCTTCGGCGCCGCCGTCGATGTAATCGAAGACGACGCGGGGCAGCCGGCGCTTCGCCAGCCGTCGCAGATCGCCGATGTTGACGACACGTGGGGCCGCGACCGATCGCGCGAACGACATCGTTAAGGGAGGACCATCATCGCAGATTTCGGGCGGCGAGGTACCCGGCACGAGTCCGCACGACGAGCCGCCGGCCGTCCGGAGCGTGGACGCTGACTCGAATCTTCCGAAATGAGCCGTCCCGGGCCTCGTTGCTCGAGGCGTAGCCCACTGTGTATGTGTGCCGGATGTCTCGAGCGATGCGCTGGAGAACTTGAGTCATCTGGCCGCTGCTCGTCGGCTCGAATGCTTCTCCGCCGCTGGCCTCGGCGATCCGCTTGAGCAGCTTCGGATTCGCGTCACGCTCGAGCGGGTCCACCAGCGCGACGGTGTAGATGACCACGTTTGTGGCCTCCGTCGTCGTGAGGACCTGGTCGAATGTCACGTGGCTGGCGTTGTCGCCGCCGTCGCTCACCACGACCAGTACTTTTCGCTCGTGGTGTCCACGGCCAAGGTAGTCGACACCGGCGGCAACCGCGTCGAACAGCGCCGTTCGACCGTACGCGTTGAAGATCCGCGTCACTGCGTCGCGCAGTTGAACCGGGTCGCCAGTGAACGGCGCTGAATCCGGAAACGCCGAGCGCACGGTTTCGTTGAACGTGAGCGCGAACAGATCGTCGTCGGGGTTGCTCGCTTCCGCAAACACGGTCGCAGCGGTGATCACCCGGGCCCGATTGGGCTGCATGCTGCCGCTACTGTCGATGAGCAACCCGACGGTGACGGGTGAGTCCTCGGTCGTGAAGAAGCTGATGGCCTGCCGAGCGCCGTCCTCGAAGACCTCGAAGGCGTCCTGGGTCAAGCCGCCGACATAGGCGGCCTTCGCAACGTTCTTTCCGTCCTTGACGTTCACGTGGAGAACGACGAGCGCCGACTCGGCGGAGAAGAGGGGACGATCCTGCCTGGCTGCGGCTGCGCCGGCCAGGACCAGAAGGGGAATGGTGAATTTGATTATTTGATTATCTGGTTATTAGGTTATTGATTGCCAGATTACCGGTTATTGCTTGCCAGATAACCAGATAACCAGATAACCAGATAACCCGATAACCAGATATTCAATTCTCCGTTGACTTTCGCTTTTTATTCGTATCTAAATGAGCTGGTGAAAGCGCTCCCGGTTTCGCCGCCCTCGAATTCCGGCGCTGCCCAGATTTGGCGCGTTGATCACCTGGCCGGGCGGCTCGTGGAGCTTTCAGGATGGGAGCGCACCGCGCATCTGACTGCGGCGTTCGGTCTCGTGCTCGACGCCCAGCTCGGCGGCGAGCGTGCGGCCTGGGTCTCGCTCGAGCACAGCTCGTTTTTTCCCCCCGATGTGGCCGATGGGGGCGTCGATCTCGACGCGTTGCCCGTCGTGCGTGTTCCCGATGCGCGCGTCGCTGCGCGCGCCGCCGATCATCTCGTCCGCTCCGGCGGATTCGGACTCGTCGTGATCGACCTGTCCGGCGAGGCTGGAGGGCGCATGACGCTTCCCATGGCGCTGTTGACGCGTCTGCTGGGGCTCGCCCGCGCGCACGAGACCGCCGTGATCGTCCTGACGAAGAAATCACCTCATGACGCGTCGCTCAACTCGCTGATTTCGCTGCGCGCCGAAGCCCAGTGGGTGGCGGGTGACGGGTGTTACAACGTGCGGATTCAGGTCCTCAAGGACAAACGGGCCGGTCCGGGATGGACCCATGTTGAGGCGTGTCGTGGACCGGCTGGCCTGCGTTAATGTCGCCGCGCTCCCGCTCCAGCTCCTGCTGCAGGTCCAGCCGGGGTGGATCGATCTCCCGGTCGCCGTGGTCGAAGACGATCGGCCGCAGGCGCTCGTGCTGTTCCTCAACGCGCGGGCCTATCGCGCCGGCGTTCGCTCCGGGCAACGGTATGCGACGGCGCTCGCCCTCTCGAAGGATCTCCGGGCGGCCGTTGTCTCGCGGTCGCAAATCGATCAACACGTCCGCTTCCTCGCGGAGTGTTTGCGGCGGTATTCGCCGCACGTCGAGCCATCAGCCGACACACCTGGCATTTTCTGGCTCGACGCCAAAGGGCTGACCCGACTGTATCCCTCGCTTCACGCCTGGGCGCAGGCGGTGCGTCTCGAGCTTCAACGCGCCGGCATGCGAGGGACCGTCGCCGTCGGGGTCAGCCGGTTCGGCGCCTACGCCCTGGCAAAATTTTATCAAGGCACGGCGATCTGCGCCGAGGCAGGTGAAGAACGCGCTGCGGTCCGCCGTGTCCCGCTCTCGTGCCTGGATCTCGATCCGGATGTCCGCGAGCGCCTGCTGACGCTCGGCATCGAGACCGTCGGCGATTTCCTGCGGTTACCGGGCGACGCTGTCCGGCACCGATTCGGTGAGGCGGCGGACACGCTCTACCGGCTGGCCTCCGGTCAGCGCTGGGCGCCGCTCGTTCCCGTTCCTGCCGACGAGCCGCAGGAGCGGCAGCTGCACTTCGACGCGCCGGAGACGAACACCGAGCGATTGGTGTTCGTCGTCAAGCGTCTACTGGATTCGCTGATCGCGGCGATCGCGCGCCAGGCGCACGCGGTCGTGGCGCTCACGCTCTGGATGAAGCTCGACGATCGCTCGACGCAGGTCGAACGCGTCCGCCCGGCAGCATCGACGCTCGATGCGGCACAGCTGCTGACGCTCGTACGCCTGCGGTTGGACGCGCTTCGGCTCCCGGCGGGCATCGTGACCCTGCGCGTGAGAGCCGACACGTGCGGGGCGACACCCGCCCAGCGCCGGTTGCTGCAGCAGGCGCGTCGCGATCCCGATGCGGCCAATCAGGCGCTCGCGAGGCTGCGCGCGGAATGCGGCGACGACAGCGTCGTGCGCGCCCGCGTCTGCGATGCACATCTGCCCACCGCGCGCTTCGCCTGGGAGCGCCTCGACGAAGTGCCGGCCCAGGCGACGCCGCGCGTGGTGACCTTGCGCCCGCTCGTGCGGCGTATCTATACGAAACCGATCGCGCTGCCGTCGATGTCCAGCGGGCCCAGTGGGCGCAGCGGGGGCGCTCTCCCTGTTCGCGCCCAAACGCTCGCCGGGCCCTACGTCATGTCGGGAGGGTGGTGGGGAGGCGGGGGCGTCCATCGCGACTACTACTTTGCTCGAACCGACGAGGGGAACCTGTGGTGGATGTACGACGACCGCCGGAAAGATCGCATCTTCCTCCAGGGACACGTGGAATGACGCCCCGCGAGTACGTCCCGCTCTGGTGCAAGAGCAACGGCTCGTTCCTCGAGGGCGCGAGCCATCCCGAGAAACTGGTGGAGCAGGCGGCCAACCTCGGTCTTCCTGCCATCGCGCTCACGGACCGCGATGGCCTCTACGGCATCGTGCGCGCTCATGTCAAAGCGGCGGAACAGAAGCTGCAGCTGCTGATCGGGGCACAGGTCACTGTTGCTGATGGGGCCCTGTCAGATTCGTCGGGCTCGTCGGGCTCGTCCACCCTCGTCCTGCTCGCGCAGGATCGGCAGGGCCACGCGAATCTGTGCCGGCTCCTGACCCTGGGGCGGCGGCGTCGGCCGAAAGGGGAATCGATCGTCACGTGGGAGGAGGTCTGCGGTCATGCCGGCGGCGTGTTGGCGCTGTGGGGCGGCGATGCAAGCCTGCTCGTGCGCGAACCAGATCCGGCACCCGGGGAAAGGGGCTCTTTATGCGACGCCTTCGGCGATCGCCTCTACGCGATGGTGGCGCGTCATCGCCGCGATACCGAAGTGGCGGAAGAGACGCGCCTGCGGGCGCGGGCCGCCCGCTACGGTCTTCCGATCGCGGCGGCGGTGGAAGTGCTCTATCACACCCGCGCCCGCCGCGCCCTGCAGGATGTGATGACCTGCATCCGTCACGGCGTGACGATCCATACAGCCGGCCGGCTCCTGAAACCGAATGCCGAGCACACGCTTCTCAGCCCCGATGCCTTCGCCGCGCTCTTCGCCGACGATCCGGCAGCCGTGGCGCGCACGCGCG
Source organism: Vicinamibacterales bacterium (assembly GCA_035939575.1). GTDB lineage: Bacteria > Acidobacteriota > Vicinamibacteria > Vicinamibacterales > CAVVIG01 > DATKHR01. The sequence continues at coordinate 5,842 of DASZFS010000504.1, read as the reverse complement.
AGATTGCCGCGCGCTGCACCTTTTCGCTGAGCCAGCTTCGCTACCGCTACCCTGCCGAACGGGTACCCGGAGACATGACCTCCGCGTCATGGCTCCGCCACCTTGCCTACGAGGGCGCGCGCAAGCGGTATCACGGCGAGGTGCCGGGCAAAATCGCCGATCAGCTCGACAAAGAACTGCGTCTCATCGACGAGCTGGACTACGGCGGCTATTTCCTCACCATGCACGACATCGTCCAGTTCTGCGAGACCAACGGCATCCTGTGTCAAGGTCGAGGGTCGGCGGCGAACTCGGTGGTCTGCTATGCGCTGGGCGTCACGGCGGTCGATCCGATGCAGATCGATCTGCTCTTCGAGCGGTTTCTCTCCAAAGAGCGGAACGAGCCGCCCGACATCGATCTCGACGTGATGCACGAGCGGCGGGAAGAGGTGATTCAACATATCTATGAGAAGTACGGCCGCAGCCACGCCGCCATGGTCGCCAACATGGTCCGGTACCGGCCGCGATCGGCGGTGCGGGACGTCGGCAAAGCGCTCGGCCTGTCCGAGACGATGCTCGACCGGCTGGCGAAGCTGCTGTCGCACCACGCGGGGCTGTCGGTGGAGGCGCTGCGGCAGGCAGGGCTCGACCCCGAGACGCCGCTCAATCGTCATCTCCTGCAGGTGAGTCAGGAGATTCTCGACGCGCCCCGGCACCTGTCGATCCATCCCGGCGGCTTTCTCCTGGGGCACGAGCCGGTCCACGACATCGTGCCGATCGAAAACGCGACGATGGCCGACCGCACGGTCATCCAGTGGGACAAGGATGATGTCGAGGCGGTGGGGCTGTTCAAGGTGGACATCCTCGGCCTCGGCGCGCTGACGCAGCTCGATCTCTGCTTCCGTCTGCTCGAACGTCATCGCGGGGTCCATCTGTCGATGGCGACCATCCCGGAAGGCGATCAGCCGACCTACGACATGATCTGCCGCGCGGAGACGATCGGCATTTTCCAGATCGAATCGCGCGCGCAGATGTCGATGCTGCCGCGTTTGAGGCCGCAGACGTACTACGACCTCGTCATCCAGATAAGTATCGTCCGGCCCGGTCCCATCTCCGGCGGGATGGTCCATCCGTACCTGCGCCGGCGCAACAATGAGGAAGACGTCGTCTATCCGCACGAATGCTTGAGGCCCGTGCTCGCGAAGACGCTGGGCGTCCCGCTCTTTCAAGAGCAGGTCATGAAGCTGTCGATCGTCGCCGCCGACTACACGCCGGGCGAAGCCGATCAACTCCGCCGCGATATGGCGGCGTGGCGGCGGTCCGGACGGTTGGAGCAGCACGAAGAACGCCTGGTTTCACGGATGCAGGCCAAAGGCATCGCGCTCGAGTTCGCGCAGCGCGTGTACAAACAGATTCAAGGCTTCGGTGAATATGGATTTCCGGAGAGCCATGCCGCTTCGTTCGCGATCATCAGCTACGCGGCCGCCTATCTCCGGCGACATTACCCAGCGGAGTTCATCTGCTCGCTCCTGAACGCGCAGCCCATGGGGTTCTACTCGATCGCGACGATCGTCGAAGACGCCAAGCGCCTGGGCGTGGAGATGCGGCCGGTCGATGTGCAGCGGAGCGAGTGGGATTGCACGCTGGAAGTGGCAGGCGCTCTGGCTGTGGGCGCTGGCTGGGCTGTGCGCATGGGGCTGCGCTTCGTGAAAGGCTTCGGCGAGGCCGACTGGGCGCGCCTCGGGGCCGCGCGTGAGGCGGCGCCGTCGTTGTTGACACGGCCGTCGCTGTCCGATCTGGCGCGTCAGACCGGGCTCGACAAAGGGGCGCTGGCGGCCCTGGCCGAAGCGGGCGCGTTCGAGACGCTCGATCTCTCGCGCCGATCCGCCTTGTGGGAAGTGCCAGGCGTGGTGAGCGATGCGCGCTTACCACTGATGATGTCACCGGCGGACAATGATCATGGGGAACATGAGCCCGTGTTCCCGCCGCTTGACGGGGCCGAGACGATCGCGTGGGATTATCAGTCGTCGTCTCACAGCGTGCGCGGGCATCCGGTCGCCCCGCTGCGGCCGATGCTCGAGCGGCAGGGGTTTCTCGACGCGCGGACGGTGCAGACGCTGGCGTCGGGCACGCTCGCGTGCTGTGCCGGCCTGGTGACGTGCCGCCAGCGGCCGTCCACCGCCTCGAATGTGACATTCATGACGCTCGAGGACGAGACCGGCTTCGTGAATCTGGTCTTGTGGGAGCGGGTCTTTCAGGCGTTCTCGATCCTGGCCCGGATCGCGCATTGGCTGGGCGTTGCGGGAACGATCGAATCGAAGGACAACGTCGTTCATCTGATCGTTCGCCGATTGTGGATCCCGAAAGGGGTCCCGGCGCCCGAGCACCTCAGAAGCCGGGACTTTCATTAATGCCTCGGGCACGAACGACACTGAAGATTCACAATGAGCCTGAAGACTCATGCCGCGTGCAGTTGCCTCGCCCCAAGAGCAAGATTGTCACGGGCTGAAAAAAGGTCGTCACTGGCTCCAGAGCGTAGGCAACTGCACGCGACATGAGTCTTCAGGCCCATACCGCGCCGGTCTTGTTCAGCGGCCCTGGCGTTCCTCCAGGTAGGTATAGCCGTTGAGCCCGTCCTCGTAGAACCGGAGCAGGCGTCCGGATTCCTCATAGTCAAGCCGGCCGCCGCGGACGGCTGTCTCGACGTCGGCGCGCAGCTTCGCCACCAGCGCCTCGGCATCGAATGCGACGTACTTGAGGACTTCGCGCACGGTGTCGCCCTTGGGATGGACGTGAACGTGCCCGCTTTCGCGCAGCGTGACGTGGAGGGCCGGCGTGCGCTGTCCGAGAGGGCGGTGTGACGGACGTGCAAACTCTTTGTCACCGCTTGTGGCCCGGACGTCTGGCAGCCCTCTCTATTGACACACGCATCGCACGATCGTCGCGAGAATGACATCCGTGTGCGTTATTTCATTAGGGCAATTGAGAGGAGCGCACATGCTGCTGGCCCTGGCGGGTCTTTCCCTCGGCGCCCTATCCCTCGGTGCCTATGTCTGTCTCCGGCTCGTGAGGATGTTGAGGACCCTGCCGGCGCTCGCGCTGGTGCCGGTCGTCTCCCGCCGGATGGCCCGGTGGGTGCGAGCGCATGACTACAGCGAAGATGCGTTCCTGGCGGCCGACGGCGCAGGCGCGCCATGGGTCGAGCGGCGGCGGCGCGGCGTGAACCAGCTGGCCGCGGGGCTTCAGGCACAGTACGCGCGGTCGGTTGCCTGGGGAAACGACGTCCGCGAGAGCTTCTCCGATCTGCGGTTCACCGATGTCAGCCGCGTGCCGTTCCCGTTCGCCCGCGTCGTCCGTGAGAAGTTCAACCTCTGCTCGGTGGTGACGGCATCTGACGGGCCGAGGCTGCGGACGCTCGATGGTGACTGGACCATCGACGTGAGCGGATCGTACGGTCTCAATGTCGCGGGCTTCGATCGTTACAAGGCGTGGATCGCGCGGGGGTGGGATCGGGTGAAAGATCTCGGGCCGGTTCTCGGTCCGCTGCATCCGGTCGTTGCGGAGAACATCGCGCTGCTCAAGCGCGTGTCGGGGCTCGAGGAAGTGTCGTTTCACATGAGCGGCACCGAAGCGGTGATGGCGGCCGTCCGGCTGGCGAGGTTCAACACCCGCCGCAAGCGGATCGTCTGCTTTTCGGGGGCGTATCACGGGTGGTGGGACGGCGTGCAGACCGGGCTCGGCAGCGAGCGGCCGCTCGATGACTGCCTGACGCTGAAGGACCTGAACCCGGCGTCGCTCGCGGTGATTCGGCGTCGCGCGGGGGAGATCGCGGGCGTTCTCGTCAATCCCGTGCAGTCGTTTCATCCGAACTCGCCACCACCGAACGACGCGGTGCTGATGACGAGCGACGTCCGGAAAACCCAGGAATCGACCGAACGCTACGCTGAGTGGCTGCGGGAGCTCCGCCGGGTGTGCACCGAGTGCGACGTCCCGCTGATCTTCGACGAGGTGTACACCGGCTTCCGTCTCGCCGCGGGCGGCGCGCAGGAGTATTTCGGCGTCTCCGCCGACATGGTCGTGTACGGCAAGACGGTTGCGGGCGGAATGCCCATCGGCGCCGTGTGCGGGCGGTCGACGCTGATGCGCCGCTTCGATCCGGACCGCCCCATGCGGCTCGCCTATGTCGTCGGCACTTTCTCCGCTCACCCGATGGTGATGGGCGCGATGAATGAATTCCTCCGGTGGGCGGTCGAGCCGGGGACGGGGGCGCTCTACGCCGGGTCGAACGATCGATGCAGCGCGTGGGTGCAGTCGACCAACCAGCAGCTGGTGGAGGCCGCCCTACCGGTGCGGCTGGTCAACCTGGCAACCGTGTGGACCGTCCTCTTCAAGGAACCGAGCCGCTACAACTGGCTGCTCCAGTACTACCTCCGGGCGGAGGGCGTGATGCTCAGCTGGGTCGGAACCGGCCGTTGCCTGATCAGCATGGACTTCACGGCGGAGGATTACGGGGCGCTTCAGATGAAGTTGCTGGATGCCGCGCGCGCGATGAAGAGAGACGGATGGTGGCTGACAACGGACGAATATCCAGAAAGGGAGCGACGTATGAAATGGCGCCTGGTTCGAGAGCTGTTGGGAAGCATCGTGCGCGTGCCGAAGCCGATTGAGACGTTCTATGCCGCGGTGATGCAGCGCAAGCACGACGACCATCATGCCTCACACAACGACGTCGGGAACCAGCTGCTCCATCTCTTGAGCTCGAGCGTGTTCGTCTATTGCTACTTCAGGATCTTCTCGGATCTGACGACGGCCATGTGCTGGGGCCTGGCGTCGCTGTGCGTGCGGCAGTTTGGTCACGCGATTCTCGAGCCGGCGTGCCACGACGAGGAAAAGCTGCTGCTCGGGTACACGACCCGCGACAAGACGCTGATCGTGCTGGGCTATCTGCTGATCCCGGTGATCGACATGGCGATGGCGGGCGCCGCTGGCATCGTTGGCATTGCTGGCATTGCTGGCTTTACTTCCTGGGAGGGCGTGTTCACGTCGCACCTGGATCTCATCGCGCTGCATTGGTTCCGCTGGACGGTCTTCGTTGTGGCGCTGCGCGTGATCTACCTGATCTGGAAGCACAACGTGCGGCTGTCGCTCATCTGGTTCGTGAAGCTCGTGACCGATCCGATCACGGACATCATTGCCTACTTCCCGCGGCCGCGGGCGCAGCGCGCCTGACGTGAGCGTCTGGTTCATTGTGGGCGCCGCCGCGCTGCTGAGCGTCGAGCGCCTCGCCTATGCGTGGATCTGGCGCAGTCCAGGCGGGTTCCAGCACCTGTGCTGGCAGATGATGCCCGAGCGCTTCCGGGAACCCATTGCCGCGCTGCGCCTGCTGTTCGCGAGCTTCAAGGCCGTGCAGGCGGGCGTATTCATCGGATGGTGCTACGTCTACGGCCGCGGATCGTTGTGGCCGGTCGACGCCAGCCTCGGCGTCGTGGTCGTCGGCCTTGGCGTCGCGATCGTCGGGCAGATTCTGAATTTCGGGGTCTTCTACCGTCTCGGCGAGGCGGGGGTATTCTACGGCAACAGGTTCGGCCACGAGGTGCCGTGGTGCAGCGAGTTCCCGTTTTCGCTCTGCGACGACCCGCAGTACGTCGGCGCGGTGCTGTCGATCTGGGGGTTCTTCCTCGTCATGCGCTTCCCGCACGCGGACTGGTTCATGCTCCCGGCGCTGGAGACGGTTTACTACGTGCTCGGGGCCCGGCTGGAGCGCTGATGGAGAACGGCCGCCTGAAAACCCTGAGGCGGGCCGAAGACTCGTGGCCGCGTGCAGTTGCCTCGCCCCAAAATCTGAATTGTTGAGCGTTGCAGC
>DASZFS010000503.1:0-6720 GCA_035939575.1 Vicinamibacterales bacterium | reverse complement strand
TCGATCTCCATCCACCAGCGCGGCTGATAGGAGACCGCAAGCGGGACCTCGGCCCACTGGGCGTCGGCGCCGTAGGTCATCGAGAAGCGGGTCAGCTCACCGTCGTGCGTGCTTCGTGTCTCGAAAGCCGCGGCGATGACGTGCCGGTAGGACACTCCTCCCACTCGCACGCTGGCCAACGGCTCGGCGTGTGTGGTGCGGAGCTCGTAGATCCGACCATGATAGACATACGTGATCGGGCGGCCGGGTTGGATGCGCCCCGATCCGTGCCACTGATCCACCTGGCCGTGCATCAGGTCCGCGAGCGCCGCCAGGAATCCGGGACGCGTCCCGGCCGGGAGATGAATGATGCGCGCCTTGTTCGCACCACCGCTCGCACCCTCCATGTCCTCCGGCGCTTCGCGCCGCGCCAGCTCGAGCACCGCCCGAACCTGGCGAAAGCTGTAGTCCGCCGGCGCCGCAATGGATGTCACGATCGACCTCGACTGGTCGCCGTCGACGGTTGCGCGAATGATCTTGTAAGTGCGATCGCCGTGCGCCTGGTTGCGGATGTTCGCCTCGGCCTGCTCGATGGAATCCTCGTCGGACTCCGTCATCAGCCCGACGAGCGTCGCCTCCGCGCCGCGGATTTCTTCGTCGATGTAGCCCCACCTGTTGATGCGTCGGGGAGCGCGATCGGGGTCCGATCCGATCAGCAGCGAATACGCCGCTTCGCCCGGCGCCAGTCGCCTCGTCATGACGGCATCGCCCACGCCGCTCCGGCTGATCCAGAACAACAGCAGGGGCCTGACGCGCGCGCTGATCGTGTAGTGATGGCGCTCGAACGTTCCGGCCGCCGGTGAGGCGGGGTCGGGCATTCCGGCACTGACGGCAACGCCCATCGCGAGGACCAGGGCCCCTGGTACGATTGTCACGATTGTCACGAGTGTCGCGATTGTCGCGACTGCTGTTCGACGAGTCATTGGACGACTCCCGTCGATCGCGCCGCCACCGGACGTGGCCCGCTCCAGACCTGGCGGCCCGCTCGCGCCCGCACTGGAGCAACGGTGTAGATGCGCCGCTCCCGCCCGTCCATGTAGATGCGCGTCAGCAGCTCCGCGAGCAAGCCGAGGCCCAGCAGGACGATCCCGGTCTGGACCAGTACCGCGCTGAGAAGCAGCAGCGGTCCGTGGGCCACGAACATCGGCGCGCCGGTGAATATCTTCGCCGCGAGGACCCACACAGCCGCGGCAGCGCCCGCGCCGACACTGGCAAAGCCGAGCGGCCCGAACAGGTGCAGCGGGCGAGTGACGTACTTCAGCAGGAAGCGGACGGTAATGAGATCCGCCATCACGCGCCACGTGCGCGACAGCCCGTAATGCGACGCGTTCTGCGGCCGGGGGATATTCGCGATCGGTACTTCGGCAATGCGAGCGCCTCCCCAACTGGCCAACGCCGGAATGAACCGGTGGAGGTCACCGTAGAGTCGGATCCGCTTGATCACCGGCGCCCGGTACGCCTTGAACGTCGTGCCGAAGTCGTGGAGCGAGACTCCCGACAGCTTGGCCATCAGCCAATTGGCCATCTTCGACGGCAGACGGCGCGTCCACAGGTTGTCGACCCGCTGTTCCCGCCAGCCGCTCACGATGTCGAAGCCGTCGTCAAGCTTGGCGAGCAGCTTGGGAATCTCCTCGGGCGCGTGTTGCAGATCGCCGTCCATCGCCACGATCACCTCGCCCGCTGCGGCGTCGAAGCCCGCGGCCAGCGCGGCGGTCTGCCCGTAGTTCCTGGCAAGGGTGACGACCCGCACCCGTGGGTCGAGTTCAGCGACAACGGTCAGCCCGTCTGCCGTTCCATCCGTGCTGCCGTCGTCTACGTAAATGATCTCGGAATCGAGGCCGAGGCGCGGCAGGACAGCTGCCAGACGGCGATGCAGCTCGCCGAGTGTTCCGGATTCATTGAAAAGCGGCACGACGATCGACAGATCGAGGCCGTGCGCGGTTTGTGGCTTACGAGGCATGGCGAAAGCTCCTGGAAGCAGAAACGACGAGGTCGTGGCGAACGAGCTGGATACGCTCGTGGAGGAGGAGGTCGCGCGTCCGGCTCGCGCACAGCAGACGGACCTCCTCTTCGCGGGATGACACCAACCGGGTGCCAGCGTTCAAGAGTGCGTTGTCCACATATCCGGGATGGACCATGAGCTCGGTCACACCGGGCCGGAGGCGGGTGAGCAAACCTTCAAGCGAGTCGGCACTCAGGATTCCGGTATGCGTGCGGCCCACGAACTGGCGCGTGCGGATCCCGCGCGCCGAAGCAATTCGATAGTCACGGCGCGCCCACGGAAGCATCGATGCGTTCAAGAGCGCCTGCGCGCGCGCGACCCGCTGCTGGCGGTCGTTCCCCCACGGAAGCGACCATCTCTCGTACGGCACGCGAACCGCGGGGATGCGGAACCGCTCGGCCAGCCTCGCGACGATTGCGAAGATGGGCGGGAACGCGTGCACATGCTTGTGCGCATCGAGATGGGTGAGTTGGATGCCGGCGTCCCGAATTCGCACGATCTGCGCCGTCAACTCCCGCTCGACGTCGTCGAGCGCGACGCGGCCGAGCAGGCAGGCGACGACGAACGGTTTCCATGACGTGCGGAACCGTCCGTCGTCTCCAACGAGGGTGGGCACGCGGTCGGGGGGGAGGGTTGGCCGGCCATCGACAAGGGCTAGGTGGAGCCCGACGCCAAGCGTGGGGCGGGAGCGGGCGCGGCGAATGGCGTCGGCCGTCTCGGGTGCCTGCGCAAACAGGCTGGCGCTGGTGAGGATGCCTCGATCGTGAGCGTCGAAAATTCCGTCGTTGACGCCGATCGTGAGGCCAAGGTCGTCCGCGTTGACGACGAGACTCTTGAGCACGGTCATCTCCTCGAGATGTGGTACACCTGCGCGGCCAGGGCGTCGCCGGCGTAGTACTCCCGCCAGGGCGCCGACGTCCGCCGCAACTGCTGGACCACGTCGTAGTTTTCGAACGTCGCGTGCTCGTCTTGGACGATGACCCAGGAAGGTCCGCTGTACGAGATACCCTGGCCGGACAACGATCGCACCTGGAGGTCCGTTCGCCCGCTCGTCTTCAGGTAATGGGCCACCACGCCCGGCGCGTCGCTGACGATGAAGGCCGACGGCTCCGCCGTCCCGACAATCGCGGAGACGGCTTCCCGGACGCCGTAGTCGTAGGTCTCTTCGGGGAACGTGCCGCCCGCGGCTGCGACACGCTCTCCTACGGCGTTGCGAAACAGCGAATAGAACGGCGCGGCCGACTCCTGCGCGACGGCGAGAGCGACGATGGCGACGACGACAGCCATGGCGGAGACCGCGACGCGAGTCTCGCGCGGCAGCCACCCTTTCCGGAGCAGCCATCCAATGCCAGCCACGAAACCGATCGCGGCCACGAAGTCGATGGCCGCAAACAGTGGCAGGGCGTAGCGCATGAATTTCGCCGCCATCAACGAGTAGGGAACGATCAGGAAGATCAGCCACACGCGCAACAGCACGTAGCCGCGTTCGCGGCGGCGGCGAACCATTTCGATCAACCCGGCAACGGCCGCGCCGAGGATTGCCAGCGGTACCTTCGTCGCGACCAGACGCAGGTAGTAGGTGGCCGGGACCCCCAGCGGCGACACCGGGATGTTCGTCACGTACAGCTGGCCCGCATACAGATAGCCGTGGTGCACGAGGGTGGCGCCCTGAACGTATCCGACGCAGTACCGCCACGTCTCAGGCATCAGCGCGGTCGCGTTGGCGATGGCGAACGCAGCGAGCATGGCGCCGTAGTAGCGAAGCTTGTGCGGGCGGTTGGCGCCGGGGTTCCGGTCCGTGACCGTGTTGAAGAGCGCGAAGATGCCGAGGTACTGCGGCATGTACTTCGAGGCGAGCATCAACCCGAACGCCGCGCCGCTTCCCGTGTACCAGCGCTGCGCCATGACGGCATCTACCGCACCAATCTGCTTTGCGCGCTCATAGCACCACATCGCCAGCACGAAGAAGAGAAGCAGGAAGGTGTCTTCCTTTCCGATGCGGTTGATCGCGATGGCGTTGACGTCAACGGACCACAGGAGCGAGGTGACAACAGCGACGCCGGTACCGAACAGCACCTCCCCAAGGGCAAAAAGAGCGATGGCCGTCGCGGCGCCAGCGGCGGCATTCGGCAGGCGTACTGCCGTCTCGAGGGGGATCACGAGGCCGGCGGGGGCCTCGCGGTTCCAAGCCGAGGCGAGATCGAGGCTGCCCCACATCGCGAGCTTCATCAGCATCGGGTGTTCGGCGTTCGCATCGAAGTGGCCGAGACGGTACTGCTCGACCGCCTGGACCTTGTTGACCTCGTCCTCGCTGAGGCCGAACGTCGACAGGGCTGAGGCTCGGAGGCCGAACGCAAGCGCTGCCGTCAGCGCAACAGTGATGACTTTGAATCTGACGCCGGAAACCGCGGGCCGTTCGAGCGAGAACGGTGGCCAGGTGACGGATGGAGTTGACGGAAATGCGGCGCTGGCCATGACGACACGTGCAACAGCAAGGTGGACGCCAGACTTTGCGGCACCCGCCGGGCGCGTCGGATACGGGCCGTTGTCAGGCACTTAAGCGCCGTGACACGCGCGCCGGGCTGTGGAACGGGTCGCTTGCCGTGCGCAGAGATACACAGGTTGCGTGTGCGTAGGCATCGCTGCACAACTCATTGTGGAACATCGCGGCGTGATCGGGCTGAGCCATCGTGGCGCGCGCCTTGCGACTTGCCGCGCTGGAGTCAGGAATGTCGCAGCGAACGGTTCAATTGTTGATTGGCAAGATCGTGACGGACGAAGACCTGCGGCGCCGCTTCGTCGAGCAGCCCGCGGCGACGTTGAGGACGATGTGCGAGCTGGGGTTCGAGCTGACGGAGCTCGAAGTCGACGCGCTCGTGCGCACAGACCGGAGCTTGTGGGACGCCACGGCCAACCGGCTCCATCCGAATCTGCAGCGATGCAGCCTGACGCGCGCCTCGGACCACTGAGCGCGCCGCGCGCGAGCAGCGTCGGCCACCTCGATACCCTTCCGGTGCACGCCCATGCGCAGCCTGTGTGTGCCTACGCAGTCAATCCCGAACGCCTGGCCCCTGCCAGGCAGGCAGACGTGCTGGCCCGACCCTTGCCTTGCACCTGTACCGAGTGCGTAGACGGTTCTGGGTCGGCGAGTGAACGGCGCACGATAACGGAAACGTGGTTTGAGGAGTGATGCCCATGAGCACGCTGATGAGCCCGCTAGCCGCTGAGTTGCTCCGGCGGATCAAGGGGTCGGATATCCGCGCGGGCGTGATCGGCCTTGGATATGTCGGCTTGCCTCTGGCCGTTGAGCTGGCGCGCGGAGGTTACACCGTGGTCGGCCTCGACGTCGACAGGCGGAAGGTCGGGTCCATCGAGCGGGGCAAGTCGTACATCCCGGACGTGGCCGACGCGGATCTGGCCGAGTTGGTCTCAGCCGACCGGCTCCACGCAACGACCGAGTTTGCGGCCCTCCAGCACCTCGACACGGTGAACATCTGTGTTCCCACGCCTCTGCGCAAGACCAAGGATCCGGATGTGTCCTTCATGGTCGCTGCCGTCGAGCAGGTCGCGAAATATCTGCATCCCGGCATGCTCGTCATCCTCGAGTCAACGACTTATCCCGGCACGACCGAGGAGCTGGTCCGGCCATTGCTCGAGGCGACGGGACTCATCGCCGGACGGGATTTCTTCCTGGCCTTCTCGCCCGAACGAGTCGATCCAGGCAATACGCAGTTTCATACCGCCAACGTTCCGAAAGTCGTGGGCGGCACCACGGCGACGTGCGCGGCGCTCGCATCCGCGCTCTACCAGCCCGCCATCGAGCGAGTCGTCGTCGTCGGGTCCACGCAGGCGGCCGAGATGGTAAAGCTGCTCGAGAATACCTTCCGCGCGGTCAACATCGGTCTCGTCAACGAGATCGCGATGATGTGCGACACGCTCGGAATTGATGTGTGGGAGGTCGTCGGCGCGGCGGCCACGAAGCCATTCGGGTTCATGCCCTTCTATCCAGGACCGGGTCTCGGCGGACACTGCATTCCGATCGACCCGTTCTACCTGAGTTGGAAGGCGAAACAGAGCGGATTCGATGCGCGGTTCATCGAGTTGGCGGGTGAGGTGAACGGTCACATGCCGCACTACGTCGTGGCCAAGATTACCGAAGCGCTCAACGCGAGCCGAAAGCCGGTGAACGGGTCCAGAATTCTGATCCTCGGGGTCGCCTATAAGCGCGACATCGACGATGTGCGGGAGTCGCCGGCGCTCGATGTGATGAGACTGCTGCGCGAAAAAGGCGCGGACCTGGTCTACAGCGACCCTCACGTTCCAGTCCTGGCTCCCGAGCTCTGGAGCGGACCGCGCGCGTTGGAGTCGCTCACCCTCGATCGCGGCGTCCTGGAAGCGTGCGACTGTGCAGTCGTCCTCACGGATCACGGCGCGTTCGACTACCGGTTGATCGCAGAGCACTGCGACACCATCGTCGACACTCGGAACGCCCTTCACGGGATGAACGCCCCGCATCTGGTGCGGCTCGGCGCACCTGTGACAGCGGAGTCGCTGGCGGCCGCGGCGGCATGAGGCAGGTGTGATGTGAGAATCCTGGTTCGGGTCATCGTAGCGGGTTTGCTGAGCGGGGTCGCTCCGCTGCTCGCGATCGCGGCGCCAGGTCCGGGCGCCACGAACAT
>DASZFS010000502.1:0-18438 GCA_035939575.1 Vicinamibacterales bacterium | reverse complement strand
CATGGAGAAGTGTCGAATGCGATTCGTCGGAGACGGAAACCCTGAAGATGGCCAGCGTACCGTGCGATACGCCGTCCGCCGCGGCGAGTTTCACGCTGCCGGCCACACGATCGCAGAGGTTGACACCTAGTGGCTAGTGCTTGGACGCTGATCGTCTCGAACTGGAGAGCGCAGACGCGCCACGACCCAAAGAACACCGCCGAGATCTGGGGAGCGTTCGGTTATACCCCGGACAAAGACGTCGTGCGCGCGCGGATGACGGCGGCGACGCTGCCGTGGTCGGTCGATGAGCTCACGTGGGTATTCACGGACATGACCGACTCAGGCGGCAAGATCAGGATCATGTGGGACAAGACGGCCGCGTCCGTGCCGTTCAAAGTCGGGATATGAAGCAGAGGTTGACACCTGACCCGAGTGGCAAGCATACTCGGGTCACATGTCTACCCGAACCGTTTCGAGCCGTTTCGCATGACGCGCCGCGAGGCGATCCATCTGCTCGGCGTTGCCGGCGGCCTGCGCGTCCTCGGCTCGCGCGAACTCCTGTCCGCTGAAACCAACGCTGCGGGGTCGGCCCAGGCCGGAACCGGGGCGGCGGCTCGCGCCCAGTCCGCCACGGCGCCCTTCCCGAAGGGCACCATCATCCGCACGATTCTCGAGGACGTGCCGCCCGAGCGCCTCACGGGCACCACGCTCTTTCACGAGCATCTCTCGATAAGCCGGGCGAACGGCCAGCCGATCTTCTACGACGACACCGGCCTCATCGCGGACGAAGTCCGAGCGTGCGCCGCCGACGGCGTCAGCTGCATCGTCGATGCCGGTGTCGCGGGCCTCGGCCGCAAGATCGCTGCGCTCCGGACCATCGCGCAGCGATCGGGCATGTTCATTGTCGCCGGCGGCGGACTGCACGCGAAATCCGACTACCCGCCGGACGTGTTCCGGAAGACCGCGGATCAAGTTGCGGACGACTTCGCCGCGCTCGCGAAGGCCGAGCGATGGGGCGTGATCGGCGAGATGGGGACGGGCACGGCCGTCCCAATGGATCCCGAGGAGCGCAAAGCGCTCCGGGCGGCCGCCAAGGCTCACGTCCGGACCGGCCTGGCGATCATCACCCATACCTCCGATGGCTGTGCGCAGTGCGCGCTCGATCAGGTCGACGTCCTCGAGGCGGCCGGCGCGAACCTCCGCCGGGTCGTCATTGGCCATCTCAACGAAATCGAGAAGGACCCATCGGCCGCGCCCCTCGCGATCGCCAAGCGCGGCGCCAACCTCGGCTTCGACCATTCCGGCAGACCGGACGACCCGCACCTCGACGAGTACGTGCGCACGATTCAGACCCTGCTGGATGCCGGCTACGAAGACCGGATCTTTCTCTCGTCGGACTTCGGGAACGAGAAGTATCTACGGAAGAATGGCGGCCCGGGCATCGACGTGACCGTCACGACGTTCGTGCCGCGGCTGCGCCGCGCGGGCGTCGGCGATGCGACGATCCGCCGGATTCTGGTGGAGAATCCGCGACGCCTCCTCGCCTTCGTGCCGAAAGCGACCTAGGGGCTTCGTCACGGTCCGAGGCACGTCGCCGGCTGATCGTTATCCCCCCTCGGCCGCTTCGTCCCACCCGCCGAGCTTGAGTGCGATAGCCGTGCAAGCGCTACGCAGCTCGTCAGCAAACGAGCGATCCTCGATGGCGCGGGCGAGAACCATCCCGCCGACGCAGAGGGCTGCGATCGCCCGCGCCGTCGTCGCCGGCAGGTGATCGCGATCGAGCGTGTCGCCCTGAAGAAACCCGACCATCGCTCGAACCACCGTCTCGAAAGCATGTTTCGCTTTCTTGCCCTGATGCGCAACGTCGCTGGGCAGAGCGATCATCGGGCATGAATCGTCGATGCTCTCAAAGTGCTGACGAGAGAGATAGGCGCGAACGATTTGCGGTCCGATCTTCGCCGCCGTGAGATCGATGTCCACGCCCTCCCAGGTGTGGTTCCAGCCGGGATCTGTGAAGAAACACGACAACACTTCGACGTAAAGATCGCTCTTGCTACGGAATAGGGCATCTGTTCCTCGTCCGCGAACCGAGACTCCACTGATGAAGCATATCTATCTCAGCAGAATTGGTTCCCGATCAGCGAATCGTGCAGGCGTGGCGAGTCAAGATATGGCCGGAGGGCGTGTACTCGGTCGTCACATTCGAGTTGCACCCGCAGGGCTCGGGGACGCGCCTCAGCTTGGACCACAAAGGATTCCCAGACGAGATGCGCGCGCATCTGAATGGTGACATGCCGGACGGTGGGTGGAATCGACAGTACTTGGAACCGCTGCAGAAGTACCTGGGCTAGGACGCGGTGACACCCGGCGCCTTCCACAGTTGGCGTGCCGCCTGCCGAGGATCGGACCATCGTTGGTCGACGTGCCCCTCGAGTGTCGTATCAAAGCGTCCTTGTCACGTCATACAGCGCCGGCACGAACCGGTCGATCTCGTCCTCGCTGTTGTAGTAATGCGGTGAGATTCGCAGGGCCGCTTCGACGCCTTGCCGGCCCATGTGGTACTGCGCCCAGGCGCGAAACGTCGCGCTCGTGTTGATCGCTTTCTTTCGCAGCGCCTCCACCACGAGCAGCGGATCGACCGAGCCCACCTCCACGGCGACGATGGCGCTCGCGCGTGGACGGTTGTCGAGCACGCGCCATCCTGGCACGGCGCCGAGCTGCGCCCGGAGTCGCGCGGCCAGCATCCCTGCGCGGGTCGCAGCGGTCTCGAGGCCGACGCGCGACGCGTAACCGGCCGCTTCGCCGAGTCCCAGGACGAGCGACGAGGGCTGTTCCCACTGTTCGAAGCGGCGGGCCGAGTCGACGAGCTCGAAGGCGCCGGCCGACGACCACGACGCGCCGTTCATGTCGATCGTCGAAGGATACAGCCCGTCAGCGAGCGCGCGATCCGAGACGTACAGGAAACCAATGCCGCGCGGCCCGCGCAGGAACTTGCGCGCGGTCGCCGTCAGGAAGTCGCAGTGGAGCGCCGCGACATCGATCGGGAGCTGCCCAACGGCCTGGCACGCGTCAACGAGATACGGAACGCCCAGCTCCTGACAGACGGCGCCGACGGCGTGCACGTCCTGCACCAGTCCGGAATTGGTCGGCATCCAGCAGATCGAGACCAGCCGGCACCGCGGATGCGAGGCCAGGGCGCGCACGTCGCCGGGATCGACGCTCCCGTCGGGACCGTCCGCGGCGTGGCAGACTTCGACGCCGCGCCGCTTCGCCAGCGCCAGGAACAAAATCTGGTTCGACACGTAATCGGCCTGACTGGTCACGATCCGATCGCCGGGATTGAAATCGAACGCCGCCATCGCCTGCGTGAATGCCATCGTCGCGCTCTGGACGATGGCGATGTTTCTGGCCTGCGCCCCGACGACGGCCCCGACGCGACGATAGACGTCCGCGATCCGATCCGCGGCCTGGTCAGCCGCTTCATAGCCGCCGATCTCCTGTTCGAGGGCGAGCTGTCCGATCACGGCGTCGGCGACCGGGTTCGGCATCAGGGAGGCGCCGGCGTTGTTCAGGTGCAGACGCCGCGCGCACGCGGGGGTGTCGTGACGCCATTCGCTCAGCTCTTTCGACTGCGCCACGGTAACCTCTCAAACGTGGTAAGACGGTTATGGAGACGCCCAGTCTACCACACCATCAAAACGGCTTTTGAAGGTGTTACGATCGAGGCACATGCTGCGACGACTCGGCGGGCACCCGGCGCTCGATTTCGTGAACACCGTGGATCCGCGCGAGGGCGAACCGCGGGTCGAGCACCTGCGATCCTTCGATGATCTGGTCGAGTGGGCGCAGGCTGCGGGCGTGTTGACGCAGACCGAGGCGCGGCAGGCAGGGCAGGCGGCAGCTGTCGACGAGAGGGCAGCCGCTCGCGCGCTCGATCGGGCGCTCGCGCTGCGCGAGGCGATCTACGTCATCTTCGCCGCGATCGTGGCCCGCCGGCCGGCGGCGGCCGATGCGATCGGGGAGCTCGAGACGGCGTACCGCCAGGCGTTGGCGCACGCGCGCCTGACCCGGCACGCATCGGGGTTCAGCTGGCAATTGCACAGCGGTGTCGACAGCGTCCGCTGCCACATCGCCCGAGCGGCGGTCGCGCTCCTGGAGTCCGAGCGGCTCGGCCGCATCAAGCGATGCCCTGGCGGCAGCGGCGATTGCGGATGGCTGTTTCTGGACAGGAGTAAGAACGCAAGCCGCCGCTGGTGCAGCATGGAAGGCTGCGGAAACTGCGCGAAGCTGCGGCGTTTTCGCCGTCGGCAGACGCGCTGACCATGTCGTCGTATCGCATCCTTGCCGGTGCGCTGTTGTGCGACGTGGATCACTCCGAGCGCAACGCGATGATCGGATCGATGCGTGAGGCGCGCAGCGAGGGCAGCAAGCACGCGACGCCCGCAATCACGGCGAAGAGGACGGTGACCGCCGAGTAAATCAGCGGATCGAGCGGCTGGACGTAATACAGCAGTGTCTGGACCAGCCGCGCCGCAGCGGCTGCCGCGGCGAGACCCAGAACGAGGCCGGCTGCCACGAGTTTCAGGCCGCCCCGCAAGACGAGCGCGACTACCTGTTGCCGTTTGGCGCCGAGCGCCGTTCTAATCCCGATCTCGCTGGTCCGCTGGGTCACCGCATACGCGAGCACGGAATACAGTCCCAGGGCCGAGAGTAGAAGCGCGACGGCCGCGAACATCACCGTGAGCCAGGCGGCGACGCGCTGGGCGCTCAGCGCCTGGGCGAGCGACGCCTCAAGGGTCTGAAACTGCGCAATCGGCTGGTTGCGGTCGAGATCGATCACCGTCGAGCGGACGAGCGGGCGCAGCGCGTCGGGATCGCCGTCGGTGCGGACGACAATAAAGGTCAGCCGTTGGGCGAACTGCCGAATGCGGATGTAAACCGCGTCAGGAGGCGGTGCGGTGAGGCCCGTGCTCTTCACGTCGCCGACAATCCCCACGATCTCGACCTTGATGTCGGCATTGGGACCGCGGAGCAGCACCTTTCCAAGCGCGGACTCGCCGGGGAAGAGGCGTCTGGCGAAGGACTCGTTGATAGCGCAGACCAGCGGGGATTTCTCCGCATCGCGCGCATCAAAGTTTCGCCCCGCGCGCAGGGGAATCCGCATGGTTTCGAAATAGTGGTCGCTCACGATGTTGAGGTTCGCAAGGGCGCGCTCCCGTAGCGGCGGGATGGGCCGGCCAGCGACCGCGTAGGACGAACGCGGCTGAATGTCGCTCAGCGGTAGACCGGCCACCACAGCGGCGCGCGTCACCTTGGGTTGCGCCTCGAGGCGCTCGATGAGCTGATCGTAGAAGTCCACCTGCTGCGCGCCTGTTGGGTAGCGGGTCAGCGGCAACGCCAGCAAGGACGTCGCGACGCCCTGCGGATCAAAGCCGGCTGGCGCGCGTTGCAGCCGGACGAAACTGAGCAGGAGCAGACCCGAGAGGACAAGCAGCACGACCGAAAGAGTGACCTCGCCGACGATCAGCACGGAGCGGAAGCGTGTGCTGCGCGCCCCCGAGCTCCCGCGCGCGGCATCATTCAAGACCTCCGACAGGTTGCCTCGCGACGCGTGCCATGCGGGCAGCAGGCCGACGAGCAACGCGCTGCACACCGAAACCCCAGCGGTGAAGACGAGAGCGCGGACGTCCAGAGCCAGCGTGACTCCTGGCGGCAGTTGATCGACGGCGAGGCGCTGGATGCCCGCGAGCGCCCACGACGCCACAAGCAGTCCGGTGGCGCCGGCGACCAGTGAGAAGAGCGCACTCTCCGTGAGAAACTGCCGAACGAGTTGGCCGCGAGTGGCGCCGAGGGAAAGGCGCACAGCGATTTCCTTGTGGCGCGCGGACAGCCGGCCCAAGAAGAGTGAGGCGACGTTGGCGCAGGCAATCAGAAGCACGAGGCCGACGGCGCCCAGGAGGAGATAAAACATCGGGCGGATGTTGCCCACCAGTTCCTCCGCAAATGTCTTGACGACCGTTTCGTTCTTCCCGTCGAGTTTTTCAGGGAACGCGGCACAATAGTCCCGAGACAGCGTCGCGACTTCGGCGCGCGCCTGCTCGAGCGTGACGCCGGACTTGAGCCGCGCAGTCGCACCGAGGTACCCGCCTCCGTTCTGCACCTGCTGGAGCGTCAGGCCGTTGCCCTCGAAAGGCCGGGGCACATACAGGAGAACGGTGCGATAGGGGTTGCTCAACGCCGGCGGTGTGATGCCCACGATGGTGTAGCGGTTGCCGCTCAGGGTGAGCCGCTCGCCCACCACGGATTCGCGCCCGCCAAAGGCCCGCTGCCAGTATTCGTAGCTGATGATGACGACGCTGGGGCCGCCGATCGTGTCCTCCTCGGGGGTAAAGTTTCGTCCATACAGTGGCACGACGCCCAAGGTCGGAAAGAAACTGGCGGTGACGGCCACGGTATTCGCCTGTTCGGGATCGGCACCGTCGCGGGTGATGGTGTAGCCGGTGAAGGCCGCGACCGAGACGCTGCTGAAGGAGCGGAGGTGATCCCGGATGAATTCATACCGGGGCCAGGACATTGCGGGCGCATTCAAGCCGACGTCGGCATTGCTCGCCCACAAGCGGACGAGTTGATCCGACTGCGGGAACGATTGAGGGTGCAGAACCAGCGTGTTGAAGGTGCTGAAGAGGGCCGTGTTCGCGCCGATGCCGACTGCGATCGTCAGAACGGCGACGAAGCTAAAGCCAGGGGATTTGAGCAACGAGCGCGCGGCGTATCCAAGTGGGCGCACCGGGGGGCTGAGGTGCAGGGCGTGTGCCAACCCGGGTGACCGACATAACCCGGCGGGCGGCACCTGGATTCGGACGGCCGATCGATTAAAGCGTCCGTTTCCGAAACCGGGGATTCCCAAATCCGAACGGCGAATTCAGAGGCCGAATGGGGGATCTGCAGGACGGCCTCCGAACGCCTTCGTCCGCGACGGAACGGTGGCGAGCTTGGACGAACTCGCGATGACCCACACGTTCGCGATTTCCCCTTCCGTGTTCAGGTCGATGCTGAGCAAGAGGCGCGGGGGTCTTCGCCCCACGGGTGACGCCACTTCGAGATCGGCGGTTGGGAGTCCGTTGATCTGTCGAATCGTGACGTCCACGCGGCCCCGTTGTTTCGTCGTACCGAACTGTCCGAAGAATCTGGCAACTTGCAGCCTTCCTACCAAAGGATCGAACAGGGCGGTGAATTCTCCGTTCGCATCAGTGACCGTTCGGACGTCAGCCGCGAGCATTCGCTCGATTCCGCTGACATCACGGGCATTGAGAAGCGCGAGAAACTGCTGCAATGCCCTCTCCGTGCGCTCACGATTCGCGCGGGTCGGCACAGTCCGGCGGCCTTCGTACGACTCCATCACCCGCCGCGCGCGATGATGGATCGTGCGAACGTTGCCTTCCGACGTGTCAAGGACGGTCGCGACCTCCGCCGCTGCGTAATCGAACACATCGCACAGGAGCAAGACCGCGCGTTGGGTAGGTGTGAGCGCTTCCAACGCCTGGAGGAACGCGAGCGAGGCGCTTTCCATCAGGTCATATCGTCCCTCAAGGGTGCGTCCTTCGACGATCGGTTCGAACGATGGAGGCACATCCTCATCGCTCGTTTCAAGAGGCGTCGGCAACCACGGCCCGATGTAGGAGCGCCGCTTGCGACGTCGCAACAGGTCGCGGGCCGCGTTGACGGCGACACGCATCAGCCAGCGGCGCGGCTCAGCGAGCTCTGACGGCGCGTGCCGATGCGCCTTCAGAAACGTTTCCTGTACGACATCGTCGGCATCCGCGGTCGAGCCCGTGATGCGGTATGACAGTCCCCAAAGGACCGCGCGATGGTCGTCGAACCAGGTTGCGAGAGTGACCTCAGTTGGCGGCATGCGTTGTCACCTTGTCAGCAAACGTCCTTACCAATCATGCCCATCCGTGGCGGATATACCAGATCGGGCACCACGCATTCCCAATCGGACGCGCTGCAGAGCTAGTGTCCCGACACTAGGGCCGACGGTTACGGGACTGACTAGTACACGCAGACGGGCTCAAGAACGTTACAGCAAGGCGATCTTCGATCGTCTTGAACGAAGTCCTGGCCGGGTGCCGACGATGGAGTCGTCACGTTTCGGTCAGCACACGCGTGTACTTCCCAGGAGGCGGATATGAAGACATCTCGTAAGCGGTTTATTCCAGCGCTTGCCGCGTTGCTTGGCGTCGCCATGATCGGCGGAGGCGCGATGAAATTAGGCGGTCAATCGGCTCAAGTCGCGGCGTTCGCCGCGATGGGGCTGCCCGCGTGGTTCCGGGTGCTTGTTGGCACATTCGAAGTGCTGGGCGGCCTCCTGGTGATCGTGCCGGCGACCACTCCGGCGGGAAGCCTGATCGTGAGCACGATTCTCGTCGGCGCGCTATGGGCGCACGCGGCGCTCGGCGAGTGGTCGCACGCGATTCCAGTTGTCGTTCTTCTGATGCTGTTTCTCACGATCTTCGGGTTGAACCGTGCGCGGGCCGTCGCGCTTCTCGGAGGTGCATGATGCCCGCTGCCGCTGTTGCTCTCACATCCTTGCCCCGTCCAGCGTGGCTGCCCGTCGCCGTCTGGCCGTTTCAGATTGCGGCGCTGGAGGTCGATCGCTCCGTGGTCGCCGTCTCGGAGACCGGTCAGGGGCCTTCGCTGCTTTTCTATACGGGAATCGGCTCGTTCGTCTGGCGCGATGTCATGTTGGCGCTGTCCGCGAGTTTCCGGTGCATCACGCTCGATCCGCCCGGCATCGGGCTGAGTGCACCCGTGCCTCGCACGGAGGCGACGCTGC
Source organism: Vicinamibacterales bacterium (assembly GCA_035939575.1). Lineage (GTDB taxonomy): Bacteria > Acidobacteriota > Vicinamibacteria > Vicinamibacterales > CAVVIG01 > DATKHR01. The sequence continues at coordinate 9,620 of DASZFS010000502.1, read as the reverse complement.
TGCGATCGGCCCGGGCGGTCACGGCCACGATCGAAGCGCTCGATCTTCAGAACGTCACGTTGATCGTGCACGATTCGGGCGGACCTCCGGCGCTTGCCGCGGCGGCCCGGGTGCACGAACGCATTCGAGGCCTCGTCGGCGTGAACACGTTCGGATGGCGCCCTGAGGGCAGGGCGTTTCGCGCCATGCTCGCCGTCATGGGCAGCGGCCTCACACGGCAGGTCAGCTTGACGACAGGCGCACTCGCGCGGTTGACGGCGACGTCATTTGGCGTCAGCCGCCATTTGAACGACGCGAGCCGCCGCGCGTATCAAGCCGGACTCCAGAAGAGCATGAGCGCCTTTCACGACTATCTCAATGACGCGCGCAATAGCGATCTGTATGAAGAAGTGGCACATGGCCTTGCCGGGCCGCTCGCTCGTGTGCCGCTGTTGACAATCTTCGGCGAACGAAACGATCCGCTCCACTTTCAACCGCGGTGGAAAGCGCTCTTTCCGAGCGCCCGTCAGCTCGTGATCCCGAAGGGCAATCATTTCCCCATGTGCGATGACCCCGACTTCGTCGCGGGTGAGATCCGCCGGTGGCACCGTGAGTGCGTCCGAGGAGCAAAGGAGCCGCGATCATGAGCGGCTTGCGCGTCAGCTTGGGTTGACATCTCACCTGAGTAACGGTAGTCTCATCGGGTTGAATGTCTACCCAAGAGCGACTCGACCGGCAAGAGGCATTGCGCTGATTCTGGAACCGGACGCGGGGAGAGGGTGAAGCCATGTTGCGGCGAACGCGCAGTCTCGAAGACTTCACCGAGGAGATCGACAGTCACCTCCAGTTCGAGATCGAGCGACTCCAGAATGACGGGCTGACCGCCGAAGAGGCACGATCCGTTGCGCATCGCGTCTTCGGTAACCTGACGATCTCGCGGGAGCGTTTCTACGAGGGGCACCGCTGGCACTGGTGGGACCGCCTGTGGCACGACGTCCGCTACGCCGTTCGCATGCTGCGCCAGTCTCCCGGGTTCACCCTGGTCGCCGTCATGACGATGGCCCTCGGGATCGGCGGGACGACGGCGATGTTCAGCGTGGTCAATGCCACGTTGCTCCGCCCGCTCCCTTACCCGGAACCGGATCAACTCGTCAGCGTCGAGGACGATCTCCCGGGAAGCGATTCGTACGACGTTGGGCTCTCACAGCCGGAGTGGCTGGATCTCGAGCGTTCTGGCATCTTCGAGCACATCGCGCCCGTGTGGTTCGACGAGAACAATCTGACGGGCGCATCGCGACCAACGCGTGTCCGTCTCAGCAGCGTTGCGCCGAACTACTTCGCCGTGTTGGGCGTGAAGCCGCAGTTGGGGCGCGCGTTCCCTCCCGCGGATCGTTCACCGAGCTTTACGCAGGAGGTCGTCATCAGCGACGGGATGTGGAAGCGGGGCTTCGGAGGCGATCTCGACATTCTGGACAAAGACATCCGGCTCGACACCGACCTGTATCACATCGTGGGTGTCATGCCTCCAGGTTTTCATCCGCCCGGGCGCACGCCGGATGAACGGAATCTCGACGTGTGGGCCGCCACGAGCTTTTACGGCGCACCCATGTCCGATCACCCGCCGCGCAGCGGACGAAATCTTCCCGGCGCGATCGCGCGACTGAGATCCGGGCTCACTATCGCAGCAGCTCAGAGTCGCGTTGACACGCTGGTCGCCACATTGCGGGCGCAGTACCCCGGTGACTATCCGCCGCAAACCGGCTGGCGAGTGCGGTTAGTCCCGCTGAAGGAGACGCTGTACGGCAACGTGCGCCAGTCGCTGGTGCTCTTGCTTGCGGCGGTCGGGCTCCTGTTGCTCATTGGGTGCGTCAACGTAGCGAATTTGCTGCTGGCTCGCGCGAGTGCGCGAAGCCGCGAACTCGCCGTTCGTCAAGCCCTCGGCGCCGGGCGTGGCCGGCTCGTGCGGCAGTTGCTCACCGAGAGCCTGTTGTTGTCGTGTTTCGGCGGGATTGCAGCGCTGGGCGTCCTCTTCGCCTGCAAGACGTATCTGGTCCGACTGGTCCCGGACGGCCTGCCGCAGCTGAACGAGATCACCATCAGCTGGAACGTATTGTTGTTTGCGCTTGCCGCCGCCGTGGTTTCTGGCGCGATGTTTGGACTCGTTCCGGCCCTGCAGGGCGGCCGGGTTGATGTGACGACGGCGCTCAAGTCCGAGGCGCGCGGTTCGACGGGCTCGCGCGAGCATGCGCGAACGCGCGGCGTGCTGGTCGTCGCTGAATTCGCCTTGTCGCTCGTCCTGATGCTTGCCGCGGGGTTGCTCCTCCGAAGCTTCTGGGACTTGCTCCATGCGCCGCTAGGATTCAACCCGCAGGGAGTGCTCACCGTCCGCACCCGACTGCCGTACCCCAACGACGTGAGTATCGACAAGTACCGGACCATCGCGCAGGAAGCGCCATTCCTGCGCGAAGTCATTCGTCGGAGCCAACACCTGCCTGGGGTCGAAGAGGTGGCACTCGGCAGTAGTAGCGCCATTCCACTCGACCATCCCCAACAGGACGCCAATCTCGTGCCGTTGCTCATCGAGGGACGCGGCACCGACGCTGCCCAGGCGCCGCTGGTTGAAGGCTCGGTCGTCACACCGGAGTACTTCCATCTGCTCGGAAGGACGCTGCTGCGCGGTCGGCTGTTGACGAACTTCGACAACGAAACAGCACCCGACGTCGCGGTGATCAACGACGCGATGGCGCGCGCGTTCTGGCCACACACGAATCCGATCGGACAACACGTGAAGCTCTCCCAGTCAGCGGCATCCTGGACGACGGTCGTCGGCATCGTCGCGGATGCCCGGACTGAATCGCTCAGGGACGCGACCGTGCCAGAAATCTATGCCAGTGCCTATCAGAGACGCGTAAACACCTCGCGATCTTCCTGCGCGGTCAGATGGACGCCGCCACGATTCCAGACCAGGTGCGGGAACAGGTGCAACTCGTCGATGCCACGCTGCCGGTCTACGGCGCCCAAATGCTGACTGACACCGTGGCCGCGTCGCTGGTGGCGCGGCGGTTCTCTCTCGAGATCGTGGGCGCGTTTGCGGTCACCGCGCTTCTGCTTGCTGGACTCGGTATCTACGGCGTCATCTCCTTCATGGTGAGCGCTCGGACGCGGGAAATCGGCATCCGCCTCGCACTCGGCGCGGACCGGATGCCGATCCTGCGCATGGTGCTAGGTCAAGGCCTCGGACTTATTGTCGCAGGGACCGCGATCGGCCTCGGGTGTGCGCTGGTCGCGGCGCGCCTCATGGCTGGAGTGCTCTATGGCGTGAAGCCTACCGATCCGGTGACATTCGTGAGCGTGGCGTTGGTCCTGGTGACCGTGGCGCTGTGCGCGTGCTTCGTCCCGGCGCAGCGCGCCATCCGCATCGATCCGCTGACCGCATTGCGACGCGACTAGGAGGATGCCGTGACTGCACGAGGGTTCAGTCTCATCGCCGCCCTCATCGCGATGACGACCGTCCAGCCGGCGGCTCAATCCGCCACCATTCGCAGCGACCTCTTGACGGACTGGACCAGCATGAAGGACACGATGACAAAGCTCGCGGAGGCTATGCCAGAGGAACGATTCGGGTTCAAGCCCACGCCGGCGCAGCGAAATTACGGCGAGCAGATCCTGCATGTCGCCGTCGACAACGTCCAGCTCATGAAGTTACTCGGGGGTAAGACTCCGGCGCCCACGCTCGACAAGAATGCCGCGTCGAAAGTCGACATCCTCAAGGCCCTCGGCGATTCATACGATTACGGGACCGCCGTCATCCGCGAGCAGACCGATGGGTCGATGGCCGAACCGGTACAAGTGCCGAACTTCGTCGGTACGCGCGCGCGGTTGGTCTGGTCAGCAATCGGTCATGCGTGGGACGAGTATGGCGTCATGACGGTGTACCTCCGTCTGAACGGCATCGTCCCGCCCGCCAGTCGCCGCTAGACCGCTTCTCCAGTTCGGGCGACTCGCACCTGCTGGCGCCCTTCGTGATGCTCGAGTCCGCGACATCAGAGGCGGTCGAAGAAACGCCTCGGATGTGATAGATCAACCGTGAAACCAACCGTATGTCCCCACGCGATGATGATGGCTTCGGGGATCGGCTGACCAGCGGGCCAACGCTGGGAGTGGTCACCGGGCCCACGCCACCACCAGCGACGCAACGCTTCACGCCCGGCGCGATCGTCGCCGGCCGCTATCGCCTGGTGGCCCTTCTGGGCATGGGCGGGATGGGCGAGGTGTACCGCGCCGACGATCTCACGCTCGATCAACCTGTCGCCTTGAAATTCCTGAACTTCCCGGGCTTTCTGTCAGGTGTGGTCGCCGGGAGCGACGCCCGGCTCGCGCAGTTCCACAACGAGCTGCGCATCGCGCGCCAGGTGTCTCACAAGAACGTGGTCCGCCTCTACGACCTCGGCGAGGCCGACGGCCGCCGCTTCCTGACCATGGAGTACGTCGATGGGGAGGATTTGGCGTCGCTGCTGCGGCGGATCGGCCGGATTCCGGAAGACAAGGCGATCCAGATGGCGCGGCAGCTGTGCGCGGGCGTGTCGGCGGCGCACGAGCGCAGGGTGCTGCACCGTGACCTGAAGCCGGCGAACGTGATGATCGACGGGGACGGCCAGGTGCGCGTCACCGACTTCGGGATCGCGACGGCGACGGCCGATGCCGGGGCGGAGATCGCGGGCACGCCGCAGTACATGGCGCCGGAGCTCCTCGCGGGCCGGCCTGCGTCGACGAAGAGCGACATCTACGCGCTCGGGTTGATTCTGTTCGAAATCTTCACCGGCCGGCGCGCGTACGACGCGAAGTCGCTCCCCGACTTGAAGCGGCTGCACGAGACGGGGGCGGTCACGACGCCCTCGTCGATTGTGAAGGATCTCGATCCGGCGGTCGAGCGCGTCATCCTGCGGTGTCTGGAGAAGGATCCGGAGCGCCGGCCGGCGTCCGCGCTGACCATTGCGGCCGCGCTTCCGGGCGGCGACCCGTTGGCGGCGGCTCTCGCGGCGGGCGAAACGCCGTCGCCGGAGCTGCTGGTCGCGGCGGGCGAAAGCGATGCAATGCCTGTCGGTCCGGCACTCGCCATGGCGTCAGCCTTCCTCGTCGTCCTGCTCGTGTCGATTGGTTTCCTCACCCGCGGCTCGGTGGTCGGTCGGGTGCCGATCGCGATCCCGCGCGACGCGCTGGCGGATCGCGCCGACCAGATCATCCGCAAGCTCGGGTACAGCGACGCGATCGCCGACCGCGGCATGGGGTTCGGACTGGACAGGGACTACCTGCAGTGGGAGCAGCGAACCGGCCCGAATGACTGGTGGAGCCGGGTTCGCGCGGGCCGCCCGTCACCGGTCACGTTCTGGTACCGCACCAGCCCGAGGGAATTGGTCCCGTCGAGTCCCTCCGGCCGCGTTGACAGCGGCGATCCACCGATGAACGTGTCGGGGATGCACCAGCTGCTTCTCGACGCCGAAGGACGTCTGGTCGAGTTCCATACCGTGCCTCCCGAGGTGGCGTCGACGGCCGCCGCCCCGTCACCTCCGTGGCAGACGATGTTCGAGGCTGCCGATCTCGATCCGAAGGCGTTCGCGCCGGTCGCGCCGCGGTGGACGCCCCGCGACTTCGCAGATGCGACCGCGGCATGGGAGGGCCTGATGCCCGGGCGCGAGGACCAGCGCATCCGGATCGAGGCGGCATCGTTTCGCAACCGGCTCGTGTCGTTTCAGATTGTCTGGCCGTGGACGCAGTCGGCGCGGCCGGAGGAAGCGCGCCGCTCGGGCGTTCAGCGCGCGACCGACGCGATCAGCGTCGGCTTGTGGATCGTGCTGAACCTCGGGGCGGTGCTGATGGCGCGCCACAACCTGCGCCTGAACCGGGCCGACCGCCGCGGCGCTGCGCGGCTGGCGATCGGGATGACGCTTGGCTCGTTCGCCGCGCGTCTGCTGGCGGCGACACCTTTGACGAACCCGGCGACGGAGATCACCATGCAGATCATGGGTGGGCTTGCGTTTGCGGCGCTCACCGGCGGGGTGACCTGGGTCTTCTATCTGTCGATCGAGCCTTACGCCCGCCGATTCTGGCCCGACGCGCTCCTAGCCTGGTCGCGGCTGCTGTCAGGACGGCTGCGGGACGCGCGAGTGGGGCGCGAGCTGTTGATCGGCTTGTCCTTCGGCGCGCTTTCCCTGGTGGTCGTCGAAATCCCGAAGCTGTTGTCTCTGGCGCTGGGCTGGCGGATGCCGCAGTTCCCCTTCGGAAATTCCCTGGGTGTGTTGGCTGGCATGCCTGCCCTCCTGAGCTTCTGGATCAACGTCGCGATCGGCGGCCTCCAAAGCGCATTGGGGGTCGCGCTGATCTTCCTGGTGATCCGGCTTCTGCTGCGCCGATCGGGGCCGGCGCTGGCGGTTGGCTTCTTCGTGCTGCTCCTCGTGTTGAACAACGGTAGCGCGATCTCCGGTACGTGGGTCGACACGTTCAACGCTGTTGCCTTCACGGCGCTGATCACGCTCGTGATTCATCGATTCGGCCTCCTGGCGGTGGCCACGCTGTTGTTCGTAGACAACGTCGTCACCGATGTGCCCCTCACGACGGACCTGTCGGTGTGGTGGTCCACGCCCACCGTGCTCTCGGTCGCGCTGTTGATTGGGTTAGCGGGCTTTGCGTACTCGGCGGCGCGGGCGGGGCAGCCGCTCTTCGGACGGCTGCTCACTGAGTGAGCGCGGCAAGATTGGCTATCTGGTCATCTGGTTATTGGGTTATTGGGTTATTGGGTTATTTGGTTACTTGGTTATTTGGAAAGCATGACGCGAAAACCGTCCCGACAAATAACGAGATAACCAGATGACCCAATGACGAGATGACAGAATTCACCTGTGGGTGAGCTTGCGCGCGTCGAGGTAGGCCGCGACAGCCGTGGCGCTCGAACGGGAAACTGCGAGCGCCACATACCCATCGGGCCGAAGGAGATAGACGGCGTCGCGTTGAAGGCCGGTCCGCTCCGCCTGCCGATCCCAAGGAAAGACGTGCAGCGGCAACTTCCGCGCATCGCACATCGCCTCGATGTCGGGCGCGGCATTGCCGTAGACGTGCACCTGCCAATCGAGCGACGCCAGCGGCGCAAAGTTGTCCTGGGGCACTCCTGGCGGTTCTGACAATCCTGACCGTGTTGACCGAGCGGTCTTCACCCATGGCAAGCGATCGCCGCCCCACACGGCGCCGGCGCGGCCCTCGCTCAGGGGGCTTCCGCGGTAATTCAGCAGCGTCTGCGATACCGTGCGAAACATGAAACGCCGGATGGGCGCAAACCTGAAGACCATGGGAGCCAGGGCTGGCACGATCTGCAATCGCACGCACCGTGCAACCGGTCCGTTGCTCGTCACGGCGGTGAACGCCCGATCGGTCGTCGCCACGAGGCGCCGCGCGAAGGCAATGCGCTCCGGCTCGTAGCTGTCCACGAGCGATGGGTCTGCGCGTCCCGTCAACACCGCAGCGAGCTTCCACGCAAGGTTCACAGCGTCGCCGATGCCGGTATTCATGCCCTGTCCGCCCACCGGGCTGTGAATGTGCGCCGCGTCACCGAGCAGAAACGCGCGGCCCTTGCGGAACCGATCGGCGACCCGATGGTGCACACGGTAGGTCGAGAACCAGTTCACGCGCTGGACGTCGATGCGCATCCACTCGATGACGCGTGTGCTCACATCCTTCCACGACAGGTTCTCGTGGCGATCCTCCGCGAGCTCCACGGCTTCTATGACATCTATTCCTCGGCGCAGCGTGCCAATGAGTCGCGCGCGGCCGTCGCCTTTCATGGGAAAGACGGCAAGAAAGTCGGTCGTGTCGAGCGCCGCGTGCAATCCGCCGTCCATCGCCGCGCCGTGCGCTTCGACGTCAGCGACGTAGAAGAGGTGACTGTAGGTGCCGCCGGGAAAACCGATCGCCAGGGACTGCCGTACCGTGGAATGCGCGCCGTCGCAGCCGGCGACGTAGGCCGCCTCACACTCCTCGGAAACGCCATCTGCCCGCCTGAATCGGACGAGCACGCGTCCGGCTGCCTCTTCGAGCGTCATGAGCTCGGTCTCGCGCTCGACCTCGACGCCGGCGCCGGCCAGACGATCGATCAGCAGGCGCTCGTGCTCGTCCTGCGGATAGACGAGCGCGTATGGGAACGGGCTGATGCCCTCGCCCATGTCGCCAAAGACGACGCGCGCCACATGCCTGCCGCTCGTCCAGAGATTGACGGCGTCCATCCTCCGTCCACATGCGACGACCGCGTCCGCGAGGCCGATCTGACGGTACAACTCAAGCGTGCGTGCGTGCACGACAACCGCGCGCGAGGTCGTCCCGGGCTCAGGCGCCCTGTCAACGATCCGCACGCGGACGCCCAGGCGGGTCAGCCAGAGGGCCAGCACCAAGCCGGTCGGCCCGGCGCCGACGACGATGACATCCGTGTTGCGACGCGATGCGTCGGGCTGAAGACTCATGGTCGCGTGCAGTTGCCTCGCCCCACAATCAAGATTCTCAAGGATTGTAACGGTCGTTTAGCAATCGAGGGCGCAGGCAACTGCACGCGGCCATGAGTCTTCGGCCCCGTTCTGAGGAGAAGTCGGTTCTCATCCGTCCAGGCGGATCGTGCCGGGGGCCCGCCCCGCGACAACCTCTTGACAGGCTTGACAGGGGCGCCGCCGTCTTGTATAAAACCATTGGGTTAATTAACTGAGTGGTTTTATACACATGACACCCGATCAGCTGAGCCACACATTTGCCGCCCTGGCCGACCCGACGCGCCGGGCGATCCTGGCGCGCCTTCTCTCGGGCGAGCGCTCGGTCTCCGAGCTCGCCGAGCCCTTCGACATGAGCATGCCCGCCGTCTCGAAGCACCTCCGCGTGCTCGAGCGCGCGGGGCTGATCGCGCGGCGGAAGGAGGCGCAATGGCGGCGGTGTCGCATCGAGGCCGGGCCCTTGAAAGCCGTCGCGAACTGGACCGAACGCTACCGGCACATCTGGGAAGAGCGGCTCGATCGGTTGGACCACTACCTACAACAGGTAACAACGAAGGAGGAGAAGAGTCATGGTCGCAGGCCACGCGGTCAACAGCGATAGCTTCACGGTCACCACGCCCTCGGACCAGGAGATACGCATGACGCGCCTGTTCAGGGCGCCGCGGCGCATCGTCTTCGACGCGATGACGAAGCCCGAACATGTCAAGCAGTGGTGGGGTCGCCTGGGCGACGGATACTCGGTGCCCGTCTGCGAGATCGACCTTCGCGTCGGCGGCCGGTGGCGATTCGTGAACCGCCATCCCAAAGGAGAGGTCGCCTTTTACGGCGAGTACCGGGAGATCACGCCGCCGAGCCGACTCGTGTTCACCGAGATCTTCGAGCAGTTTCCGGACAGCGTCTCGGTGGTCACGAGCGAATTCACCGAGGAGGGCGACCAGACGCGACTGACGGCGACGGTTCGCTATCCATCGCTGGAGGTGCGCGACATGGTCATCAAGTCGGGAATGGCGCGGGGCGCGGGCATCAGCTACGACCGCCTCGAGGACCTGGTCGCGGAGCTGCAGCGGCATTAGCCCGGTGGCTGGCGCGGGCTGAAGACTCATCGTCGCGTGCAGTTGC
>DASZFS010000501.1:0-3509 GCA_035939575.1 Vicinamibacterales bacterium | reverse complement strand
CTACGCCCTCGAGTCCTGACAACCTGCTGCAAACCCTGGACAGTCTCGGACGACCTTGGACAATCTTGATCTTGGGGCGAGGCAACTGCACGCGACCATGAGTCTTCAGCCCGCCTCAGAGCCTTCATCCCTAGCGTTCAGCCCCGCGCCTGGAGGAAGACGCGGCCGCCCGCGGCCATGACCGCTGCGACGCCGGCGCAGAAGAGGAAGACCAGCCGGACGCCAAGGAGGTCCGCGAGGTACCCGGACAGCACCAGGCCGAGAATCTGCGCGCAGAACGCCACTGAGATGTTCGTGCTCGAGACCCGCCCGATCATGTCGTGCGGCGTCTCGCGCTGAAGCAGCGTCTGCGCCGGCACCATGATGGCCGCGAACGCGAACCCGATGGTGAAGGTCGCCGCGAGCGCCGCCGCGGCGTGCGGCACCGCACCGAGAATGAACGCCCCGAGGCCGATGCCCGCCAGACCCGACAGCACCAGCACGTCGTCCTTCAGCCGAGCCGCTAGCTTGCGGATCGCCTGTGTGCCGACGAGCATGCCGAGGCCGACCATGCCGCTGACGAAGCCGAACAGGCGCGCGCTGGCGTGCAGCGAGTCCCGCACGTAGATCGCAATGAGCGGGCCGAAGCAGCCGATCGTGAAAAGTCCGGCCGCCATCGCCAGCACGACGAACAGCACGGCCGCATGATGGAAGATGAAGCGCACGCCCTGGCGCATGTCAATCCAGATCTGGTGGATCCGGTTGGACGACGACTCGGTCGACGGTGCGGCCGTCCTCCGCCCGATGACCACCGACCCGATCAGGGCGGCCGACACCACGAAGCTCAGGACGTCGAGCGCGTAGCAGGCCTGCGGTCCGAGCGTGGCGACGATGGCGCCCGCGGCGCCAGGGCCGATGACGCGGCTGCCCATGAAGCCGATCTGCATCAGCGCGTTGGCCGATATCAGCCCATGAGGCGGGACGTGCGTGCGGATGGTCACCTGCTGGGCCGGCCCGAAGAACGCGGAGACGCAGCTCAGCGCGGCGAGCACGAAATACACGTGCCAGACGCTGGCCGTTGGAATGAGCAGGACGGCGAGGCACGCGCGGATCAGGTCGCTCGCGATCAACGTCGGCTTGAGCGGCCAGCGATCAACGAAGACGCCGGCAACGGGCCCGACAAAGACGATCGGCAGCATGTAGGCAATCTGCACGCCGACGATCTGCCGCGGTGTGCCGTGCATCGTGAACGAGACAACGGCGATCACCGCGAAGAGCGCCAGCCAGTCGCCGAACAGGCTGATGATCTGCGCGTACCAGACCCGGCGCATGACGTCGATCCCGAGCACGTCTCGAAATGACATCGGCGCGCGCGGTGGCGCGGCGGTCGTGACCGTCATAAGCTTTCAACTATATACGCGGGGCGCGAGCTCGCTTCCCTACACGTTCGCGCTCGCAAGGGCCGCCGCCAGCTCGGCGTAGGACTGGCGCAGCAGCCGGCCGATCCGATCCCAGTCGGGATGATCGGCCTGTGCGTCTCGGACCGCGGCGGCCTGCGCACGCAGAAGTGCGGCGGTCGCCACCGCCTCGGGCGTCGTCTCGTACAGGAGCGCGTACTCGTCCGCGATCAGCCGCCCGACCTGCTCAGGTCCGCTGGCGCTGGGCGTCCGGCGCGCCACCCACCACGCCAGCTCGGCACGCGCGACTTCCCGCGCGTCGAATGATGCTCCAGTCCAGGATCGCGCGGTCGCGTAGGCCGCCTCGAGGTCCGGCAGGACGACGTCGTAGTTGCCGGTGAGGTCGCCAAACGTGGCAGCCGCGCGCGCCAGATGCACCGCCTCACGGGTGGCCGTGGCCCATGAATACCGGTATTGCTCGTGCAGCATGGTCACCAGGAGCGCGAACAGACGCGCGCGCGACTTCGAGTAGTACGCCTGCCACATGCGGACCTCGAGGTCCGCCAGACGCGGTGGATCAAAGCGCCGCATCGACCGTGGCCCGCTCGGGGGCGTCACGGCGAGCGCCACGACGAACGCGCCAAGCATGGCCGCCCCGACTAAGGCCTTCCTCATGGATTGCTGATTATAGGCGCCGCATGGCCGCGGATACGGCGTGGTCAGCGGGCCTATTCGGAATGCTGATAGAATCGAAATATGCGGGCACGATTCGTCGCGATTCTTTCCGCCGCCGGGCTGCTGACCATGGCCTGCAACGGCGTCGTGGATCCGGCGAACAATGTGACGGACACGTTCACCGGAACGATACCCGTGCAAGGGACGACGATACCGGGCAGCCCATGGTCGACGAGCAAGACAGGTGAGTACACCATCAAGGTGACATCGCTCACGCCCAACAACGGCGTGTTCTTCGGCACCGTGCTCTCGTACGCGGCAGGCGACGGTACCTGCGTCGGGTCGCTCACACCCATCCAGACGAATTCATTTGGCACCGTCAACACGCCGGTGATGAGCGGCGCCATCTACCCGGGAAGCTACTGCGTGTTCCTGTTCGACGTCGGCGCGTTCACTGCGCCCGAGACCTTCACGATGACGGTATCGCACCCGTAGGTCCGCCGCCTCCACGGCCAGCGATCCCGACTCCCCCTCCGCTGTGGCTACGCCAGAATCGAAGCCAGACTCGAAGCCAGATTCGAAGCTCGAGTCGAAGATTGAATCGAGCGTTGACGAGTTGTATCGCGCCCCCCTCGGAGCGTTCATCGAGGCCCGCGCAACTCTGGCGCGATCGCTGACCGGCGACGACGCGCGCCGGGTCCGGAAGCTGGCCAAGCCGACCGTCGTCCCGTGGGCCGTGAACCAGGTCTACTGGCGCGCGCGGCCGCTGTTCGATCGCCTGTTGAAAAGCGGCGCCCACTTGCGTGACGCGCAAGTGGCGTCGCTCGAGGGCAAGCGCGCCGACGTACGAGCGGCGCTCGAGGCCCACCGGCAAGCGTTGGCCGAGGCTGTGAAGACCGCCGAGCAGATCGCCGCGGCTGACGGGCTGCATCCGCCCGCCGATGCGCTGCTCCGCACACTGGAGACGCTGTCACTGACGCCGGCGACGCCGGTGAAATCCTCGCCCGGGGTAAGAGCCGACGCGCCGGGACGACTGACGACGCCGTTGCTGCCGGTCGGGTTCGCGGCGCTGTCGGGCGTGAAGATCGCCGCGCCGGCGGAGCCGGTGGAAAACGTCCGGAAAGATCCGACCGACAAGACGGACAAGAAGAAGGCCGCCGAAGATGCGCGACGCCGGAGCGCAGATGCGGCGGCTCAAAAACGCGATAAAGAGAAGGTCGCGAAGATCAAGAAAGCCGAAGCCGCGCTCGAGCGCGCCCGCCGCCGGATGGCGGAAGCCCAGGCAGCGTTGAAGCGCGCTACCGACGAGTCGTGAGGTACTACAACCCGTCTCATAAACGGGCTGAGACTCTGAGGCAGGCCGCAGACTCTGAGGCGGGCTGAAGACTCATGGCCGCGTGCAGTTGCCTCGCCCAAAGATCAGGGTTCTCAAGAGTTGGACAGGGTCGTCAGAGGGCG
>DASZFS010000500.1:0-67659 GCA_035939575.1 Vicinamibacterales bacterium | reverse complement strand
TTGTCAGCAGGCTCCTGTAAGACGGCGTTCGGCGCACCGGCCGTCAGCGCGCCGATCAGGGCGAAGATTAAGAACGAAGGCAAAATGCTGGAGTCTCCTACTCGGTCTCTTTGGCCTATTTGGCCTTCGGGGTCGTGAAGTCCGCGATCCATCGGTGCGGGCCCCACGTCAGCAGCAGGCGCCCGCCGCCGGGCTGATCTTCAAGCGCCGCCGCAAACCGCCCGGTCCCTGAACCCGCGCGCTCGTATCGGATCGGCACTTCAGCGACCGCCGCCTTCGGATTCCACTGGCTGCCCAGCACGTCGGGCTCGCTCGTGAATACCAGGCGCCAGCCGTCGCCGGACTTCTTGATCCAGAGCCCATAGAGGCCGGCAAAGTCCTTCGCCACGTTGCCGGGCAGAATCCTGACCGCGCCGAAATCGATCTCGACCTCGGTGCGCAGCTTCATCGCCGCGCTGATGCTGGACGAGACGACCGCGCCGGGGGCCATGCGCTCGAGCGGCGCCGACGCTTCGCTCAGCTCGAATCGCGGGAACAGGACACGCACCGTGTCGTTCGAGGACGGGAGCGACGCCGTGCCCCGCCACCAGAGATCGCGATCGGCGGCGTCGACGAGCGGACCCGCGACCGGGGCATCGACCACGCCCCTCGCGTCCCTGGCATCATTGACCGGCGCCGCCTCCGTGTACTCGATGAAGCCGATCATCATTTCGTCCGCAGCGCGTGGGCCGAACCGCACCGGTTGCGCGGCGTCGAAGCCGCGGCGTAATCCGCGCGCGACGCTGTTGTCGTACCGGTATGCTACGTCGATCCGTGTCCCGGCCGGAATCCGCTTCGGCTCTTTGTAGCGATACACCTCCTGCCAGTCCCGGTTGAATTGCGGCACCTCCAGCAACCGCTCGACCTGCCCGTTGGGATAGACGGCGGTGTAGCTGGCGGCGACCGCGCGAAAATGGCCGTGCGGCCACAGCGCCAGGATAATCGTGTCCTTGTCGAAGACCCGCGTCGCGCCGACCGGCCAGCTCTCCGCGCGCGGCGGAATCTCGAACGTGCTGTTCGAGATCGCGCTGAACCGCACGCGGTGCCGGATCGGGCCGTTGGCGAGCGTGAGACCGAGCGCGGACTGATAGCGCACGGCGGTGTTGGGTCCGGCGTTCTTGCGGCCGTGCACTTCGAGCTGGACCGTCGCGCCTTTCGGCAATAGCAGCGCGTAGCCGTCCGGCAACATCCGAGGCTCCACGCCGGGCGCCGCGCACCCGAGCGAGATCTCGCGTTCCGATCCCACAACTGACGCGGGAAGCACCACGGTCCCGCACATGTGGTGCACGGCCGGACTCGCGGCCCGGAACTCGACGCCCTGCACCCACATCTCTTCGGGGATTTGTCCGACCTCATGCTGCGTCAGGTCGTCGGTCTCATCGTCTGGGATCGTGGTCGGTTCGCCGACAATGCTGATGTCGGGGACGCCGAGCACCCACCCCTTCACCGTGTGCGATGCCGGCGGGGGCGGCGGCGGCGCGTCTTCGGGCCGCCCGCCCGGAGCGCCGCCGCGCACCCAGGCGGCGATGACGCCGATCTGCGCGTCGGAGAGGCTGCGTTCGCCCTCGAAGACACCGCGCGTCCGGGCGCTGGCGAACCAGGGCGGCATCTCGTGCGCCTGCACACGCCGCAGGATCGATTGCGCCCACGGCCGCGTGTCCTCGTACGTCGTGAGCGACATCGGCGCGACGAGCCCGTTCTCGTCCGGGATCACGGGATGGTGACATGATTGACAGTGGTTTTGCAGAATCGGCAGGACGTCGCGGTAGAACGTCGGGGTCGTGGGCGCGGCCGCGTTCTGACGAGCGGAGACGCCGGCGGTGAACCACGCGCCGACGACCATCGCGATCGCGACAATCGGCCGGCGCATTCGGTACCCCACTGCCCCCGCCCTCCCCTGCACCGGCGCTGAGGGTAGCACGAAAGATGACGCGGACCGCCCGGCCCGAACAATCACGTTGCGACCGGCCGAGAGTTGCCGCAGAATCGGGCGGTTGGGTCCACCCAAGGAGGATTGATCATCATGGGCAAGTTCGCCACAACCGTGGCTGCAGTCGCTGCGGCACTGTGCGCGGCCGGCGCCGGCGTGCTCGACGCTCAGGCGCCCCGTTCATATACCTGGTATGCCGAGCTGGCGTCGCTCGATCAGAGCGCCAAGACGATCACCGTCACGGTGCAGATTCGCGATGGCGTCACGACGTACGTCGGCGGTTACAAACCGGGCGATAAGCTGATGCTCACGTGGGTGCCGATCAAAGGCGAAGCCGACACGGTGATCTACGCGCCGAAGTACGAAGTGATGAAGGGCATCGACGAGGGGTACATCCTGCCGGTCGAATTCGTGTCCGCCGATCCGGCGAAGCACACGCTGACGGTCAAGACATCCGCGCCGGACGCCGTGCTCCAGAGCGTGCGCGCTGTGCAGCCCGGCAAATGGATCAAGGTCGTCGTGCCGATGCAGCAGCCCAAGGAGACCGCGGCGCTGACGTCGGCGGCCATGACGGAGAAACCGGATCTCAAACCGCCGCCGCCCCCACCTGCGCCTACGCCGACCGCGGACACCATGGTCGGTCGAGGCCGCGGGCGCGCACGGGGTGGCGCACAACCCGACGCTGCGGCGCCTGCGGCGGGCGCAGCGGCGCCGGACGGGGGAACAGCTGCGGCGGCCGGAGGCGGCGGGCCGATGGCCGGCACGTGGGTGATCAGCTCTCAGCTCGCGGGCAATGCGGTCAACAGCGACTGCACGTTCGCGCTGGAGGGGCCGAAGATCACCGGCTCCTGCGGCGGACCACTCGGGAAGGCCGACGTGACCGGCGTGGTGAACGGCGTCAATGTCTCGTTCGAGTACAGCGTCACCTACAGCGGGATGCCGCTGACGTTCGCCTACACCGGAACAATCGATCCGGGGACCAACGAGCTGAAGGGAACGGTCACCGTCTTCGGGATGGAGGGCGAGTTCACGGGCAAGAAGAAGTAAGACCTGCCGCCTGAAGGGACGTGACGTTGAGTCGCGTCCCTTCGGCTTGCCGCATCAACAGCCCCTTCACCTGCACGACCTGGCCGTTGAAGCGCTCCGGCCGCGACGCAGCCAAATCCACCAACTGAAACGTCTGGGTTCCGAGCGCGATGACTGCGCCGGGCGCGAGAGGCGCGTCCGGCGCGCTTTCTCTGGTCCGCGCGGGATCGGTGCCACGCGTCAGCACCCACTGCGCGTCCGGCCGCTGACTCAGGCAACCCACCACGCGCACGAGAGAAAAATTCGGCACCGGCCCGGGACCGCTCTTGTCCTCGACGCGGATCGCGCTCAGCGCGCGCTCGTCCGGCGTCAACTCCTGGGCGCCAGCGGGAAAGTCATTCATCCGGAGCAGATAGCTCACGACGTCCACGGCCTCGCGCTCAGACAGCGAGCCTGGCGCATCCCCAGGCATACGGCGATGGATCTTGTCGTAGAGGCTGTTCAGATCGTCCTCGAGCCAGTTGCGCAGAAAGTCATTCCCGGCCAGCGCCGGACCGTCGAGGCCGCCGAGTTCCGGGCCGTGACAGCTGCTGCAGGACGCGTCGTACACCGTTTTCCCGCGCGCGGCCTGCGCTTCGGTGTACACGCCGCTCCAGACCGTCCGCCGCGCGGGCCCCGCGCCCTGCGCGGCAGCGATGGTGCCGATGATGGGGAGGACCGCGGCAATCGTCGCGGCGCGCCACCGTCGAGGTTGTGAATGCATGAAACGCATGACCGGGCTACCGTCCGCCCGGCCGGAAATACGGGGGCAGGCTCTTCTTCGTGTCGCGCAGAATCTCGGTAATCGCCTGCCGATCGGCCATCGTCAGCTTCCCATACCGCTTCGACGTGTCGTCACCCGAGAGCACCTGCCACAGGCGCCGGTACACGGCGTCCAGCGCGGGCTGCGGCAACGCGTCGAACGCCGGGGCATAGATCATGAAGCTGCAGGGATAGCGCATCATCCGGTGTTCCAGGTCGAGTTGGTAGAGCGATCGGCCGCGCGCGTCCTTCGGACCTCTGGCCGAAAACTTCTCGGCGAAACCCGACGAGCCTTCGATCTTCCGCGGCAGCGGCGCCTCGTCGATGAACAGCAGGTAGTCCACGAGGTCGCTCGCGGCACCGGTGACGCGATTGCCATTCTGCGTCTTGCCTGGGGTCGGCTGCGACTGGACGCGCGCCTCCCATCCCAGCCGCGTCAGCAGATTCGTCATGTGCGCCAGGTGCCCCATGACCATCTGCGCGGCGGCGTCGCTGTAAGGCGTCGGATACTGGCTCGCGTCGAAGAGTCCCGCAACCGACTGAAGCATCGGCGGCGGAGGGGACGGCCGCGCGAGCTCCTTCTCGGATCTGATCACCGGCAGGTTTCCGAAGTGGCGGGCGGGCACCGACTTCCCCGTGATGTACCACCCGCCCCACCGCTGATCGAGATCGACGCGGTGATCGACGACCACGCCCGACGCATAGGCGTTCTTGTCGTCCGACATGGGAAACGTGCTGATGGTCGTGAGGCCGGGAACGCCGAGCGTGTCCCACGTGAGGTGACACTCGAGACACCCGTTGTTGCGCTTCAGCACCGGCCGTGCGTCCGCGCGCTGATCGAGCGTGTAGAAGATCACGCCCTCCCGGGGATCTTCAGCGGCGATCTCGAGGACACTCCCCCCGCGCACCCAGCCGACCGCGGTGACGTCGTTGAAGTACAACGCGCGCGGGTTCTTCATTGTGATGAGCGGCGCCTGCGCGCTGGTCTCGGAAAACACCAGCAGCTGCGATTCCACCGGAATGTCGAGCGATTTGAGCAGCGACCGCAGCCACCCGCCAGCCTTCTCGAACGTCAGCTGCGCGCGGCCCGCCTCGAGGTCGCGCCTCAACCGCGATACGCTGGTGTCGACGGGATGGGTGGAGTACTGAATCGCCGGATGGTCGCGCGACTCGACGAACGCGTCCGGGCGCTGCGCCGCCACCGCCGTGGCGAGCCACACGAGTGCGCCCCCCATAACGACGCCAACCGCGCCCACCGTGCCCGCGCCCCGATAGCCGCCTGTCATGCCGCCACGCCTCCGTCAGTCTATGGCAGCCGCGATCGGCGACTCAAGCGTGTCGCGCGCGACCTTTGGCGATGGCACTCGTCGTTGGTAAAATCTGCGCCGATGGATCTCAAACAATTCAGGCGCGTACAAGCGCGCGCGTTCGCTCCGCTCCTGCTGTTCGCGGCCTCGCACGTGCCGGTCTCGGCGCAGACGCCGAAGACCGCGATCACCGCGTCCTTCACGGCGACCACGGCGGCGCTCAGCGCCGGCAGCGGCGTTGCGCTCAAGATTGACGTCCTGCGCTGGTCGACCGACGAGGAGGCCGCCAAGCTCGTGGCGACGTTCAAGGACAAGGGCGACAAGGCGTGGACCGAGGCGCTGCAGGCCGCGCCCTCGGTCGGTTACGTCTGGGCGGGCACGAGCAGTCTTGGCTACTTCGTGAAGTCCGCCCGGCGCGTGGCGACGCCCGACGGCGGCGCGCGCATCATCCTCGCGGTGGATCGGCCGCTCGGCAGCTGGGATCGCCCCGCATGGAAGGCCGCGGCCAACGCGACGGACTACGCGTTCACGGTGATTGAGCTGCGCGTGAACAAAGCCGGCGTCGGTGAGGGAAAAGCGTCGCTGGCGGGCAAGGTCGCGATCGATGACGGCGCGAAAGCGATCGCGATCGAGAGTTACGCGACCGATCCGGTGACCGTGAAAGGCGTCAAGCGTACCGACGCGGCGTCGGCGCCGTAGCGGCGCCCTCCGCTACGGCTTCGCGATCGAAACCTGCGCCAGCACCGCCGCGTCGTTCGACAACGGCGCCGCGCCCGCCGGCAAGCCGTTCGACTTCAGCACGTAGGCGAGCACGTCCGCGGTCTCGTCGGGCGTCAGGCTCCCCGGCTTGTCCGCGGGCATGCTGTCCTTGATCTCGCTCGAGAGCTCGCTCAGCTTCTTCTCGGACCACTGCTCGAAGAACGCGTCGCCGGCCAGCGCGGGGGCGATGCCGCCGCCGGTCAGGTCATCGCCATGGCAGGACGAGCATTTGCCCTTGTAGACGGCCTCGCCGCGCGCGGACTGCTCGGCGGTGTAGATTCCATCCTTCGTCGTCTTCGTTGTCCCCGGCGCTTGCGCGACGAGCGTCACGCCGATGGACCAGATCAAGACGCCGGCGGCAAGCGCGGCTGAACGAAAGTAGTGATTCATATCGGTTCGCATGGTTCGCCAGGTTCGCCCGGTGCTCGGGGTTCGATAGCACCCCGCGAACTAGCGAACCCGGCGAACCGTGGGGTTCCCAGTGACTGTGCGTCGCTACCTGCTCTTCTTGGCCTGCGCGCGCAGGTAGTTCACGATGTTCCAGATATCGGTATCACTGATGCGGCCGCCCCACCCGTCCATCACGAGCTCGGGCGGCACGCCGTTCTTGATCACGTAAAACATCTCGCCGTCGCTCGAACCGTGATCGTACGTGTCGTCGATCAGGTTCGGCGCCGGCTTCAGGAATTCTTCCTTCGGCGGCCCGCCCTTCGCGTCGAGGCCGTGACAGCCCGAACACCGCCGCTTGTAGACGGCCTCACCGGCCGCAATCGACTCGGGAGTCGACGCGACCGGATTCGCGATCTTCGCCGCTTCCGGATTGGCCTGCCGGGCCTCAGACGTCGCGACCGAGCCGACCGCCATCGCGCCGACGATGGCGCCTGCACCAATGAACCCGAGGACTCTGAAACTCATGACACAAATTGTACGACCGTTGCGGCGATCTAGCGCGCCAACGGGTCGGGCCGGATCTGCATGTGGATCACTTTCGGCATTTGTGTCTTGCCGCCTTCCTGATGCCACGTCGCCTGCTCGGCGTGGGTCGTCCACAGGCCCTTCCCCTTCCATCCGGCCTTCGCATCGTCGATGCGGCCGTCCATGCCTCGCGACATGAAGCCCAACGGGTACGGCACGCGCAGAATCACCCACTTGCCGTTCACCAGCGCCATGATCGAATCGGACCCGCTGCCGTTCAGGAACGGCGTGTTCTTGCCGAGGCCCGACGTGTCGAACTGATCGACCCAGTTCAAGTAGTACGAATCGGCGCTGCCCGGTTCGGTGACGCCCTTGAAGTTCGGGCCGGGCGCCTGGTACAGCGTCCAGCCTTCCGCGCACTGCTGGCCCAGGCGGGCCGCGTTCGGGTTGTAGCGTGTCTTGCACTTCTTCCGATCGAAGCTCGCCAGGTGACCGCTGTTCAGGCCGGTCCACATGACGCCGTTGGTGTCGACGTCGATGCCGTGCGGGAGGTAGCCCTCGACCTTCGCCGCCGAATTCTGGAACGGCGGCTCGTAGATCTCGGCGAGGCGTGTCTTGAGATCGATCCGGCCAAGCGCGCCCGGTACGCCGAGGTATGACACCCAGACCGCATTGTCCGGCGCGTTGAACATCACGGCGTAGGAGCCGCCCGGATTCGGTGCGGTGTCCTGATCCGGCGTCGGCTTCACGCCGCGCGCCGGCACCGGGTCGGCCTTGCCGTTGCCGTTGGTATCTGAGATCAACGGATAGCGCGTAAAGGCCTGCTTGGCGTCGTGCGTCGCGTCCCACACCTTGAAGTCGAACGCGGCGGCGCCGCCGGCATCGAACCACGCGACGTCGTTCCCGTCCACCTGCACGTGATGGCCGGCGCTGCAGCCGTCGAGGAAGGTGAACGTGTTCGTCTTGGTGTCGAGGAGGCGGCAGCCTTCACGCGCGGTGATGATCAACCGTCCCTTGGCGTCGAACATCGCGTTGTGCGGCGCCAGCTTGCCCTTCCAGAGCGTTTCCAGGCCCCAGTACGGCGACGGCTCCGGCATCGTCTGCGCCCACGCCATGCCCGACTTGGGGTTGGTGACGGGCACGTCAAGGCGGCCGACCTCGTTCTTCACCGGGTCGAGCCACGTGATCCAGTCGCCGCTCAGCTCCTGGGTGCCGTAGACGCGTCCGTTCGCGTTCACGGTGGGATCGACCTTCGCCGTCGAGATCTCGTCGTGCACGAATGTCGTCGGGCTGCCCCACTCCCATTCGGTGATCACGACGTTGCGCTCGACGCCCTGCGGACGCGGCGGCTTCTGCGGCAGTTCGCCCTTCGCGATGCGGTCGGTCCAGTCGGCGAAGACCTCCAGCGCGCGCTGACGGCCGAGCGGGCCGAGCGTGCTGTCCATGTAGGCACCGCTGACGCCGACCTGGATGCGGTGATCCCAGGCGTCCACGGAGTTCTTGAACGTCCCGAGCTCCGGTGAAATCGTGCGCGTGGCCTTGGTGCCGAGCTGATGGCACTGCCCGCACGAATTCATCATCTTGATGTAGCCGATCCACGTGCCCTGCGTGGCCATCTGCTCGCCGATGCCGTTGCCCGCCTTGCCCGTCCCCGGGAAGTCGCTCTTCGGGGGCGGCTGCAGCAGCGCGAACCAGTAGTTCGCCGGGTAGTACTCCGCGGCGGCCTTGTCGCTCGGCGCGATGGTCGCCGTGAGATTCACGTTCTTGCCCGGCGCGCTCTTCACTTTCGGTCCGTCAACGAGACCATACCCGCGTACCCATAGCTCGTAGTTGGCCTTGGGCAACTCCGGCAGCATGTACCGGCCGCGATCGTCCGTGACGACGATCTTGATGTACTTAGTCGGCAGATCGTGTGTTTCCGCGATGACCCACACGCCGGCTTCCGGCCCGGCCGAGCTCCTGACGACTCCGGCAATATCGTTGGCGCCGACTTGAATCGCAGCCGCGCCCGCCTGACCCGCGCTCGTGGTCACGCTCGACAACCTGAGCACCGCCGACAAGCCAACCGCGGCCATTCCCCAAACGCTCGCACGTTTAACCATCTGAAATCTCCCCCGGCGGCGCCGATTCTATCCTTCGCTGCCTCACCTTGCTAGCCTCTTCCGCGTCCGACGAGCAGATCCTTCACTCGCGCGTCGCCGACGTCGAAGGCG
This sequence comes from Vicinamibacterales bacterium, assembly GCA_035939575.1. GTDB lineage: Bacteria > Acidobacteriota > Vicinamibacteria > Vicinamibacterales > CAVVIG01 > DATKHR01. The sequence continues at coordinate 58,669 of DASZFS010000500.1, read as the reverse complement.
GTGGCGCCTTTCGCGTTCTTGATGTCCACCTGCGCGCCCCGCGCGATGAGCGCCTGCACGACGGTGCGATACCCGTGCGCCGCGGCGCCGTGTAACGCGGTGTCACCGCGCACGTTCACCGAGTTGACGTCGCCGCCAAGACCGAGCACCCACTGGACCATGTCGAGTGCCGCGGGTTCGCCGGTGTCCGGCTGGACCAGAATCCGTTCCCGCCGGTCGAAGAGGGGGCCGGTCTCGAACAGACCCGCCGCGAGCATCAACGCGGTGGTCCCGTCGGCCAGACCCGCTCGCGGATCGGCGCCGGCCGCCACGAGCTGCCGCGCGATGTCGAGGTCGAGAAATTTCGCCGCGAGCAGGAACGGTGTGCCGCCGACCAGCGTTTCCGGCAGCACAAAGCCTCGACCCGCGCGAATGGTCGTCGTGCCGTGCGCGATCCGCGGATCGACGCCAGCGCCGCGCGCCAGCAGCGTCCTGACCATGCCCGCGCTGCCGCGCAGCACCGCCGCGTGCAGCGCGGTGTAGCCCGCGCCGCTCGCGTTCGGATCGGCGCCGCGCTGCAGCAGCAGCGTGGCGCAGTCGTCGTGTCCGCTATGGACCGCGATCAGCAGCGCGCTTTCACCAGCCGGCGACGCCTCGTTCGCGTCGGCGCCGGCGTCGAGCAGCAGCTTCGTGATCTCGGCGCTGCCTCCGGCCGCCGCGAAGAGCAGCGGCGTGCTTCGTCCGCCCGGGATCTCGCCAACCACGCCTGTGTAGATGTCGTTGGGATCGGCGCGATTGACCGTGAGGTGCGTCAGCTGCGACCGCGCACGCACGTCTGCGCCCGCCACGAGCAGCGCGCGAACGATCTCCTGCTGAGCGTTCGCGGCCGCCCACATCAACGCGGTCTGACCGCGCAGCGGCTCTCTGCCGTTGACATTCGCGCGCCGGGCGATCATTGCCTTTACGCCCGCAACGCTTCCGCTGCGCACGCACAGCATGAGGGCCGGCGGACGTCCGGGAAACGCCGCGTTCGGATCGGCACCGCGCGCGAGCAGCCGATCGACGATGACGCCATTGCCGTTTTCGCAGGCGAGCGCCAGCGGTGTGACGCCGAGATCGTTCGCCACGCTGACGCGCGCGCCGGCGGCGAGCAGCACGTCCGTCATCGCCAGGTCGTCCCAATGGACGGCCCAGTGCAGCGCGGTCGCGCCGTCAGGCTGCGGCGCATTCGGATCGACCTTCTGGGCGACGAGCGCACGGACGCGAGGGAGATCCTGCTGCTTCGCGGCGTCGATGAGGCGCTGGTCGTCGTCCCCCGGCGCCGCCGCCGCGCCGACGCTGATGCTCGCGAGCAGCACGAGGACGAGACACCCGCGCCGCGGCACGTCGCTAGAGTCCAGGCAACACGCCCGTGCTGTTGCCAAAATGATCCACACGCACGCCCAGATGGTTGAGGAGCGTGACGTGCAGATTCCCGATGGGCGTGTCGCCCGCCACCCGGATGTGACGGCCGCGCGCGGCCGGCCACGGCCCGTCGCCAGCCACGAGTACCGGCAGGTTGTCCGGCGCGTGCGCATTGCCGTCGCTCATGCCGGCGCCGCAGAGAATGGTCGTGTGATCGAGCAGCGTCCCGTCGCCGTCTGGAGACGATCGCAGCCGCTCGAGAAAGTACGCCAGCTGCGCGACGTGATGCGTATTGATCGTCGTCAGCTTCGCGAGCTTCTCCGGGTCCCCCTGATGGTGCGAGATGGGATGGTGCGCGTCGTGGATGCCGATCTCAGGATACGAGCGGCCGCTCAACTCGCGGCCGGTCATGAACGTGATGACGCGCGTCACGTCCGCCTGGTACGCGAGCACCTGCAAGTCGAACATCAGCCGTGCGTGCTCGGGGAAACTGCGCGGCACGCCGATGGGGCGGCCGAACTCCGGCAGCGCCACCCGGTCCTGCCGTTCGGCCAGTTGAATGCGCCGCTCGATGTCGCGCAGCGCTTCGAAATACTCGTCCAGCCTGGCGCGGTCGTCCGCGGCCAGCGTGCGAGCGAGGCGCGTGGCCGCTTCTGCGACCGAGTCGAGAATGCTCCGCGTGCTCCCCAACCGCGCGAGTTGCGCGGAGCGGCCGATCGCGTCGTTGTCGCCGAAGAGGCGTTCGAACACCGCGCGCGGGTTGTGCTCCATCGGCAGCGGCGTCGAGAGACCGCGCCACGCCACGGTGTCGGTGTACACGCAGCTCGATCCGACGTCGCAGACGCCGGCAAAACCGGACTCCAGCGTCAGCTCGAGCGACGCGAGCTCGGTCTCGGTGCCGAACTCTTTCGCCGCCAGCTGATCCATCGAGATGCCGGCTTCAACCACCGCAGCCGACGCGCTCGCCGGCGGCATCGTCGTCAGGAAGCGTGTGCTGGCCGCCCCATGCACGGCGTAGTGCGGCGGACCGTTTTTCAGACCGCTGACGATCGCCAGGCGATCGCGAAACGGCTGCAACGGCGTGAGAATCGGCGGCAGGTCGAAGGCCGTGCCCTCGGCCGCCGGCGTCCAGTGCTCCATCCGGATGCCGTTGGGCAGGTAGACGACGCTCAACCGCCTGGTCATCGCCGGCGCGGCGAACGCCGGCACCATGCCGTCGAGAAACGGCAGCGCGACGGCCGCCGCCAGGCCCCGCAGAATCGTTCTGCGGGGAAGATGGGCCCTGCCCTTCATGACGCCGTCTTTCTCATCAGGAACGGAGCGCTCCTCACCACGCCTTCAATCATGGCCGACCAGCGATACCCGCCGCCAGCCGACTCTCGCACAATTCGTCGAATCGCCGGCGCGTCGGACGGCTCGAGGCCGCGGCCGATCGCGTAGGCCAGCAGCTTGCCGGCCGTCGCCCGAAGAAACCCGTCTGGCTGGCTCAGGATCGCGAGTCGCAGCTCATCCACACCGGAGAAATGCGTGCCGTCCGGCAGCGATCCGGAGGCATCGATCGCCTGCCCTGACTCGCTGGCACGCCAGCGTCCGATCGCATCGAAGTTCTCGAGCGCGAAACCGAGCGGGTCCATCCGCGCATGACAGCTCGCGCACGCGGGGTTCGTACGGTGACGTTCGGTGCGCTGGCGGACGGACAAGAGGCCCGCGTCCGAATGGCTCGGCGGAAACTCAGGAATGTCCGGCGGCGGAGGCGGCGTCGGCATCCCGAACAACGTGTCGAGCACCCACCGGCCCCGCAGCACCGGCGACGTCCGCGTGGGAAGCGACGTCAGCGTCAGGATGCTGCCCTGGCCGAGCAATCCGGCGCGGGTCCGATCGGTCAGCGCGACCCTCCGGAACTGGTTGCCGTGCACGTCTGGAATTCCATAGTGACGCGCGAGGCGCTCGTTGACGAACGTGTAGTCCGCGTCGAGAAGCGCGAGCACGCTCTGATCGCGGCGCATCTCGTCGCCCACGAAGAGCCGCGTCTCGCGATCGAACGCCTGGCGCAGGTTGCCGTCGAACTCCGGAAAGAGATCCGGATCGGGCGCGGCGTCGTTCAAGCGGCGGAGCGCCAGCCATTGCACCGCGAAGTTGTCCCCGAGCATCGACGCACGGCGATCGGCGAGCATACGGCGCACCTGCGCCGCGAGGTGGTCCGGCTCGTGCAGCCGGCCTGCGATCGCCTCGTCCAGCAGCGCGCCGTCCGGGATGCTGCTCCAGAGAAAGAACGACAGCCGCGACGCCAGCTCCACATCGCTCACGCGATACGCGACACCCGGCGCAACTGCCTGGGGATCGCGCTCGAGACGGAACAGAAAACTCGGATCGACGAGCACGCGCTCGACGGCCGCGCGAATGCCCTCGTCGAAACCGCCCCGCTCGAGCCCCGCGCGGAAGACGGCGATCAACGGCTGCAGATCCTCGTCAGTGATCGCGCGGCGGTACGCGCGCCGCGCCAGGGACGACAGGATCGTGCGCGCGCACGGCCCGGCGTTGTCGTCAGGCGCTGGCTGGCAGGCGAAGAGCCGTGTGCGGCTCGGTGTCTGCCCCGCGCCGGTGGCGCGGTACGGGCCGTCGATCGTGATGCTTTCCACCGCAGGGCCCCACGGCCCGGTGGGCGCCGTGCGCGATTCGTCGTAGCTGAACCCCAGACCGGTGAGCGGCGGCTGCTGCACGCCCTCCTCCACCCACAGCTCGTCGGCGAACGACACGTTGAGCGCGCGCGTACCGGCCTTCACGGGGACCGACACGACGAGATTCTGGTCCGCCGAGACGGCGTACGCTTCCCACGCCGCGTCGCCGGCAATCACGCCTGAAAAGCTGAGCGGCGCCGGCATGCCCTTGTGCTCGCCGCCGACAGCGACGCGCGCGACGCGTGTTCCGTCGAGCCGGACATCGAGCGCGTGCGCCTCTCCGAGACCACGCACGTAGCCCAGGATGTTTCGACGAAGATGGATCCGCACGAGGTACTCGGCGTCGAGGGGAAAGCGGTGGCGGATGGACAGGCCGCCGCGCGATCCGAACGGCGCGTCCTCGTCGATGCGCGAGCTCTGCCAGAGATCCTGCGGCGCCTCGTAGGTGGCTGCGGCGAACGCCGGACCGATGTCAGGACTGCCGACGGCGAGCCGGCTGATGCGGCGCGCGGCCGACAGATACCGCTCCATCAGCGCGGGCGAGGTCGAGAGCGCCGCGCCCGCGTTGTCGAAACCGTCGAACGATTTGTCGGCGGGAAACAGCGACTGCGCGTCGATGTCGAGGTCGAGCAGATCCTGAATCGCGTTTGCGTACTCGACGCGCGTCAGCCGGCGGAGCACCGTCCGGCCGGGACTCGGGGCGTCAGCAGCGGCGCGGTCGAGTGCCGCCTCCACCGATTCCGCGAACGCGCGGCCGGCAGCGGGCTCGGGCCGGGGCATCCCGGCGGGCGGCATCGTGCCGCCTCGGAGGCGCTCGACCACCTGTTCCCAGATGCGCGCGTCGCGGTCCACGTGAGCGGGATCGAGCTCAGTGAGGACGAGCCCCGCCGCGCGCTGCCGCGGTCCGTGGCACGAGACGCAGTAGCGATCGAGGAGCGCGCGATCGAACGAGAGTGGAGTTTGCGCCCGCGGAGACGAGGCCCCGAGGGTTACGAGGACCGCGAAGGCCGGGAGGATCACGAGGCCGAGCAGCGTGATCGCTGACGAGCGCCGCGCGCTCATCCGGTCAGCTCGCGTGGACGAATGTGCCGAAGCCGCTCGGCCGCGGTATCCGCGGCGAGGAGAACGGCACGATGGCGTAGTCGTTCCATTCCCGCACCTTGCCGTCCACCAGGTGGAACACGCCGATGTACCAATCTTCGCGCAGCCCCGTGTCTTTCACGTCGAAGAGCTGCTGGTGGATGTTGACGACGACCGAGCCGCGGGCGAAGGTGTCGTGGATTACCATCTCGACCTTCGCCGTGGTCAGAAAGCGGCGGATGCTCTCGATGAACGCCCGCCGATCCGCTGTCGGCGGCGACTCCATCCGCTCCGCGGCGCCTCGAAACTTGAAGTCCTCCGTGACGAAGCTGGCGATCTTCTCCGCGTCGCCGCTCTTCCAGCTCTCGCACATCGCGGTGACGACCTTGATGTTCGCGTGTTCGAGGTCAGCCGCGGGCTGCGCCTCGGCGTCGGGCAGGAGGGCAAGCGCCGGCAGACCGAGTCCAGCGCTCAGGAACGTCCGCCGGGCGAGTGGTTCGAGCGGGCTCATAGCGCCCAGTATAGACACAAAAAGGGCGGGCCCGCGTTGGGCCCGCCCTGTCAGGTTGCAGGGTCGTCGGATGAGGAGGGAGTATCCGTCGCCGATGTCGCCTACCAGTCGTACTGCATGCCGAACTTCAGGAGCCGGCCGCCAAGGAACTGCGAGGGGTCGAGATAGCGCGCGCTCGGATTCGCGGCCGACGTCGGCGACGCCAGCGTGCCCCACGTCACGTTATTCAATTGCGACACCCGGGAGTTGAACACGTTGTAAAGGTCGAGCATGCCGGCGATGCGCGAGCGTCCGAGACGGAACCGCTTCGTGAGCCGCGCATCGAGCTCGTTCAAGCGCTGATCGAAGATGGAGCTCGGAATGACGGTCGCCGTGGCGTTGTAGACCGAAGTGCACGCGCCGGTGGGCCCCGCGCACGTCGTGAGGTTGCGCCCGAGCGCCTGCGCGACCGCCGCGTTCGGCACGGTGATGCTGGCCAGGATCGGAATGCCGGGCAGGTCCTTGAACACGCCGCTCACGAGGAAGTCGTGTGGCAGCGGGTAGACCACCTGGAACTTGATCTGCGAGCCGACGCCGTCCCACCACGGCGTCTTCACCTCGCAGTAGTTCGGGTCGCGGTTGCTGATCGCGTTTGACGCGCCCGCGGAAACGTAGCCTGTCACGTTCGGGTAGTTGTTCACGAAGCAGTTGTTCGTGACCTCGCGCCCGATCGTGACGCCACCGGACAGCACGCCCGACCCCGCGAACCGGAGCGTCAGGCCCATGTCCACGCCGTTGTAGACGTCGGTGCGCTGACCGGCGATCCCCGCATCCTGCGGCCGCATCCATACCGTGTTCGGCGCGACCGACTTCACCGCGAACGATTCCGTCGTCGTCGTGCTGCCGAGACCGCAGACCGGCTGGCCGCTGACCGCGCCGAGCCGCGGATCGACCGGCGCCGTGATGCAGAACAAGCTCACGTCGCTCGGCTTCAACGCGGTGTTGACCGCGACCTGACCGTTCTGCCAGTCGGTGTGGAAATAGCCGATGGTCACGCCGAAGCCCGGACGGACTTCGTGCTGCATCGACACGGAATACTGGTTGTTGTATTCGCGCACGCCCCACCCGCTCGAGGCGCGGGGATCCCACGAGGTGGTTAGAATCGACGTGCCGAACGCGGGGTTGTTGGCGAGGCCGCACTCGCCGTTGGGCGCGGGATTGGTGAGGTTGCAGTCCGGGATGAAGTTGCCGTTGCCGGCGACGCCCGTGGCCGGGTTGACGACCCCCGGGGCGTCGATCCACTGACGGCTGACGCTCGTGGAGATCGCGTTGGCCGGTGCGAGCGTTGTGAGCGACCCGCCGCCGAGTCCAATCAGATACCGGCCCCAGGTCGCCTTGATGGCCGTCTTGCCGTTCCCGAAGACGTCGTACACCGCCCCGAGCCGCGGCGTGATGTCATCGTAGTTGGGAATGTTGCTCGCGGCGGGAAACTGGCGCGCGCCGATGAACGGGCCCGCCGGGTCGGTGATCGGCAACGTGCCCGCATTGAAGTGATCGTACCGCGCGCCGTATGTAAGCGTGAGGCGCTTGGTCGTCCATTGGTCCGACGCGTAGATGCCGATGTTCTTGATCCGCCCATCGCTGGCGAACGGCGTCGCGTACTCAGTGATGCTGTTCGGCACGCCGCCTACGAAACCGTACGACACGCCCGCAATAGGCCCGTTGCTCGTCAGGGCCTGTAACGGCTGGTTGCCGCGCGTGTTGTACATGCCCCACAACCCCTGAACACCGAACTTCGCGTTGTGCGAGCCGGTGACGTACGAGGTCGCGAACCGGTAGCTGAGATTGTCGTTCTGCTGCGGGGTGCCGTTGTCGGTCTGTACAGACGGGGCCAGCCCGCCCCAGGAGTACGCGCCGATGCCTGGATAGTTGGTATCGGAGATCGGCACGCGGTTGGGCAAGTCTGCGAAACCCTGGCCCGTGAACTGGACCGCCTGCCGCAGATACGAGAGGCCGGCCTGGAACAGCAGCTTGTTCGTTGCGGTGTACGTCCAGCCGCCCTGCGTCATCTTCTCGGGGCCGTAGACGAAGCTGATGACTGATTCGGGCGCCGTCGTGCCGGTGATGCTCATCCAGCACGCGCACGCGCTCTGCCAGTTCTCCGAGAAGGTGAACTTCTGCTTGGCCGTCGCCTGAATCGTGATGCGGCCGCCGAAGTCCTTGTAGTGCTGGTCGTTGTAGACCGGATTGTTCAGATCCGGGACGTAGGTGTAGAAATTGCTGGATTTATTGAAGTAGTTCCCCGCGATGTACGCCTGGTTCCCCCACCACCGGTTGGCGGAGTAGAACCAGATCCTGTCCTTCATGATCGGCCCGCCGACGCCGATGCCGTAGTCGTACACCTTCTTCATCGAGTTCTGATTGGGGTTGTCAGTCGAGACCTGGCGCGCGATGAGATCGGAAGGCAGCTGGCCCGACGAAAGGCCGGAGCCCGTGTAGTTCCACGAGCCGAGGAAGCTGAACCGGTTGCCGCCGTCCTTCGGCACCATGTTGATGTTGGCGCCACCGGTCTCGGTGTCGGCGCTGCTCGAGCCGGTGTCGATCACGGTCTCGGTGACGCCGACGGTATTGAACTTGTAGATGCGCTGCTGGCCGCCGGCGCCGCCGTAGAACACGTTCGTGTTCATGCCGTCGTAATTGGTCCGGGAATCGTCACCCTTGCTGCCGTGAATCGCGATCCCCGTGCTCAACTCGCCCTGGTTGCCGCCGACGTCGTTGTGCAGCGTCGACGTGGTGGCGCCAAGCGTGAGTGTCACGAGGGCGGTGAGGTCGTGAAGGCCCGACGGCAGCGCATCGAGCGTTTCGGCGCGCAGCATCTGCTGCGTCCGCGCGCTCTGTACGTCGACGACTGGCGTCGCGCCGGTGACCGTGATGGTTTCCGCCACCTGGCCCACTTTCATTTCGGCGTTCGCCTGGACGGTGAACCCGCTGGTGAGCTCGAGCCCCTCGCGTTTCACGGTGCTGAAGCCCGCGAGAGAAAACGTCACGGTATACACGCCCGGCCGGAGATCGACGATCTTGAAGTTGCCTTGAGCGTCCGTGACCACGGTGCGTACTCTTTCGATCAACGCGGGGCTCGCCGCTTCGACGGTCACGCCCGGGATCACCGCACCCGAATCGTCCTTCACGATGCCAGCGATCGTTCCGCCAAGACTCTGCGCACGCGCCGCGACCGGCGCGAGCAGGCAGACGCACAACATCAATCCGATTACACGTCTCTCCGGCGTCATCTGTTCTCTCCCTAGGATGAGGGTCACCACGCGAACGTCATTCAGGCGCGGCGGAGGGACTATATTGCAGACCCGGAGAATCGAAGCCTTCAAAGTCGCGATGCCGATACGATTTCGTCGCATCCGCTACGGTTATCTGGATTCCGCGCGAGCCGGCTGTACGCCTTCGGAGACAAATGGCAGCCGCCTCACGGACCAGGCAGCCCCGAGACATCGCGTAGAATCTTGACAACCCTCCCGCCATCACGGATAAACCCCCGCAGAGGACACGACATGAACACGACACTACTGGGCGCGCTGCTCGCGGGCACCGTGCTGAGCACAACACTCGCGGCGCAAACGCCCGCACCGGCCGCGCCGCAGGGCGACGCCGCCATGGGACGCCGCTTGTTCTCCGGCCAGGCCGGAGGCGCGTTCTGCATGTTGTGCCACGGCGGCAACGCCGAGGGCGGATTCGGACCGGAGCTGGCCGGCGGCCGCGGCCTCACCTACGAGCAGTTCGCTCGCGCCATCAAGCAACCCTGGGGCGTGATGCCCACCTTCCCCTATCTCACCGACCAGAAGATTGCCGACATCTGGGCCTTCGTGCAGGCCGCGCCAAAGCCGGCGCAAACGGGCAAATGGCGCACCGGCATGCCCGCAGCCGGTGGCCCCGTCGTGCAGCGCCAGTTCATCTCGATGGGCTGCGGCCAGTGCCATGGCGAGGAACTGATTCATCCGCGCCGCGATCTCGGGCGCATCGGCAACGGCGTCACCTTCGACGAGTTCAAGACCATCGTCTACAAGACCGCACCGGCGACGATGGGCGTCTTTTCGCCGGAGAGGATGCCGGAGTCGGTGCTGCGCGACATCTTCAAGTTCATGATGGACGAGGGACTGCGCGTGCCAATCTCCGCGTCGATCGAAGCTGGCGCGGCGCCAGGCGCGTACACGATGACGGTGTGGAATGAAGCGATCGCCGGCAAGGGGCTCACGGCGACCGACGTCACGATTTCTGTGCCGGTGCCCGCGGGCACGACCGTCGCGACCGCCACGGGACCAGGCTATCAAGGCGTGAGTCACGACGCCGCGAAGAACACTGACACGATGGTGTGGAAATCGCCGCGCTACGCGCCCGCGGAGAAGCAGCTCTATTCGTTCACCCTGGCGGGGACGGTTCCGGCGCAAGGTCTCTTCCGCGGTGCGTCGGTCGGCTGGGCGAGCCCTGGCACGACCCGCGTACCCGGACTCACGCTCCGCGACAACCGTGTACCGGAAAAAGGTGACGTGATCGTCGCGCCCGGTCTGGAGTTCGTCTTGACGCTGACGCCGCCGCGTCCCTCAGGGCAATGACCCCAGGGACCCCAGGAGGTCCACTCCGCGATCGTCGCAGGACAGCTGCGTGATACGTCGCGCGGCTGTCAGTGCGAGGCGCGCATGGCTTCGCTCGGCTTCGGCGAGCCGACCATGCGGATGGTGTTGCGATGCGAGCCTGACGCCGCACGCTGCTCCGGCATCAGCTTCTGCACCTGCCGCTGGAGGGTGTGCAGGAACTTCGCGCGCTGACCGGACGGACACTTGCTCCACTCGGCGCGGATCAGCAGTTCGATCCGATGCAGCGCTCGATCGACCGCCTCGGCCTCGGACGCTGCCTGCGCGGCCGGCGTGAAGCGGGCGCGCGCGTCCTTCTCGTTCTTCCGCGAGACTTCGCGCAGCGCGTGCTTCACCGACAACTCGCCCGCGGCCACGCGCGGGAGGAGTTCTGGTGCCTCGCGCGCGAGCCGATCGACGCGCTTCACGGTGGTGCCCGAGACGCCAATCTGCGCGCCAATGCGATCGGCCGATTCTCTGTGAAGGTCCTGGGACCGGAGGAGTGCCTTCTGGCCGCGCGGCTGCCCCTTCGCCTGGGCCTTGCGAGCCTTCGCGTTCTCCCGCTCCGCTTCGATCGCCTTGGCCAGCTCCGGGAACTGCTGGGCGGCGAGCTTGCGGATGGCGTAAACCTGGTCCTTCGCGAGATGACGACGGACGAGGTTGCGCGACTGAACCTCGAGCCACGGGTCGTAGCCGTTCCACTCCACCACCAGGCAGCGCACGCCCAGCTCGCGGCAGGCGCGGTACCGGTGGCGACCGTCAAGAATCTGGCCGCCGTGGACGAGGATCGGCACTTTCACGCCGTGGAGCCGAATATCCTCCTTGAGGGCTGCGTAATCGGCGGCAGAAAGCTCCGGGAAGAGCATCGCCACGGGATGGGGCACGAGCGGCTTAGTCATCTCTCTCTGGACCCTGTTGGTCGGACACAAACTTGAATGAAACGCACGCGCCGGACTCCATTCCGCGCCATTTTTGTCGCGTCCCCGTACATGGAATGTTACGGAGAAAGCCGCCGAATATACTGTCGAATCTTGTCCAAGATTGTCTCTTTTCAGAACAACCTGCCCTCGCATCGCTCAAGTGACAAATTTTCTTCTTGGCAGACGATCTTCGTAGGCGCAAGTGGACCGACAGAAGCGCCGGACCGAGGGCTGCAGAAATGTGTGACAGGGGAAGTGGGAGTGGGCGGAGAAGGCGCCAACCCGCCGCCGGCTGGGACCGGCGGACGGGTTGCGACGCGCTGAGACGATCAGCGGCCGGATGTGCCGGCCAGGGCGAAGGCGATCAGCTCACAGTCCTCCGCGCGGGCAGTCGCGACGACCAGGTGTTGCTTGCCGTTGTGCATGTAGTGCTCGCCTTTCGGTTACGGCAGCTGCGCCGGGCCCAATCCCTTGTAGAGGAACCGCTGCACGCGCTTGCCCTCCGCGCTCTCGGTCACGTAGATGTTGCCCTTCCCGTCGGTCGCCATGTTGTGCGGCGTGGTGAAGCATCCGGGGAAATGACCGCCGCAGCCGAAGTTCCCGAGAATCTTCAGGTCGGCCCGCCGCAGCATCCAGACCTTGTCGCTGCGCCCGTCGAGCATGTACAGGAACCGCTGCGCCTTGTCCGCGGACATCGCCACGTCGAAGGCCGAGCCCTGCGGTGTCTGCGGCGCGACGAACACTTCGTTGACGAACGTGCCGTCGACCTTGAAGACCTGGATCCGGCAGTTGCCCCGATCGGTCACGTACACGAGGCCGTCGTTGCTGAGGCCAAGGCCGTGCGGCGTGTTGAACTGCTGCGCGGGCGGACCGCCGGGCACGTAGCGCTCGCGCACCGAATCGTCCGGCTTCTTGCCGTACGCGCCCCAGTGGCGCTTGTAGGCGCCGGTGTCCGCGTCGAACACGATCACGCGCTTGTTGGTGTAACCGTCCGCGACGAACACCTCGTTCGTCGGCGGATACACCGCCACGCCCGTCGGCTTCCCGAGCGTCGTCGTGTCGTTGCTGCCCTTGCCCTTGCCGACCGTGCCGACGGTCAGCAGGTACTTGCCGTCCATCGTGAACTTCAGGATGTGGCCATCGCTGCCCATGCCGGCGTTGTTGCCGATCCAGACGTGGTCCTTGTAGTCCACGTAGATCGTGTGTTCGCCGTTCCACGACGCGACCAGGCTGTTGGACGGCGCGTGCATGTCGGCCGGCGCGTGCTGAGGCCATTGATACCCCTCGCCCGGCCCGCCCCACGAGCGCAGCAGGTTGCCCGCCTGATCGAACTCGAGGACCGGCGGCGCCATCCGGCAGCACAGCGCTGTCGGCGGATTGTGCTCCAGGCCGTCTTCGTAGTTGTGCAGCAGCGTATGCGGCCGATGAATGATCCAGATGTGCTCTTTCTCGTCGACGTCGACGCCCGTCACCGTGCCGAGCGCCCAGTCGTGCGGCAGCGGCATCTTCGGCCAGGTCGGGTCGTACTGGAAGATCGGCATCTGGTCGGCCTTCTGCGCCGCCGCGAGCACCTGCGGCGCCTGCCGCCACGCCATGCCTGCCACGAGCACGACGACAGCAGCGCTCGCGCCGGCGATTGTCTGGAATCTCATGAATCTCCTCACGCCTCGGTCAGGATTCGAGGAATACAGTTCGCGCGGAGCCTACGCACAGCCCGACGGCGAGTCAAGCATCAGTGCCGCGGCACCGGCGCCGCGGCGCGCAGTTATAATCGCGATCACGATTGCGGGACCGGGTCACCGTGCTGAAGCAGCCGTCATCTGTCCGTCGTTTCGTCTCATCGGCGATCGCGCTCGTCGCAATCGGCACCGGCTACGGCGCGGCGGCGCCGCGCGCCGTCGCTCCGGCACCCGAAGCCACAACCGTGTGGGATCGCGTGTTCTCGGAGGCCCAAGCCGCGCGCGGACAGGCGCAGTACAAGAAATCCTGCACGGTCTGCCATCGCGACGATCTCAGCGGCAGCGATGGACCGCCGCTCACGGGCATCGATTTCTTCATCCGATGGCGCGAACATACCGTCGCCGAGATGCTCGACGAAATCCAGATGACCATGCCACAGAGCGACCCGGGCAGCCTGTCGCCGCAGACGTACCTCGATATCCTCGGCTTCTTGTTCAAGTTCAACGGGGTGCCGACGGGCACGACCGATCTCGTCGCCGAACCCGGCGCGCTGGCGAAGGTCGCCGTGACCGAGAAGCCCAAACACTGAAGGGGGTCGCATGCCGATTTACGAGTACGAGTGCCGGGCATGCCACGCACGGTTCGAGCACTTCATCCGGCCGTCGAACCCACCGGACCCGGCACTGCCGTCGTGTCCGTCGTGCCAGAGCACCGATCTGGAGCGACTGCTGTCGATGTTCGCCGTGAACTCCGACGGAACGCAGCAGGCGCACCTGAAGCAGGCGCGGCGTGCGGGCATGAAGGAGGTTCGGGACAAGCAGCACGCCGAGGTCGAAACCATCCGGCGGATCGAAGCCGAGCACGATCCCTAGTCGGGCGTCAGATCGTCGGCACTTCTTCGTACGCACCCCACACGTCGCGGAGCACGTCGCACATCTCGCCGATGGTCGCGTAGGCACGGACCGCTTCGACGATGGGCGGCATCAGATTCTCCGTGGTGCCGGCCGCCTGCCGGAGGCGATCGAGCGCTCTCTCGACGCGTGCCCGATCCCGGCTGGCCTTGACGCGCTCGAGCGACGCCAGCTGACGTTCGGCAGCGCCGCCGTCGATGTAAAGCACCTCGATCGGATCGTCATCGTCCTGTACGAAGTCGTTGACCCCGACGATCACCTTCTCGTGCGAGTCGACGGCCTGCTGGAACCGGTAGGACGCGTCGGCGATCTCCCGCTGCGGAAAGCCCAGCTCGATCGCCTCCACCATGCCGCCCATCGCATCGATGCGCGCGAAGTAGTCCAGCGCGCCGTCGACCATGTCCTGGGTCAGCCGCTCGACAAAATAGGAGCCGCCCAGCGGATCGACCGTGTTCACGACGCCCGTTTCGGCCGCGATGATCTGCTGCGTCCGGAGCGCGATCGTGACGTTGCGCGAGGTCGGCAGCGCAAGCGCCTCGTCGAGCGAATTGGTGTGCAACGAGTTGGTGCCGCCGAGCACCGCGCCGAGCGCTTGAATCGCCGTCCGCACGACGTTGTTGTAGGGCTGCTGCGCGGTGAGCGACACACCCGCTGTCTGCGTGTGGAACCGCAGCTTCCACGAACGCTCGCTCCGGGCGCCGAAGCGATCGCGCATCGCGTGCGCCCAGATCGTGCGCGCGGCGCGGTACTTGGCAATCTCCTCGAAAAAGTCGCTGTGCGCGTTGAAAAAGAACGACATGCGCGGCACGAAGTCGTCGACGTTGAGACCCGCCCGGACGCCCCACTCGACGTACTCGAGGCCGTCGCGCAAGGTGAAGGCAAGCTCCTGCAGCGCCGTGGAGCCGGCTTCGCGGATGTGATACCCGCTGACGGAAATGGTGTTCCAGACGGGCACCTGTTTCGTGCAGAACGCGAAGATGTCGGTGATGATCCGCATCGACGGACGCGGCGGGAAGATGTATTCCTTCTGGGCGATGAACTCCTTCAGGATGTCGTTCTGCAGCGTGCCCGACAGCGTCTTCCAGTCGGCGCCCTGCTGCTCCGCGACCACGAGATACATCGCGAAGATCATCGCCGCCGGCGAGTTGATCGTCATCGACGTCGTGATGTCCGCGAGCGAGATGCCGTCGAACAGGCGCTCCATGTCGGCGAGCGACGCGATGCTGACCCCGCACTTCCCCACCTCGCCGAGCGACAGCTCGTGGTCAGGGTCGCGTCCCATCAGCGTCGGCAGATCGAACGCGACGCTCAGCCCTGTGCCGCCCGCCGCCAGCAGCTCCTTGTAGCGCGCGTTGGTCTCTTCCGGCGTGCCGAACCCGGCGAACTGGCGCATCGTCCACTGCTTCCCGCGGTAGCCGGACGCATGAATCCCGCGCGTGTACGGAAACGCCCCCGGCCGTCCGATGTCGCGATCCGCGTCGATGCCGCTCACATCGCCCGGCGTGTAGAGCGGCGCGATCGCCCGGCCCGAAATCGTGGTGTAGACGGGCGCTGATTCCTTGATTGTGCTCATCGGGTTCCAATCTCCTCGAATCAACCGAGGAGCTGCTTGGCAATCGTCTGCAATTGCAGGTTCGAGGTGCCTTCGTAGATCTGGCCGATCTTCGTGTCGCGCCAGAGTTTTTCGACGGGGTAATCCTTGACGTAGCCGTAGCCCCCCAAGAGATTGATCGCCAGCGAGGTGACCCGCTCGGCCATCTCCGAGGAGAACAGCTTGCACATGGCGGCCTGCATGAGAAACGGCTGGCCGGTGTCGCGCAGGCGCGCCGCCGAGTACACCATCAGGCGCGCCGCCGCGAGCTCGGTCGCCGCGCGGGCCAGCTGATGCTGCACTGCCTGAAAATCAGCGATGGGCCGGCCGAACTGCTTGCGCTCCTGGACGTATTTCAGCGCGTAGTCCAGCGCGCCCTGGGCGGCGCCGACCATCTGCGCGCCGATGCCAATCCGCCCTTCGTTGAGCGTTTCCATCGCGACCTTGTAGCCCTTGCCGACCTCGCCGAGCACGTTGGCGTGAGGCACGCGGCAGTCCTCGAGGAGCAGCTCGCACGTGCTGCTCGCGCGAATGCCCAGCTTGTCTTCCTTCTTGCCGACCGCGAAGCCCGGACAGCCGCGCTCGACCAGAAACGCGGTGATGCCGCGGTGCCCGTCTTCCGGCTTGGCATTCGCGAACACGATGAACACGTCCGCTTCTTTCGCGTTCGTGATCCAGAGCTTGCGGCCCGTCAGCAGGAAGTCGTCGCCCGCGCGGCGCGCGCGCGTCGCCATCGCAAACGCGTCGCTCCCCGAACCGGCCTCCGATAGCGCGTACGCGCCGACGGTCCGGCTGGCGAGACGCGGACAGTACTGACGCCGCTGATCCTCGGTGCCCCAGCGGAGCAGCGCGTTGATGAAGAGCGTGTTCTGCACGTCCACCAGGATGCCGACCGACGGGTCCACGCGTGACAGGGCCTCGACCGCGAGCACCGCGTGGAAGAAGGTGGCGCCCGCCCCCTCGTATTGCGGCGGGATCTCGATGCCCATCACGCCGAGATCGAACAGCTTCGGCAGCAGCTCCTGGCGCAGCGCCGCGTGCTCGTCCATCTCGCGCACGTACGGGCGCACTTCGCGATCAGCAAATTGGTACACGCTGTCCGAGAACAGCTTCTCGTCGTCGGCCAGCGCAAGGGTCTCGGTTTCGACGCGTGTCGTCATGTGGGATTAGTAGGCCAGCGTCTGGCGAATCGCCGCGACCAGCTTCGCCGTCGTCGGCAGATGGGCCTCTTCAAGCGCGGGGGCGAACGGCACGGGCGTGTCGGCGGCCGCCACCAGCAGGACGGGCGCGTCGAGGTGATCGAAGCTGCGGCGGACGATCTCGGTCACGATGGTGTTGCCGAAGGCGCCCGTCCGCGGCGCCTCGCACGTGACCAGCGCGCGGTTGGTCTTCTCGACCGACTTCGTGATGGCCGCGTAGTCGCACGGTACCAGCGTGCGCAGATCGATGACCTCGACGGAGACGCCATCTTCGCGGCCGATCTGATCCGCCGCGGCGAGCGCGCGCAGCACCTGAGAGCCGTAGGTGATGAGCGAGAGCGCCGATCCTTCCCGCGCGACGCGCGCGGCGCCGATTGGCACCACGTAGTCGCGGTCGGGAACGGCGAGGTTCAGCTCAGGCGGCAGTCGAGCCGGATCGGTCCGGTAGTGCGCCTTGTACTCGAGAAACAGCACCGGGTTGTCGTCGCGGATCGCCGCCTTGAGCAGGCCCTTCGCGTCGTAGGCGGTGATGGGCGCGACGATCTTCAGCCCCGGCGTCGATGCGAACCACGATTCAGGATTGACCGAGTGGTACAGCGACGTGTTGGGCGCCCATCCTGACGGCAGCCGGAACACGATCGGCACCGGTCCCATGCCGCGCACCGTCTGGGTGGCGGCGTAGTTCACGATCATCTTGAAGGCTTCCGACGCGAAGTCGGCGTACTGGAATTCCACGACGGCGCGAAGGCCGCCGAGCACCGCGCCGAGCGCGAGGCCGCTGAACCCGGCTTCTGCAATCGGCGCATCGATCACCCGGCGCTGCGCGAAGCGCGTCGTTCGGTCCCAGTAGTTGTTCCAATCGAGATTGTCGTAGCGCTTCGAGAGTCCGGCCGTGATCTTGAACGCGCCGTCCGAAATCCCCACGTCCTCGCCGATGAGAAACACGGAAGGGTCGCGGTCCATCTCTTCCTGCAGGCCGTCATGAAGCGCTTTGTAGTACGGCGCGGTGGTGCCCTCGCTGGCGGGCGCGATCGACTCCGCGGGCGCCGGTGGCGCCGGCACGAACACGTGCGACTCGATATCGGTCGCGTCGGGCGCGGCGCCCGCTTCGGCCGTCACCGATGCCGCGCGCACCTCGTCCGCAACGCGCTGGTCGATCAGCGACAGCTCCTTGGCGCCGGCCCGATCGGTATCGAGGAGCAGCGCGCGGAATTTCGCGATGGGATCCTTCTTCTGCCACAGCTCGAGCTGTCCCGCCGGGACGTACCGCGTAAACGGATCCGCCAGGGAGTGCCCTTCGAGACGCATCGACACCGACTCGATGATCGTGATGCCGAGCGACGTCCGCGCCCGCGCGAGCGCCTCGTGCACCGTCTGGTACACGCTGAGCACGTCGGTGCCGTCGATGCAGTAGCCCTCGACGTGACTGCCGTACGCGAGCGCCCTGAGCGCGAGCGTCGGCACGGCGTACTGCAACCGTGACGGCGTGCCGAACGCCCACTGATTGTTTTCGATCAGAATCACGATTGGCAGCCGGAGCACCGAGGCGATGTTCAGCGCTTCGTGCACGTCGCCCGTGCTCGTGGATCCTTCGCCGACAATGGACAGCACGGCGTTGCCGGTCTTGCGGTACTGATCCGCAAACGCGAG
Source organism: Vicinamibacterales bacterium (assembly GCA_035939575.1). GTDB lineage: Bacteria > Acidobacteriota > Vicinamibacteria > Vicinamibacterales > CAVVIG01 > DATKHR01. The sequence continues at coordinate 40,447 of DASZFS010000500.1, read as the reverse complement.
GCCGGTGCCAATCGCGGTCAGCGTGCCCAGGTGGCTGACGAGCCCGGCGATCCGGTGGTGCCGGCTCCCCATGTGCAGGCTGCCGTCCCAGCCGCTCGTCAGGCCCGTCGTCCGGCCGCACGCCTGGGCGAGCAGCCGCGCGGGATCGACGCCTCGCGCCACGAACGCGCCCAGATCGCGAATGCCTAACGTGATCCAGTCCTCTGGCGCGAGCGCGTGCGTGGCGCCGACCGCGCTCGCCTCGTTGCCCGTGCACATGAGGTGTTTCCCGAAGGCCAGGCCTTTCCGTGAGAGCTTGACGATGTCGCGGTCCACGGCGCGCGTCAAGGCCATGTGGTAATACAACTCGAGATAGCGTTCGGCCGGCAGGTCTGGCAGACGGGTCGGTTCCCAGGAAACCCCGTCGACGGTCACGCGCAGCGAACGCCCTTCCAGATCCCGGGTGAGATCCAGGTCGTCCAGGTCGCGAAACCAGCTGACGAGCGTGCCGTTGGCCGAGGTGCTCATTCAGATTCTCGCTGCCAATTCTATGGCCTGCACCCGCAAAGATCCTTTCGGACTATCTTACGTTCCTACTCTTCGCGGAATATTCTCCCTTAAAACTTGAACTATCATCTGTTTTGTTTCGATCAGGCGCTTCACTTGTGGGAGGGATGCGGTGGACGAGATCGATTATCGGATTCTGAAGGAGCTGCAGTGGGAAGCGCGGTTATCGAACACGGAGCTCGCCTCGCGCGTCGGGTTGTCGCCGAGCCCCTGCTGGACGCGCGTGCGCAATCTCGAGAAACAGGGGACGATTGAAAAATATGTCACCATCTTCAACCAGAGCCTCCTCGGCCTGCCCGACACCGCCTTCGTGTACGTGACGCTGGAACACCACGACGATGAGGCGCTGCACCGGTTCGAGGTGGCGCTGGCGAAGCTGTCGGAGGTCGTAGAAGCCTATCTGCTGACCGGGGATACCGACTATTTCATCAAGGTGGCGGTGGCGGGCACAGCGTCGTACGAGCGCTTCCTGCGTGAAAAGCTGTACAAGATTCCGGGCATCAACCACTCGCGGACGAGCTTCGCGCTGCGCTGCCTCAAGCGCACGTTTTCAGCCTTGCCGCCCCCGGATTAAGACGTCTGGCGCAATCGCGGCGGATTCGCAGCGGTCGTCGGCCGGGCTTCGCGCGACATCACCAGCGGGCCAAGCCTGGCGACCTCGATCACCGACGCCGCTGGCAGCGCGCGAACGACGGCCTCGACGTCCGCGGTCGCGCCGGTGATCTCGAGAATCGCGGTGTCGGCATTGCGCTCGAGGACGCGCGTCGATCCCGCGGCGAGAGACGATACGACCGGCTCAGCGCCGAGCGCCGCCGCCGCGACCTTGACCAGCGCGAGCTCGCGCGTCACCGCGCCGGACGGCGGAAGTTCGCGGACGCCCCAGACTTCTTCGAGCTTGTCGAGACACGAGGAGACGCGCGCCGGGCGTGTGCGCGAGGCGTCCACCGCAATCGCGAAGCGGACCACCTCGCTCGTCTCCGAGGCCATGGTCGTCAGCGAGGCGATCCGGAAATCGCGCCCGCGCAACAGCGAGACCACGCGGTTCAGAGCCTGCAGCGAGCCGCGGGCGGACGCGACGATCATTGTCGTCATCCGGATCAGCCCGGATCCGCCGACGTTTCGACCAGCCGCGATGGCTCGAGCCGTCGAATCATCGCGTCGAGCGCCGCGCCCGCGGGCACCATGGGGAACACGCTGTCCTCCTGCTCCACGCGGAAATCGAGCAAGACCGTGCCCTCCGCCGCCCGGGCGAAGCGGATCGCGGATTCGACCTGGTCGCGTGTATCGACCCGCACGCTCCGCAGTCCGTGCGCGGCCGCGAGGGTCGAGAGGTCCGGGCCGCTGATCGGCGTGGAGGAGTAGCGGCGTCCGTAGAAGAACTCCTGCCACTGCCGGACCATACCGAGGTAGCCGTTGTTGATGACCGCGATGTTCACCTTGACCCCTTCCTGCGCGGCGGTCGCGAGCTCCGCCTGGGTCATCTGAAAGCCGCCGTCACCCACGATCGCCCAGACTTCGGCGTCGGGACACGCCATTTTCGCGCCGATCGCCGCGGGAAATCCGAAGCCCATCGTGCCCAGACCACCCGACGTGATGAGCGATCGCGGCAGCTCGTGGTGGTAGTACTGCGCCTCCCACATCTGGTGCTGTCCGACGTCGGTCGCCACGACCGCTCGTCCTTCCGTCATGCGCCAGATGTCGTGGATCACATGCGCCGCGAACAACCGCCCGTGGTCGGGCATGTGCTGGATGTCCCTCACTGCCACATCGCCTTTGAGCCCGGCAATGTGCGCCAGCCAGTCGTCGTGCTCCAGGCGGGGCACGTGCGAGAGCAATTGATCGAGCGTGCCGGCCAGGTCGCCCACGAGCGCCACGTCCACCGCGATGATCTTGTTCACCTCGGAGACATCCAGCTCCGCGTGAATCTTCCTCGCGAGCGGCGCGTACGTGCTCGGCGTGCCGGTCACGCGGTCGTCGAATCGCATGCCGAACGCGAGCAGGAGATCCGACTGCTGAATCGCGTGATTGACCCACGCCTCCCCGTGCATGCCCATCATGCCGAGATTGAGCGCGTGGCTGGCGGGGAGCGACCCGATGCCGAGCAGCGTCATCGCCACCGGCGTCTGCGTGCGCTCGGCAAACTCGCGCAGCTGCTCGCAGGCGCCGCTCAACAGCACGCCGCGTCCAGCGAGGATCACCGGCCGCCTGGCACCGGCAATCAGGGCAAGCGCGCGGTCCAGGTCCTCAGGCGCGTGACGCGGCGGCGCCGGCCGCTCTTCGGCATCGCGCGGCGGCGGCGCATCCCACTCGATCGACGCCTGTTGCGCGTCTTTTGTGATGTCCACCAGCACCGGGCCCGGCCGGCCCGAGGTCGCCACCCGAAACGCCTCGTCGATCGCAGGCGCGATGTCTTCCGCGCGGCGGACCAGGCAGTTGTACTTCGTCACCGGAATCGTGATGCCGACGATGTCGATCTCCTGGAAGGCATCCGAGCCAAGGACGTGACTCGACACCTGCCCCGTGATGCAGACGATCGGCGACGAGTCCATCATCGCGGTCGCAATGCCCGTGACCAGGTTCGTCGCGCCGGGGCCCGAGGTGGCGATCGCCACGCCCGGGCGGCCGGACGCGCGCGCGTAGCCGTCGGCCATGTGCGCGGCGCTCTGCTCGTGCCGGACCAGCACGTGACGCAGCGGGTACTGGAGGATCGCGTCATAGGCGGGCAGAATGGCGCCGCCCGGATAGCCGAACACCGTCGAAACCTGGTGCCTGACCAGGGATTCCCAAATGAGTTGTGCCCCCGTGCGGATCATGCGGTCCTCACTCACTCGCCAGCTGCAAACAAAACAAAAGGGCCATCACCCGCTAGCAGATGATGGCCCCTCGAGAAACGGCAAACGCGACAGTTTCGCTTGACTACATCATCTGATGGTTGGCCCGGAGGCCAATAATCGCGCCAGTAATTCGAATGACGAAGGGAGACATGGTCAGTAGGATTATCGTCCGGTCAGCCCGGAAACTGTAGAGAACGGTATCCACGATGTCAAAAACTGTCAAGCACGAAAGCGAGACGAGTCCGGCGCAGCCCGACAATTGCGCTCGCCGGGCAGTTGGAGGAGCATACGCCACGGCAAGTCACTCGCCTGTGCAGGGAGGAAGATCGATGAGAACGAAGGGTTTGATGGTGCTCGGGGCAGCATGCCTCGGAATCATGACATTTCGCGCCACGAGCCGGGACCTGGTCGCCCAGAACGGCACCGCGTTATCCGGCGTTGTCAGCTCCAAAGACGAGGGGAAGATGGAGGGCGTCGTGGTCAGCGCCCGCCGCGACGGCGGCACTTCCACCGTGTCCGTCGTCTCGAACAAAGACGGGCGGTATACCTTCCCCCGCACGCATCTGGAACCCGGCGCCTACAAGATCACCGTGCGCGCCGCGGGGTTTGAGTTGACCGCGCCGGCCACGGCCACCGTGGCCGCCGGCAGCACGGCGGCAGCGGATCTCACGCTCGACAAGGCGAAGGACCTGACGAACCACCTCACCTCGATCGAGTGGATCAACAGCATGAACGGGACACCGGAGGAGAAGGACAGGGTCGTCCACCAGCTGCTCGGCTGCAACTACTGCCACACGTATCAGCGCATCATGAAGTCGAAGCACGATGCGGCGCAGTTCATGACCGTCATCGATCGCATGGTCAAGTACTACGCGGACGGCACGGCGGTGAGCAACGACAACCGGCGCGGCAAGGCCGCACGCATCCAGGAGCCGGGACGCGTGCAGTTCCTGGAGCAGTCGCCGAACTGGGGCGCGTCGCCGGGCATGCCGCGGACCGAAGTCGCGGATTTCTTCGCGAAGAACAACCTGTCCGGCGGCCGCACCGCCCTCCCCTACACGCTGCAGGCGCTGCCCCGCCCGACCGGCGCCGCGACCAACGTGATCATCACCGAGTGGGACATCCCGAAGGCCCAGACCTCCACGCACGACAGCGCGCTCGACAAGAACGGCGTCCTCTGGTTCACGGACGAGAGCACGCAGTATCTCGGCCGCTTCGACACGAAGACCGCGGCGTTCAAGGAGTACACGATGCCGGCGATCCCCGCGGGCGTCATTCCCGGCACGCGCGACGTGATCACGGACGACAATGGGAACGTCTGGTTCCCGCTGCGGAACGACAAGGGTGAATCGATGCTCACCAGGTTCGATCCGAAGACGGAACAGACGATGGTCGTCGAAGGCGTCAGCGCGCAGTTCATCACGAAGGGTCCGGACGGCAAGATCTGGACCGGCTGGCGGCGCGTCGATCCGAAGACGATGATGGCCGACGGGACGTTCAGCCCGCAGGGGCAGAACGGCCCCGCGCCGCGCGGCGCGGCGGCGTACGCCGGCAACTCGGAGGTCGACTCCAGGGGCAACCCGTGGGAAGTGACGCAGCAGGGACCAGGCGGCGTCATGGGCTTCAAGGTCGCCGAAAACAAAGGCGTCTGGTATCCGATCGACGGCGTCGCCGGCCGCCGCGGCACGATTGACTCGATGGACCGCCTCTGGTTCGGCGAGTACCGCACCGACAAGGTCTTCATGTTCGATACGCGGAGCGAGAAATCGCAGCGCTGGGATCTGCCGCGCTATTCGGGTCCCTACACGTCGTCGACGCCGGATCCGAAGGGTCGCGTCTACGCGCCGAGCAACATGGCGGAGCGCCTGTATCGGGTGGATCCGAAGACGAACGAGGTCATCGCGTATCTGTGGCCGACCGAGTTCGACACGAAGAAGATCACGCAGGTGCAGGGCCCGAACGGTCCGGTGCTGTGGTTCACGAACATGCGCACGGCGCGGGTGTCGCGCGTCGAGATCCTCGACTGAGGATCCAGGGGTGGGCCGGCCACGGGACTTGCCGTCAGTCCCGTGACCGGCCGGTTTCGTGGCTCGCTGCTACGAGGCGCGTTACGGCTTCGCGGTATCCGCCGGCAACGCCGCCGGAACCGGGAGTCCCTTCGCCACCATCGCATCTCGAAGGAGCTCCGCCATCGCATCGCGCGTCGCTCGCGTCGTGTTGAAGCCGATCCCGTAGAGCGAATCGAGCGCCGTCTGGCCGGCTTTGTTCTTCGTGCCGAGCGGCGCGCCCTGCGCGATCAGCCACTTGACGAGCTCGGGCGCCTCGCGTGACACGGCACCGTGCAGCACGCCCGCGCCGTCGAGCGCCGACCCGCGCCGGAAGCCCTGCCCCTGACCGCCGTCGTCGGCGGCCGGCGGCCGTGCGCCGAAGTCGCTCACCGCGTTCAGGTCGCCGCCCAGGTCGCGAAGAAACGCCACGGCGTCCAGCGCATCCTGCTCCGTTTCCGGCGACTCTCCCCCCGAATGCCCCACGCCGGCGGCCGCGAGCAGCGGCGTAATCTTCTGGGCGGTCGGAATCTGAGGATCGGCGCCGTTGGCGATCAGGAATTTCATGAACTCGAGATCGCAGTTCTTGGCGGCGATGAAAAACGGCGTCGCGCCGACGTAACTGATCGTGAAGAAGAACGGCATCGAGAGGTGCGGCGGCGTGTGGTTGGCGCTCTTCCAGTCGATGCGATCGTTGACCCGCGCGCCGTGGGCGACGAGCACGTTCGCCAACGCGATGGCGCTGATGTTTCCCGACGGCCGGCGCGGCAGTACTGCAGCGAGGCCGCGATTCTCGGCCCGGCGCACGAACGCCAGCACCTGCAGCGGCCGCCCGTGGACGGGATCGTTGCCGTTGGCATCCGCGCCGCGGTCGACCAGGAACGCCGCCATTTCCCAGTTCGCGTTGAGAATCGCCAGCGAGAGCGGCGTGGTGCCGTCGGAGCCGCTGGCCTTGAGATCGGCGCCCTGATCGAGCAGCTCGCGCGCCGTCGCGATGTCTCCCGACCGGATGCCGAACATCAGCGGCGTCATCTCGCTGCTGGAACGCGCCTCGAGATCGGCGCCAGCGTCCGCCAGGACGCGAACCGCGGCCGCGTGCCCTTCGCCCGCCGCCCAGATGAGCGCCGACTGACTGCGGATGTTGTCTCTGGCGTTCACGTCCGCGCCAAAGGCGATGAGGCGCTTCAGCACGTCGGCCTGCCCGGCGCGGGCCGCGCACATGACGACCGTCTCACCGCTGTCGCCGCGCTCGGTGTTGGGATCCGCGCCCGCGCGCAGCAGCGCTTCCACCACGCGGCTGTGTCCCTCTTCCGCGGCGAGCCAGAGCGGCGCGATGCCGTACCGGTTGACTGCCTGAACCCTCGCGCCCGCCGCGATCAGGCCATTCACGGTGTCGAGGTCGCCGCCGTGCGCCGCCCAGTGCAGCGCCGTCGTGCCGTCCACCTGCGCCGCGTTCACGTCCAGGCCCCGCGTCTTCAGCAGCGCGTGAATCGCCTGATGGTCACCCGCCTTGACGGCCGCGATCAACGTGGAGTCGGGCGTCGCCGCCAGGGCCGGCTGCCGCCCCAACGCGAGCGCGCCGACCAGGACCGGAATCCACCTCGCCGCTGATCGCGCTCCCCTCATCAACCTGCCTCCTCGACCTGCGTCCTCGACGTGCCTCCTCAACGTTTCCTCTCGCGCCGCCTAGAATCCGGAAAGGCCCGCCGGGTGCGCCACCGGACCGAGCTCGCCCGTGCTGTCGCCCAGGTGATCGATCGGCACGCCGGCCTTATCGAGCAGCGTGACCAGCAGGTTCGCCTGCGGCACGTGATCGTTCACCGGGTACTCGATGTGCCGGCCGCCCTTGAGCCCGCCCGCGGCGCCGCCGAACACCAGGTTCGGCAGGTCGATCACCGCGTGTATGTTCGGATTGCCGAGGCCGCCGCCGTACAGCAGCACCATGTGATCCAGGAGCGAGCCGTCGCCGTCGGGCGTCGCGCGCAGCTTCCCGAGGTAGTACGAGAGCAGCTCGATGTGGTACGCGTTGATCTTCGCGACGTCCTTGATCTTGTCCGGGTTGTTCCCGTGGTGCGAGAGCGAATGATGCTGGCCGGTCACGCCGATGTTCGGATACGTGCGCGGGCTCAGCTCGCGACAGAGCTGGAACGCGATGACGCGCGTCATGTCCGTTTGGTACGCCAGGACCTGCAGGTCGTACATCAGCTTCGCGTGCTCTTCGAACGTCGGCGGGATGTCCACCGGCCGCGGCGGGAGATTCAGCGACGGGTCGTCGGTCTTGGCTTCCGCGCGCTGAATGCGCGACTCGATGTCGCGCACCGATTCGAGATACTGCGACAGGCGCCCGCGGTCGCCGGCGCCCAGCTGCTTCTCGAGCTGCGCCAGCCGTTGGGTGACCGAGTCGAGAATGCTGCCGCTCGTTTCGAGATAGCGGCGCTGCTCCTTGGGCGACGCCCCGTCGCCGAACAGCCGCTGGAACACCACGCGCGGATGGACCTCCATCGGCAGCGGCGTCGTGTCGTTCTTCCACGAAATCGTGTTCTGGTAGAGGCAGCTGTAACCGGCCTCGCAGTTCCCCACCATCTGCTCGTTCTGCTCGGTCGCCAGTTCGAGCGACGGCAGCACGGTGTCCTTGCCGAGGAACGCGGCGGCAATCTGATCGGCGCTGATGCCCGCGCGCACGTCGGCGCCTTCGGTCTGCTTCGCGTGCGTGCCGGTCATCCAGGCGGCGCTGCCGCGCGAGTGCGGGCCGGGCGGCGATCCCATCGCCTCGGCCTGCAGGTTCGCCAGGCCCGACACGATCTGCAGCTGATCGCGGAACGGCTCGAGCGCTTTGAGCGAGGGCTTGAGATCGAACGTCGCGCCGGTCGCATCCGGCGTCCAGAACTCGCGGATGAAGCCGTTTGGCGCGTAAATGAATCCCATCCGGCGGATCGGCGCGCCGGCGGACTGCGCGATCGGCGTGAAGGCCGGCACCATCGCGTCGAGCAGCGGCAGCGCGAGCGCCGCGCCAACGCCGCGAAGGAACGTCCGGCGAGGAAGGGCGAGCTTGGTCACCATCATGTCCGCGGTCTCCTTAACTCGGATCGATCGGCGATACGCGCGGTCATCGTTCAGCCGTCATCGTTCAGCCGTTTTTCGGACGCTCGGGTCCACCGGCGGCTGTCCGGCCGCGCGCATCTGGAACGGCACGCTCTTCACGAGGCCGACCACCAGCGACGAGAACGTATAGCCATCGGCCGCCAGCGACCGCGTCATCAGGCGGATGGCCGGCATGTCGGAGGGCTCGACGCCACGGCCGAGCGAGTAGATCAACAGCTTCTCGGTGAGGGTGCCGACGAACACATCCGGCTTGGCGAGCAGCGCTTCGCGCAGCCCGCTCACGCCCGTGAACTTCGTGCCGTCGGGCATCGCGCCGTCGGCGTCCACGGGATAGCCCGCGTCCTGGGTTCGCCATTGACCGAGCGGGTCGAAGTTCTCGAGCGAGAATCCCAGCGGGTCCATCACGTTGTGGCAGACCGAGCACGTGGGGTTCTTGCGATGCTGCTCCATGCGCTGCCGGAGCGTGCCCTCGAGCTTCGTCGCCTCGAGCGCGGGGATGTTGTCGGGCGCAGCCGGCGGCGGCGCGCCGAGCAGGTTCTCGAGAATCCACTTGCCGCGCGTCACGGGTGAGGTGCGGTTGGACTGCGACGTCACCGTCAGGATGCTGCCCTGCCCGAGGATGCCGCGGCGATTGGGATCGGTCACCGGGACGCGTCTGAAGTCGGCGCCGTAGACGTTCGGGATCTTGTAGTGCCGCGCGAGGCGCTCGTCCACGAAGGTGTAGTCAGCGTTCAGCAGATCCAGGACGCTGCGATTCTCGCGAATGATGCTGTCGAACAGCAGCTCCGTCTCACGCCGCATCGAGCGGCGCAGGTTCTCGTCGAAGTCCGGGAACATCTGCGCGTTCGGGTCGGTGCCCTGCACGTTGCGCAGGCGCAGCCACTGGCCCGCGAAGTTGCTGGTCAGCGCCCGCGACTTGGGGTCGGCGAGCATCCGCCGCGTCTGACGCTCGAGCACCGCGGCGTTCTTCAGCTGACCACGGCTCGCCACGTCGAGCAGCTCGTCGTCCGGAATGCTGCTCCAGAGGAAGAACGACAACCGCGAGGCGAGCTCGAGATCGGTGAGGCGATACACGGCGCCCGGTTTCACGCCCGCGGGATCGTCCTCGATGCGGAACAGGAAGTCCGGGCTGGCGAGCAGGCGCTCGAGGCCGACCTGGATGCCGCGCTCGAAATTCCTGCCGGCGCTGCCCTGTCGATAGAACGTCATGAGCTGATCGACGTCCGCGGCCGTCACCGGCCGGCGATACGCGCGCCGCGCCAGCGTCGAGAGAATCGTTCGCGCGCACGCGTCCGCGTCACCAGCCCCGGCCGGATGGCAGGTGAAGATGCGGCGGCGGCTCGGCGTGTCGCCCGATCCCGTCGGATTCAGCGGTCCCGTGAACGACACCTGACCGACGTACGGCCCGGAATAGCCGCCCATGCGCGTCAGGCGGAACGACGAGATGCCCGGCGGCCGCAGGTAGGGGTGCAGGTAGTCCTCCAGCTGACCGCCGGTCGTCTGCACGAACGTCACCGCCACGTCGCGGAAGCCGGCCTTGATCGGCGTCCGCACTTCCCAGTCTGTATTGGCCTGAATGTCGGCGCCGGTGATCGTATGCTTGATCGGCTTCTGCTTCATCTCCTCGTAGAACACCCGCTCGCCGTCCACGCTCAGCTCGATGAAGTTCGGCTCCGCCTCCGATGCGCCAACGCCGGTGAACGCCTGGAAGCGGACGATGTACTCGCCGTCGGCCGGGAAGTACCGCTGCACGCGAACGCCGCCGCGCGTGCCGAACGGCAGCTCGGCGAACTGCTCGTCCTGCGACAGATCCGGCGGCAACACGTGCGTTTCGCCGTCCGGCGGGAGCGTCAGATCGCCGACCGCGAGCCGGCTGATCGAGCGCGCGGCGTCCATGTAGCGTTCGAGATGCGTCGGCGTCATGCCGAGCACGCCGGCGATGTTGTCGAAGCCGTAGCTCGCATCATCGCCGGGGAGCATCGTCGCGAAGTTGAGCCCTTCGAGGTGCAGCAGATCGCGGACGGCGTTCTGATATTCGGCACGATTGAGGCGATGGAGGCTCTCGGTCCGGCCGGGGTTGGGCGTGAGCGCCGCCTTCTGATCCAGTTCCGTCTCGAACCACGTGATGAGCGCTTGGTACTGACCCGCATCGGGCCTGGGACGTCCGATCGGCGGCATCGATCCGAGCCGGAGCTTCCGGACGACCTTTTCGAGCGTGTTCGAATAGTCGGCCACGTCGGAGAGATCGAGGCCTTGCAGCGAGAGACCCCCGGTCTTCAGGCGATCGCTGTGGCACGAGATGCAGTAGCGATCCAGCGTCGCGCGCGCATCGGTCGCCGACGTCGCCGGTGCGGGCGCGGCGGCCTTCGCAGCGGCCTGCGGACGGCCCGACACCAGCAGAAGGCCGAGCGCCGCGCCCATCACGACGGTCAGGCCTCGAACACGTGTGCTTCCGATCGTCATGCTGTTCTCCGCGTGGGCATAGGGACTCCTAAAACTCTACGCCCAAGTCGCTCATTTGAGGCCTATTGCTTTACGGCGGTAAACGGGGCGTCGAAGCCGGAAACGCTGACCATTCCCTTCATCGCGGTCCCCTGGGCATCGAGGTCGCCCTTGAGCGAGAAGACGAGGGCTGGCCCGAAGGACGTGACGTCGAACTGGAACGAGACCGTGCGGTCCTTCACGCCACCCTTCGTGAGTGTGACCTCGCCCAACGGCGGCCCACCGCACGATCCGGTCAGTTTTGCGCCGTCCTGCACGAGCGGGCACGTGAGCTTGATGGGGTTGCTCATGATGGACGTTTCGATGAGCCACGTGCCCGCGGCGTCCGCCACAACAACCGGTTCCGCGGCGGCCGCCTTGACGGGGCGCGGTTTCGCCACTTCGTTGAGCGCCACGGCCGATGCCGGCGCCTCCACCATGGACGCCGTCATCCGAATCGGCGTCCCAGCCTTCGCGGAGGCGAGCGCCTCCAGCACCTTGTCGGACGCCGGGGCGGCGAAGGTCAGCGTCTTGCCGGCCGCATCTGTCGCAACGACCTGGCCGCGCACGATGTAGCCGCCGCTGTCCGCCGGCAGCGCGTCCGCACGTTCGATGTAGCGAATCGCGTCCGCCTCGCCGCCGAACTGCGTCCAGACGAGCGCGACCGGCGTGCCCGGCGTCAGCGCCTGGAACGCGCGCACGACGTGACTCTCCACGCGCGCCTTCACCGTCACCGTCTTCGCGGCGCGGTCCGCGGACACCAGCTCAGCGAACCAGCTGAACGCGTGCGCGGGCCGTTGTGCGGAGAGGGTGTGACCGGCACTCACGCCGATCGCCGCCGTGGCCAGGAGCGCGCTCAGACGACGCTTCGCGATCATGAAAGGTGTCATGGTGCTCACTTCTGCGTATCGGGTGGCAGCAGCTCCCGCGCCACACGCCTCGCGCTGTTGCGAATCGCGCGCGTCGCGCTCTCGATCGTGATCGACGCCCGCGAGACGGCGTCGACGTCTTTTCCGACCTTGAACGGATCGCGGATATCCTTGCCCCTGAACTGCGCGGCGAACTGCGGCGGCTCGACCGAAAAATTCCCGTACGGTTCGTGCTGCTCGACGACGACGACGCCGGCGAGAATGCCTTTGGGATCCATGCCGACGAGCATTTTGATCGGACCGTGATACCCCCGCTCGAGCGGCTCGAGCTCCGTCGTCCAGAACGCGTAGCCGGCCACGACCGGCGCGCTCGCACCGCCCGCGCCGCCGGCGACCCCGGCAGCCCCGGCAGCCCGGGCAGCATTGACGAACGCGGTGAAGTGCGGCGGCGCACCGCCCTTTGGCGAGAACGACGTCGCCGACGGAAAGAGCTGTTTGAGCTCCGCCAGCAGTTTCGGATCGGTGGGCGCCTGTCCGGCCACGGCGACCATCGCTCCGAACGCACACGACAGCAGGAGCGACGGAGCTCTCACGTCGGGGTGGAATTATACGCGTACAATGTTCATGTCGATCGCATGCACCATAACATCCTCCTCGTCGAAGACGAGGACGCGCTGCGCATGACGCTGGGCGATCTTCTGCGAAGCGAAGGCTACGCAGTCGATTTCGCTGTCGACGGCGACGAGGGCTTTGCAAAAGCGGCGAATCTTCCGTACGACATCATCATCCTCGACATCAGCCTGCCGAATCGAAACGGCTTCGCCGCGTGCCGCGACATCCGGAAAGCCGGTCTGGCGACGCCGATCCTGATGCTGACGGTCCGCAGCCGCACGGGCGACAAGGTCAAAGGCTTGAAGCTTGGCGCGGACGACTACGTGACCAAGCCGTTCGATCGTGCGGAGCTCCTGGCGCGCGTGGAGGCGCTGCTCCGCCGCTCGCCGATGCAGCCGAGCCTCGACGCCGAGTTCTATCAGTTCGGTTCGATTCGCGTGAATCGGCGCGGCACGGAGGTCACGCGCAACGGACAGATCGTGAACCTCTCCGCGCAGGAGTTCCATCTCCTGCAGTACTTCATCGATCACGCCGGCGACACACTCTCGCGCGACGAGCTGCTGACCGAGGTGTGGGGCTACAGCGCCAAGGTCTTCACGCGCACCGTGGACGTGCACGTGGCGGGGCTGCGCCAGAAGCTCGAGGACGATCCGAAACTGCCGCGCCATATCGTGACGATGAAGAAGCTTGGCTACAAGTTCGTGCGGTAGCGCCCGCTGATCGCCGGGCAACGACATGAACGCACTGCGCACCTCGTGGCTCCGATCCGCCGCGCCGGTCGCCCTGGCCGCGATCGTCGTGATCGGCACGGCCGTCGTCCAGTACCGATCCAGCAACCAGGTCAGCGAAGCCACCAGCGTGCGGCTGGCCGACAGCCTGCACATGTCGCTCGTCAACTGGCACCTCGATCTCTTTCGCACGCTGTCCGGCATCTGCCTCCGGCTGCCCGCGACGTCCGATCCGCGCGACCCCGCGGATCTCTCGCCGTACGCGAGGGGGTTCGCCGAGTGGAAGTCGCTGGCGACGTATCCCGATCTCGTGTCGCACCTGGACATCGTGCGGATCGACGACACCGAGAATGCGCGCGTCTCGCAGCTGAATCCGCAGAGCGAGCGCTTCGATCGCGTCGCGTGGCCGTCGCGGCTCGCGCCGCTGTACCGGGCGCTGCAGTCCGCGTCGCCGACCGCCTCGAGCGTCTTTCGCGAAGGCGAGGGCGTGGCCGGGTGGCTCTTCGAGCCGAACGTGCCGGCGATCGCGCACCGGCTGCCCGGCGCGCGCTGGCTCGTGGTGGAGGTGAACCAGGACGTGCTCGCCCGCACGGTATTTCCAGATCTCGCGCGGCGGTATTTCAGCGGAACCGACGGCCTCGACTATCTCGTCGCCGTCGTCGCCGGCGGATCGCCACGCCGCGTGATGTACTCCTCCGAACCGGGCAGCGCGCTGCCGGACCTCGCCGGCGCCGACGGATGGGTCGACGTGTTCGGGCGCTTTCCCGGACCGGGCGGCCTGCCGATCCGCGTGTTCCGCGCCCCCTCTGCCAGCGGAGGCCCGGCGGCGTCGATCGGGATGTCATGGTTCACGCTGCCCGGCGACACGCCGGCGGACGAGGACTGGCAGTTGCTCGTGCGGCATCGCCGCGGCGGCGCGCTGGGCGCCTTCGTGGCGGACATGCACCGGCGGGATCTCACGATCAGCTTCTTCGCGCTCGCGCTGCTGGCCGGCAGCCTGGCCATGCTCGTGGTCGCCAGCAGCCGCGCGCAGCGGCTCGCCGCGCTGCAGATGGAGTTCGTCACCGCGGTCTCTCACGAGCTGCGCACACCCTTGACGATCATCAGCTCCGCGGCGGACAACATCGCGACGGGCGTGGTCGAGGGCAGGCAGCAGCTGACGCAGTACGGGGCCGTCATCGGCGCGCAGGCGCGTCACCTTGCGAGCCTGCTCGATCAGGTACTGCTCTTCGCCGCGACGAAAGCGCCGCCGGGTCAACATCAGCTGCAGCGGCTCGATGTCGCCGACGTCGTCGATGCGGCCCTGGCGAGCACGGCGGGATTGGTGGAAGCGTCGGGGTTCACCGTCGAGCGCGAGATCGAACCGGACCTGCCGGGGGTCGACGGCGATTTCCTGGCGCTCGTGCAATGCCTGCAGAATCTGATCACGAATGCGCTGAAGTACGGCGGCGATCGGAAGTGGGTCGGCATTCGCGCGTGCCGTGCCGACGCAGGCGGCGCGCGCGACGCGGAGATCCGCATCAGCGTGTCAGACCGCGGGCTCGGCATCAGCGCGGCGGACCTGCCCCACGTTTTCGAGCCGTTCTATCGAAGTCCGTCGGTCGCGGCCGCGAGAATCCGCGGCGCGGGCCTGGGACTGTCGCTGGCCACACGGGTCGCGGAAGCGATGAGGGGCCGCCTCACGGTCGTGAGCATGCCGCACGAGGGGAGCACGTTCACGCTGCACTTGCCCGTCGGTGTGGAACCGCCGGCCGGCGCGGACGCGACGCCTGCGGCCAGGTTGCCTTCGGATCGTAATTGAGGCGCGCGCGCTCAGAATATCAGCTTGACGCCGACCTGCATCTGCCTGGCGGGCTGCGCGCTGAAGATGCGGCCGAAGTTCGCGGTGAAGGCAGTGCGATTCGGCGTGTCGAAGTTCACCCGATCGAAGAGATTGAAGATCTCCCAGCGCAGTTGCAGCTGCGCGCCTTGCGAGAGGCGGACGCTCCGCTGGACCCCCAGATCCACGTCGGCGTAGCCAGGCGCGAGCACGGTGTTCCGCCCGGAATTGCCGAAGGTGAAGGGGGCGGGCAGCGAGAAGCAGCTCGTGTTGAACCACTGTTGCGACGTGCGGGCGCCGCCGCTGTTCGGATCGCACGAGACGTTGGGCCGCTGCGCGGGACCCGATCCGATGTTCGCGACGTCCGTTCCCAGATTCACGGTGAAGGGCGACCCGGACTGGAGCGTCGCGATGCCGGTCACCTGCCAGTCGCGCCCGAGCGCTGACAGCACGCCGTCGCCTTCGGGATCCGGCAACGCGTAAATCACGTTCGCCACGAAGCGATGGCGATGGTCGAAGCTGGACGGCGCGCGTTCGGAGCTCAGGTCGTAAACGTTCTGCGGCAGATTTGTTTCCGCCACCGTCGCGCCCGGATCGGACGCGTCGTCGATCGCCTTGGAGAGCGTATAGTTCGCCGAGTACGAGAGGCCGTGCGAGAAGCGCCGGCTGATCTTGAACGTCACGCCGTTGTAGTTCGAGTAGCCGTTCCAGCGAATCTCAGAGATGTTGGCCAGCTGCGGCACCGGACGCCGCGGGCCGATCGCCCCGGGGCCGGGCTGCGGCACGTTCAACACCGTGGAGCTATCCGCGCCGGTGATGCCCGACCACAGGTAGCTCACCTCGACCGTCGTGTTCACGGCCACCTCGCGCTGGACGCTGGCCGTGGCGTTCTTCGCGTACTCGGTCTGAAAGTCGTGATCCATCGTCGAGCCGCCGATCGTGCCGTTGCCGCTTGCAAGCAGCATCGTGTCGGTCTGGTAGGGCGGCACGTTCGTGTCGGAGGGCGCGTTGATCGTCTTCAGCTGGAAGAACGGCAGGTTCTGCGCGAACGCCTGCTGCACGCTGTAGGCCCACTGATTCAGGAAGATTCCGAAGCCGCCGCGCACCACCGTGCCGGGAGCCACGGACCAGGCGCCGCCGACGCGCGGGGCGAACCGCAGATAACTGGGGCGCAGGAGCGCGGCCGTCCATCCGGCTTGCGACGACGAGACGTACGGAATGGGAATCTGCGACAGCAGCGGCTGCGCCGCCGGTGAGATCGTGCCCTGATCATCGCTGGCGATCACGAATCGGCCGCCCGGCGCGCTCAAGTCGATGGCTGACAGCTGATTGTCGATGTCGTTCATCTGTCCGTTGATTTCGTACCGCAGGCCGTAGTTCAGCGTCAGGCGCGATGTCGCGTGCCAGTCGTCCTGGCCGTACACGTGGAACCACGTGCTCCGCCCCTGCTCCGCGGCGCGGCCAATCCCGGCCTGGCCGGACGTCGGATCGCCCAGCAGGAAATCGGCCAGCGCATTGCCGCTGAACTGTCCGGTGAACGTGAACGCGCCGCGCGCGGTGTTGGGCAGCACGGGGTTGAAATCCAGACGGAACAGATAGCCGCCGAACTTCACCTCGTGGTCGCCGCGATTCACCGTCACGTTGTCGTACAGCTCGTAGCTGCGATTCTCACGCGACACGAACGCCGTCGGATCGCCGATGGTGCTATAGAGGCCGCCGAACGAGACTTGCGGATAGCCCGTGTCCGCCGCGTTCGTCGTCACGCCTTTCAGTCCGGTGACCGCCGCGAAGTTGACGCCTTGATTCGGGCTGACCTGTCCGCCACCGACGCTCAACCACCCGAAGCGCAGTTCGTTGAGCACGCGGTCGCCGAAGGTGTGGGTCTCGCTCACGCCGAGATTGAGGCTGCCGGTGTGCACCTGACGGCCAAAGCCCGGCACCAGCGTCTCGTTCAGCGAGCTCGTGCCGAATGGCTGGTCGTCCGTAACGTCGAACCACGAGAAGCGGCCGAACAGCTGATCGCGCGCCGTGACGCGATGATCCATGCGTAGCGTGGCCTGGTTGATCGGATTGGTCTCCTGCGCGACGGCGAGCAGATTCTGCACGGAGCCCGCGCCAGTCGGCAGCGGCACCTTGTCGAGGAGCGCCACGGCCACCGGATCGAGCCGCGACGCCGGAATCTGATTGTTCGGGAACGGCTGTCCCGTGGTCGGATCGATCAGGGGTGCCAGGCCGGCGAAGTTGCCCGCACGTTGCGCCGCCGGCGGAACGGAGAACGTCTGGGTCAACGAGCGCTCGGCGCGCTGCCCTTCGTACGAGAGGAAGAAAAATGTCCTGTCCGAGCCGTGGTAAAGCGATCCCAGATCGACCGGACCGCCGACCGAGAGCCCGAACTGCCTCTGGTGCAGCGGCGGCACCGGTTGATTCGGGTCGTCGAAGGCGTTACGGGAGTCGAAGGCGCTGTCACGCACGAAGGCGAGCCCACCGCCGTGAAACGTGTTGCTCCCCGATCTGGTCACGATGTTGACGAGCGCGGCGGACTTGCCGCCGAATTCCGGGGGATACATCGTCTTGTCGATCTTGAACTCCTGAATCGCGTCAATGGAGGGACTGACCACGAGGTTGTTGAAGTACTCGTCGGTCACCTTCACGCCGTCGAGGAGGTAGATGTTGTGACCGCTGCGCTGTCCCTGGACGGCGGGCAGGCTCCCGGCCTGTTCGAGCGCCCCGCCACGCGTCCCGCCGGGAGGAATGGCGACGCCGTCGGTGAGCTGCGCCAGCTGGAGGAACTGCCGGCCGTTGAGCGCGAGCTCGGTGACCTGGCGGTTGCCGATGACATCGCTCACCTCGGCGTTCGCCGTCTGCAGCAGCGGGATCTCCGCACCGACAACGACCGACTCCTCGACTGCGCCGATCTCCAGCGTGACCGGCAGATCGATCTTCTGTCCAACCTGCAGGGCGAGTCCGCGCCGCGCGAATCGCTTGAAGCCTTCCAGCGTGACGGACAGATCGTACGATCCGACCGCCAGCGCCGGCAGCAGAAACCGGCCGGACTGATCCGTGGTGCGCTCGACGGTCGCGCGCGTCGCAATGTCCACAGCGGTGACGATGGCGCCGGGCAGCAGCGCGCCCTGCGTATCCTTCACGACACCGCTGATTTCAGCGGTGTTGTATTGCGCCACGCTCGTCCGCGGCAGCAGCGCCAGCAGTGTCACGCACCAGAGAATCGACGCGGCAGACACCGGGGCTCTCCGCGCCGTCACACTCGAACGGATCATGCGTGAGGGAGACTACCCCCGGCGGTTTCAACGGGGCTGTAATGGTGTTGTAAAACCTAGCCCGCGCAGTCGCGTATAGTTTGAGATCCATGCGGGCGCCCCGGATTTGTAGAGCGGCGGCGGCCTTCGCCGCGATCGGCGTCGGCGCGGACGCTGCCGCTACGGTCACCTTCACCCGCGACATCGCACCGCTCGTCTTCGAGCATTGCGCGAGCTGCCATCGCCCTGGCGCGGCGGCGTTCAGCCTGCTCACGTACGACGAGGTCCGACCGCGCGCGCGTCAGATTGCGCAGGCAACGAAAAGCCGGTACATGCCGCCCTGGAAACCGGAGCCGGGTCATGGCGACTTCGTCGGCGTGCGGCGCTTGAGCGACGCAGAGATCGACACGTTTCAGCGCTGGGTCGCCGACGGCGCGCACGAAGGCGATCGGGCGGCGTTGCCGCTGACGCCCGCCTGGACATCTGGATGGCGGCTCGGCGAACCCGATCTCGTCGTGTCGATGCCGCAGGCGTTCACGCTGCCCGCGAGCGGAAACGACGTGTACCGCAACTTCGTGATTCCAATTCCGTTGAACACGAAGCGCTACGTCAAAGCGTGGGAGTTTCGTCCGGGCAACCCTCGCGTCGTCCACCACGCGACGATGCAGATTGATGCCACCGGTTTGTCGAAGCGGATCGACACGTCAGGCACGGAGCCCGGATACGAAGGGCTGGTACCGCCGACGGTCCGGACGCCTGACGGTTTTTTTCTGGACTGGGGACCGGGTCACACGCCGTTCAGAGCCGCCGAGGGCATCGCGTGGCCGCTCGAACCGGGCAGCGATCTCGTGCTGATGCTCCATCTGCGTCCGGACGGACAGCGGGAGCCGGTCCAGGCGAGTGTCGGGTTGTATCTCACTGACGAGCCGCCGACGCACGTGCCGGTGATGATGCGGTTGAACCGCGAAGATCTCAACGTGGCGCCTGGCGACAGCAACTACGTGGTCGAGGATTCGTACACGGTGCCGGTCGATGTCGATGTGTACACCGTCCAGCCGCACGCGCACTATCTGGCGCGGGAAGTCGAGGGGATCGCGCGCCTTCCTGACGGCCGGATCGAGCCGCTGATCTCGATCACCAACTGGGACTTCGACTGGCAGGACGTCTATCAGTACGCGCGCCCGCTCTTCCTCCCGCGCGGCACGACGGTGACCATGCGGTGGCGGTACGACAACTCCGGCGGCAACCGCCGGAATCCCAATCAGCCGGTGCGGCGCGTGACGTACGGGCAGCGGACCTCCGACGAAATGTCCGAGCTCTGGTTTCAGGCCGTGCCACGCCGCGCAGCCGACCGCGATCCGCTCGCCCGCAGCATCCGCGCTAAGGTCCTCCCCGAGGAAATCAAAGGGCTCGAGATGATGCTGGCCGCTCAGCCGGACAACGTTGCACTGCACGATGATGCGGCGCTGCTGTACGTGGAAGCGGGTGACCTGGAACGGTCCGCCGTGCATTTCGCCGAATCGGTGCGGCTCAGGCCGGCGTCGCCCGCGGCGCACTTCAATCTCGGCACCGCGTTCCTCGGACGGGGGATGCGCGACGAAGCGGCGCGCCAGTTTCGCCAGGCCCTGGATCTCGACGTGTCGTACGCCCGCGCGCACCGCAGCCTGGCCCTTGTGTTCCAGCAGGAGGATCGGCTCGACGCCGCGGCGCTTGAATACGGTGAGGCCCTCCGTTGGGACTCTTCCGACCCCGAGGCCCACTTCAGCCTCGGCCTGGTGCTCGCGTCGCAGCACAAGAGCGAGGACGCGATCGCGCACTTCCGGCGGAGCCTGATGGCACGGCCCGATTTCCCGCCGGCCATGGTGGCCCTGGCGTGGGTGCGCGCCACCTCCTCGAACGACGCGCTGCGCCTGCCATCGGAGGCCGTCCGTCTTGCCGAAGGAGCCGTGGCGCTCACGCAGTCGCGCGACATCGCCGCGCTCGACACCCTGGCCGCGGCTTGCGCGGCGGCAGGCCAGTTCGAGCGCGCCGTGACCGCCGCCGAAGCGGCCGACGCGCTCGCGTCGAGCTCGGGCCATCCGGCCGCGAGCGCCATCCGCGATCGTCTCGCCGGGTATCGCCGCGGCCTTCCCTACCGCGAACCGTAGCCTGTCAACTTCGTCGCCATAGACAATCCCGCACAATAAAAGAATTGACGACCCGGGAATCACACGTTAGTGTCCCGGCGTAAACGACGCGACCCGACCCGACCCGGGGGCGTCGCCCGAGGAGGAATGGATGATCGGCAGACTTCGAGGCGCGGTGATTGCATCGGCGATCGTGCTCGCGCCCGTGACCGTGTTCGCGCAAGGCACGAGCGCCATCGCGGGCGTAGCCACGGATACGACCGGTGCGGTGCTTCCCGGCGTCGCCGTGGAAGCGCGCAGCCCGGCGCTCATCGAACAGGCACACACGGGCGTGACGGATGGCGAAGGGCGCTACCGCATCATCGATCTCCTTCCGGGGACCTACACGGTGACGTTCACGCTCTCGGGATTCGGCACGGTAGTGCGCGAAGGCGTCCAGCTGCCGGCGAACTTCACGGCACCCTTGAATGTCCAGATGAAGGTGGGGGATGTCCAGGAGAGCGTGACGGTGTCGGGCGCCTCGCCGATCGTGGACGTGCAGCGGACCGAACGCCGCGAGGTGCTGAACCAGGAGCTGGCCGACGCGCTGCCGACCGGCCGCAGCTTTGCGACGATGGGCAACACGATCCCGGCGCTCGTCCAGGGCGGCGGCGGCGTGACCGGATCGGCTTTCGACGTCGGCGGCAGCACCACGATGTGGCAAGCCGAGCTGCACGCGTACTCGGTGCTGGCGCCGCAGGCCACCGAAGTGGACGGCATGCGCATCGACTCGTTCGTCAACCAGGGCGTCACCGCGATGTACGGCAACAGCGGCGCGTTCGAGGAGTTCGTGTACCACGTCAACGGCGGCAGCGCCGACACGCCCTACGGCAACGTCGTCGTGAATCAGATTCCCCACTCGGGCGGCAATGCCGTGCACGCGTTTGGCGTCTTCAATTACGCGAACTCGAGCCTGTCCGCGGGGAACGCGTCGCCCGAGCAGCTGTCGGCCGGCTTTCAATTGCAGACGCAGCCCAAGCTGGATTTGCAGTACGACATCAACCCCAGCGTCGGTTTCCCGATCGTGAAGGACAAGCTCTGGTGGTTCGCGTCGGTCCGCGCGTGGACGTACAACCCGACGACCGGCGCCGTGTCGGACGGATTCGGGTCCCCGGCGGGGACGCCCGAAGTCGATCGCAATCTGCACCGCGCGATCACGAACCGCGCGACCTGGGCGCTGAACGACAAGAATCGCGTGAGCGTGTTGGGCGAATGGATCCGGTTCGAGCGCTATGGCGCCGGCAGCCCCACGGCCGCGCGCGAAGCCACCGTCGTCTACAATGACTACCTGGATTACTTCGGCGTCGCCAAGTGGTCCTACACGCCGACGAGCAAACTGTTCGTGGACGTCGGCTATTCGGTCAACCACAAGGGCTGGGCGAACTACTATCAGCCCGGCGTGCCGCCGGGAGCGCCGGCGAAGATGGACACGACGCTCGGATACTCCTACGGCAACATCGCGGCGGGATTCAGCCAGCCGGTCGTCAAGGAGTTTTACAACGCGTCGCTGACCTACGTGACCGGCGCGCACCAGTTGAAATTTGGATTCCAGGGCGGCGACGGCTTCGATCGGCTGTTCCGGTATTCAAACAACGGCGACCTGCTGCAGCAGTACCGCAACGGCGTGCCGTTCGCCGTGGTGATCTACGACACGCCGATCAACTCGCAAGTGGACAGCCGCGAGGCCGGCTTCTATGTGCAGGACTCGTGGTCCTTCAAGCGACTGACGCTCAACCCTGGCCTCCGGTGGGATACCTACTTCGGGAAGATCGATGCCGTGACCGCTGCGGCCACGCAGTTCCTCCCGGCGCGCAACTTCCCCGAAATCGACGGCATTCCGTCGTGGAAGGATGCATCGCTACGCGTCGGCGCCTCCTACAACCTGTTCAGCAACGGCAGGACGGCGGTCAAGGGCTCGCTCGGCAAGTACAACCAGGCGCAGACGTCGGGCGCCTCGTTCATCACGCCGTACAACCCGGTGTCGAGCGGCATCACGACCATCTCCGACACGCGCAACTGGACCGATCCCAACCACGACGGCATAGCGGAGCCAAGCGAGATCGGCACGTCGAACAATCCAGGATTCGGCGTGGCGGTGACGCGGCGGCTCGATTCGACTATCAACCGGCCGTACGATCTGCTCTACAACATCGCCGTGGACCAGGAACTGGTCACCGGCGTCGCGATGTCGGTGGCGTACAACCGCCGTGAGTCGCACAATCAGCTCTACAGCGAGAACCTCGCCAACCCGCTCGCGACCGACTGGCAATTGCTGTCACTGCCCGATCCGCGCGGCAACGGTCAGACCCTGCCGGTCTACCAGGTATTGCCGTCGAGAGTCGTGGCGGCGAACCTGCTCGACATCACGTCGCCCAACAACACGCGCGTCTACAACGGCATCGACGTGTTGTTCCGCGGCCGCCTGCACAACGGGTTGACCTTCGTCGCGGGATCGTCAACGGGCCGGCTGATCACCAAGACGTGCGACGTGTCGAACCCGAACGCCCTTCTCTATTGCGATCAGAGCCAGTACAGCATCCCGTTCCTGACGACCTACAAACTGTCGGGGACGTATCCGCTGCCATGGGCGGGCCTGCGGGTGAGCGGCGTCTTTCAGACCCAGCCCGGGCCGGAGCGCGTCATCACCGAGACGGTGACGAAAGCGCAGCTGCCGACGCTGACGACGGCCTCGGCGGTGAGCGTGCAGCTGACGCCGCCGGGCAGCTTCTATTTCCCGCGGATGTACCAGACGGACCTGTCGGCGTCCTGGACGGCGAAGGCGGGCAAGCTCAAGCTGAGGCCGCAGATCGAGCTGTTCAACCTGTTCAACGCGAACTACACCATCACGGAAACGAGCGTGTACCCGTCGCAAGGCAGACCCCTGACGATTCTGCCGGGCCGTTTGCTTCGGCTTGGCGTGGGCTTCGACTTCTAAGGGTGGCATGAAGAAGATTTGACGCCTCTGGCTGTCCGTCTTTTCCTGGCAGCGGTGTTTCTCCTCTCGGGAGCAACCAAGCTCGTGGACCCGGCGGGCACGCGCCAGGCGTTGCACGATTTTGGTCTGCCGCCGGCGCTCGCGGGACCCATGGTGCCGCTGCTGCCAGGCCTCGAACTCGTGACCGCCGGTGCGCTCCTCCCGGCCAGTCTGGCCTGGTATGGCGCATGGGGCGCGCTCGCACTCATCGCTGTGTTCCTGGTGGCGATCGGCATCGCGATGGCGCGCGGGCGGAGGCCGAACTGCCACTGCTTCGGCCAGCTGCAGTCGGCGCCCGTGGGTTGGTGGACAGTGCTTCGCAATGGCGTACTGGCGACCTGCGCGGGCTGGCTGGCATCGGGGGGCCAGGGGCACTCGGGCCCGGAATTGTGGACCTGGGTTGCGAGCCTCGACAGTCATGGGCGGAAAGTCGCCCTCGTCCTCGGATGCCTGGCGGGCCTGCTGTTTCTCCTCCAGATCGACCGCTCGCGGCCTCAGCCAGCAGAGCCCTCCGAATGGTCCTTCCCTCTGGACTTCGAAGACGAGGCAGCGCCGGCGGAGCGTCCTGCGCCCGCACCGCGGAGGCGCGCGGCGCAAGGTCCGACCGAGGGTGTCCAGCCAGCCAGAACGCATCCCAAGAGCATTGGTCTTCCGATTGGAACACCCGCGCCGGAATTCGAGCTCCCAGGACTTGATGGCGAGAAGCGCTCATTGCGATCGCTGAGAGAGCTCGGAGATGTCCTGCTGGTGTTCTCGAGCCCGTTCTGTGAGTCGTGTGAAACGCTCACGTCGAATCTGGTTCGCTGGACACGCGAGATGGAAGGATTGCCACGTGTCGTTCTCGTCAACGTCGGGACGGCGAAGGACAATCTCGCCAAACTGACGGGATTCGACGCCGCGCGGGTACTGCTTCAGCCCCGATTCGACGTCGCCGAGATGTACGACTGCGGCGTGACTCCTGCCGCCGTGCTCGTGGGCGCAGACGGCCTGATTCGGAGCGGTCTCGCGGTCGGGGGACAGGCCATTCGAGAACTGGTTTCATCCTGCGCAAAGGGCGGCGTCGGCACGACTGATGCCTCCGTGGAACACGAGCGCCACTCGAACTAGCACCAATCGCGTATCGAAGGAGCGTCCGATGCCTCAGAAGAGACCGGCAAGCCTGGCCGCCGTACTCGCGCTGGTCGTGCTGTCCGCTTCGGCGATCACGTCGAAAGAACCGGTCGCCCCGGCACCCGAAGCGGCTGGGTTCTCCCGTGAGCGCCTGGGGCGTCTCGACGCGGTGATGCAGGGCGCCGTCGATGAAGGGCGGCTGGCCGGCGCGGTCACGATGATCATGCGCCACGGACAGCTCGTGCACCTCAAGGCGTACGGGTGTCAGGATCGCGAGGCCGGCATCCGGATGAAGACGGACACGATCTTTCGCGTGGCGTCGATGACGAAAACGCCGACGTCAATCGCTGTGATGATGCTGATGGAAGAAGGCAAGCTTCTCGTCAGCGACCCGGTGTCGAAATACATTCCGTCGTTCAAGAAGACGACCGTCGCGGTGCCGGCGCCCGCGAATGCGCCCGCGGGCACGCCGGCCTTCACCGTCGTGCCGGCCAGGCGCGAGATCACGATCCACGACCTGCTGACCAAGCAGGCCGGCATGGGCTACCCGCCGCGCTATCTGGCGGCAACCTACGCGCCGCTCGATCTGCAGACGTTCTACTTCGCGCACAAAACGGAGCCGATGCGCGTCGTGATCGATCAGCTGACGCAGGTGCCGTTCACGTCGCAACCGGGCGAGAAGTACGAGAACGGCTTCGCCACCGACGTGCTCGGCGTCCTCGTCGAGAATGTGTCGGGCATGAGTCTCGACAAGTTTTTCCAGACGCGGGTCTTCGACCCGCTGAAGATGACCGACACGTCGTTCTATCTACCGAAGGAGAAAGTCGGCCGATTCGCGGTGTTGTACGCGGCGCAGCCATCAGGCGGACTCACACGCGCCGGGGGCAAGGGCTTCCAGGGACAGGGCGACTACGTGGACGGCCCAAGAGTCGCGTTCTCCTCGGGCGGCGGCCTGCTGTCGACGGCCCGCGACTACCTGCGAATGGTGCAGCTGCTCGTGAACGGCGGCGAGCTCGACGGCGTGCGGCTCCTCAGCCCGAAGACCGTGCAGCTGATGATGACGAACCACGTCGGGAACACGTACGAGAACCCGGGGTTCGGCCAGCTGGGTTTCGGATACGGCTTCGAGCTGACGCTTGATCTCGCGAAGTCACCCGAGCTCGGTTCTCCTGGAGACTTCGGGTATCGAAGCGCCTACTTCACACGGTATATGGGCGATCCTGTCGAGGGGCTGTCGGCGATCTTCCTGGCACAGCTCTCGAACTACGGCGGCACATCGGACCTGCACTACAAGTGGCGGTCGCTCGTGTACCAGGCGCTCGTCCAACCGGCGAAGTCGGGAACGGCCGCGACACGCTGAGCGCGTCGGCCGATTACCGGGCGCGAGTCTCGGCGAGCCGCCGTAGATATGCGCGGACCCGCTTCGCGTTCGTTCCAAGATCGCCGCCGCCGACCCTGGACAGGGATCGGACGTCGATCAGGCTGCCGCTCCCGTCCGGCCGCACGCGCACCACGACATCGTCCTTGAACCCGAACAACAGCGTCGTGTCCGTGGCCTCGATTCGGCCGGCCGTCGAATCGGATGCGACGACCTCCCAGCCCATCGCGAGGACTTCCCCCAACGCCCGGTCGAACGCCGTCTGTGGCGGCACGTCCAGTCGAAGCGGTTTGAGGTCTGGGAAGGTCTGCTGCTGAAGCGCCGCGACGCGCGGTCCGCCATACTCGACGGGATTGAGCGCGCCGGTTTGCACGCGAATCGGCAACACGGCGACGAATGTCGGAGGGTCGAGCGTGTCGGTCGTCACATCATGGATCGGCGCCGTTCCACGTCCGTTGACAATGAGGACCACGGGGAACATCAGCACCGCGAGGGCCACGACCAGGGCGCGGATCCCTTTTCCTATGCCTTCAGGACCTTGCCGGCGTCGTGTCGCCACGATGCCGGCGATCGACACGACGACGGCGGCGAGGGCGATGATCAGGGCGATCGGCACGAGCAGCAGCGCGGAGAGTCCGACGAGGTGCGAGCGGTACACCAACGGTGTGAGGACGAGCGCGACCGCGGAGGTCATCGCCAGGATGAATCCGTACTTCATGTCTATCCTTTTGCTGTCGTCGCGCCGCCACAGCTCGAGCCTGCGCCGGCGGTACAGCCGAAACAATGGCGCCCCACAACGATTGAACGCCGCTCGAGCGCGTCGAGCTGAAAGTCGCGGATGTGGCGAGGCGCGCTGCCCGCAGTCGACAGCCCGAGCATCTGGTTGAAATCGCAATCGTACAGCTGTCCGTCCCACCCGACCGAAATCATGTTGCGGCACATGAGCCCGTCGACGGATGCCGGATTGAACGCCGTGACGAGGCGCGCCATGTATGCCTCGAGATTCCCTGACTCGTCCAGCCATTCAAGAAACCGGCCGATCGGCATGTTCGTGATGCAGTAGAGCGCATCGAAGCGGATCTGGTGCAGCCGCCACAGCTCACGTTTCCACTCGGCCTCGAGCGCGGGCTGAGAGCCGGGAAGGAAGGCCCCGACCGGATTGGTGACGAGCACGAGCCGGAGGCCGGACGTCCCGCCGCCGTAGCCGGCCGCGTTCAAGCGTTGCAACGCAGCGATGGACTTGTCATACACGCCCTGCCCGCGCTGACGGTCGGTACCGGAAGCGCGGTAATGCGGCAACGAGCAGACGACCTCGACCTGATGTCGTGCAAAGAACGGGACCAGGTCATGCTGGGACGGCAGCTCGAGAACGGTGAGGTTGCACCGATCGATGACGTGGCAGCCGCGCCTCCGGCATTCTTCGACGAGCCACCGGAAATTCGGGTTCAACTCGGGCGCCCCGCCCGTGATGTCGACTGTCCGGATGGTCGTTCGTTCGAGCGCGGCCAGGCACAGTTCCATCGTGTCGCGCGTCATGATCTCGCGCCGGTCCGGCCCCGCGTCGACGTGACAATGACGGCAGGTCTGATTGCACAATTTGCCGACGTTGATCTGGAGCACGTCGATTCGACGCGGCGTCACAGGCGCGCCAGCTCGCGCGACCGCCTCGTCGAATTCGAGCGTGAGTGGGATCGCCTGGATCAGCTGCCCCCGCGCGCCCAGGTCAGCGAGCGGCAGCCTCCGGGCGCTCAGGGAAACGTCCATCGTCGGTCCTTCTGCCTACGGTCCTTCTGCCTACATGCCGATCTTCGTCGCGTGGCTACGCATCTGCACACCATGGACAAGGGAGGCGCCTCCGCGGATCGCCGCGGCCACGTGGACCGCCTCGGTCATCTGGTCGAGATCCGCGCCCTGCTCAAGGGCGCCCCGGCTGTACGCGTCGATGCAGTATGGACACTGCACCGCATGCGCCACGGCGAGGGCGATAATCGATTTCTCCCGGGCCGAGAGCGCGCCGTCGGCGAACACCGCGTTATACCAGTCGAAGAACTTCGCCGCCAGCTCAGGACTGTTCTTGCCAATGTCTGAAAAACGAGCAAGATGCTCATTGTCGTAGTAGTGATCGGCCACGCGGTCCCCCTGGAGCGCCAGCGTGCCACGCACACGAGCAGAACGCAAGAGCTCGACAGAGGAGGCCCGCAGACACGTGGATTCCAGAGACGACCCACTGGTCACCATCGTCATTCCCGTGCTCGACGATACAGCCGCGCTCGCATCGGTTCTGCCGGGGCTTCAACACAATCGGGCCGTGGAGATCGTCGTCGTCGACGGCGGCGAGCCGGACGAATCCGACGAATCCGCCAGGGCGCGGCTTCGCGTCATGAACACTGACGTGATGTGGATCCAATCGCCGCCCGGCCGTGGCGCGCAGATGAACCGCGGCGCCCGCGAGGGGCAGGGCCGTTGGCTGCTTTTCCTGCACGCCGACACGCGGCTGGGTGACGACTGGATTGAGGCTTTGCGCGCGGTCGACGCGAGACCCGAGAGCGTGGGTGGAAGCTTCGCGTTCCGACTGGACACACCCGCGTGGTGGGCGCGGTGGATCGAGTGGGGAGTTCGAGTGAGGGTCCGCCTCTTCAACTTGCCATACGGCGACCAGGCCCTGTTCGTGCGGCGCGCGGTCTTCGAAGACCTGGGCGCCTTCCGGGAACTGCCGCTCATGGAGGATGTGGATTTCGTCGTGCGCCTCCGGAAGCGAGGCAGGCTCGATCACCTGCGGGTGCCGGCGGTGACCTCGCCGCGCCGGTGGGAACGCGACGGGTGGCTGCGCCGCTCGCTCGAGAACGCCGTGCTCGTTCTCCTGTTTTTTGCCGGACTCCCGCCCGCGCGACTCGCCCGTCGCTACAACCGTGGGGCGCGGCGATGATGCGGCCGGTCGTCGCGGTCATGGCCCGGGCGCCGAGCGCGTTCGGAAAATCGCGGTTGATCGAGTCGCTGGGCGTGCGCGACGCAGAGGGTTTGCGGGAGGCCTTGCTCAGGGACACCCTCGATCGCCTCGCGGATATTGCGGTGGACAAGGCGGTGCTGTACACGCCGCCGCATGCCGTGTCCGAAGTGCAGGCGCTCATCCCCTTCACCGGCGCGGTGCTCCCGCAGCGAGGCGACAGTCTCGGCGACCGCATGCTGGCCGGTATCCAAGACCTCCTGGCGTCTGGATTCGACGGCGTCGTCCTCGTCGGATCGGATCTGCCGACGCTGCCAGCAACGCACGTGACCGGGGCGGTCGACGCACTGGCGCGCTCACCGAACGGCCTCGTGCTCGGCCCGGCTGAGGATGGCGGCTACTACCTGATCGGGCTGAATCACCCGCATTCGGCGCTGTTCGCGAACATTCCCTGGGGAACAGCCCGGGTCTTCTCACAGACGCTCACGGCGGCCCACTCGCTGGGCGTTCCGGTCACACTGCTGCCCACCTGGTACGATGTGGATACCGAGGCCGATTTGCGTCGCGTCTACGATGAGTCGGAACGGGGGGACGGGACCGCGCGTCATACTCAGGCGTGGCTGGCATCCGCGCCCCCGGGCGTCAGGTCGCGCGTCACGCGAGCCCCACGGTGAATCGTCAGGGTTCCGTGACCAGGCGATCGAGTGCACGACGCGCGGAACGTCCGACCATCACGGCGACGGCGAGCGCCGCGACAAGACCGATGACGAGCAGCGCCGGCTGCCCCGACGAGCGAGGCACGTCGCCAGATAACAAAGCGGCCAGATTCCCCGCCGCGGATCCGAGCAGCACGTACATGATCGTGCCGGGAAGCATCCCGAGCCACGACGCGAGGATGTACGAGCTGAATCGGACCGAGGTCAGCCCGAACGCGTAGTTGAGCACGTTGAATGGAAACACGGGGGATAGCCGCGTCAGGAGGATGACCTTGAACGCGTCGTGCTCGACGGCATCGCTCACGGCGGCCAACTTCGGCCGGCCAGCGATGTGCCTCAACACCCAATCGCGAGCCACGCGGCGCGCGACGATGAAGGCCGCTGCCGCGCCGGCCGTGCTGCCGAGCGACACGACGACGGTGCCTTTGACCGGACCAAACAAGAATCCGGCGCCGAGCGTCAAGAGCGAGCCAGGGACAAAGAGAATAGCAGCCGGCACGTACGCAGCGCCAAGCACCACCGCGCCCCACGGACCAATCTGCTGCACACGAGTCAGCAGCGCTGCGACGACTCCGCCAATATTCACCATACGCGAATGGCGAGTCTAACAAAACGCACCGCGTCGCCGCTGTCGCCGTGGCTCTCCGGCTGTCTCGTGGCTGGAACGTTCCTGGTGATCAGCATTCTCGAGCGGCGCCGCCCGCTGCGGCGCCCGGTTGAACCGGCGGTGCCACATACCAGCCGCAATCTCGCGATCGCCGCACTTGGCGCGGCGGCCATCCACGTCGTCGAGGCGCCGATCGTGTGGCGGATTGCCGCGCTCGTTGAACGGCGGCAGGGGGGCCTTCTGAAGCGCCTGCGGCTCCCGATGTGGCTCGAGGTTGCCTGCGCCGTGCTTCTGATGGACTACACCCTGTATATCTGGCACGTACTGACGCACCGTGTGCCGTTCCTGTGGCGTTTCCACGCCGTGCACCACGTCGACCTCGACCTGGACGCCTCAACCGCGGTGCGCATTCATTTTGGCGAGCTGATTGCCTCCACGGTCTGGCGCACCGCTCAAGTCCTTTGCATCGGCGTCGCACCTCTGCCGCTCTCGATCTGGCAGACGGGGCTCCTGATCTCGATCCTTTTTCACCATTCGAACGTGGAGATTCCGTGGGCGCTGGAGCGCCGATTGGGCCTTCTGCTCGTGACCCCACGCATGCACGGGATTCACCACTCGGTCGTCTGGGACGAGACCAACTCCAACTGGTCCAGCGGGTTGACCGTGTGGGACTGGCTGCACGGCACTTTCCGGGCCGCTGCCCCGCGCCGCAAGGTCACCGTCGGTGTGCCCGCCTTGAACGATCCGGCGGACGTCACGCTGCCGAAGATGCTGGCCCTGCCTTTCGGCCCTCAGAAGCCGTACTGGCCCGCGTCATCGGGTCCAACGGAAATACCTTTCCATCCATGAGCGAACGCGCGGCGTCAACAGAGAGCGGCGATACTGATCGCCCGCCTGATGGAGGGCATTCGCTTGCGTGGGATACGGGTGAATCGTGGCGGACAGGTCAGATAGTGTTCCGCCCCGGGTCATCGCAAAGGCGACCTCGCCGATGATCTCACCCGCGTGCGAGGCGACGATCGTACAGCCGAGCAGCCGCCCGCGCTCGTGGTGGACGCGGACGAACCCGTCGGTCTCTTCGTCCAGAACCGCGCGATCGACTTCGGTCAACGGAATCGTGATCGTGTCCACACGCCGTCCCCTGCTCCGCGACTCCGACCCGGAGAGGCCGACGTGCGCGACCTCGGGATCCGTATAGGTGCACCATGGGGTCACCAGCGCACTGGCGCGCCGGCGCCCATAGAACAGGGCGTTCTGAACCACGATGCGCGCCGTGGCGTCGGCAAGATGGGTGAACTTGAGGTGCGAGCACACGTCCCCCGCCGCGTAGACGCGCCGGTTCGACGTCCGCAGGAAATCGTTGACCACGACGCCATCCTTCGACACAGCGACGTTCGCAGTCTCCAGGCCCAGCCCTTCTACGTTGGCGGTGCGTCCGGTCGCGACCAGAACACGATCGCCATCGACCTGTCCACCTTCAGCGCCGCTTGCGCGGTGATACTGGAGACGAGCCCCCTCGCCGTGCTGCATCGCGGCAGTCAGCATCACGCTCAGCTCAACACGCACACCATCATCTCGAAGCCGGCGCTCGACGATGGCGGCGGCGTCTTCATCTTCGTTCGGCAGGATCCGGGGCGCCTGATCAAACAGAGTGACCGCGCTCCCGAAGCGGGCAAAGGCCTGCGCCATTTCGCAACCGATCGGTCCCGCCCCGACGATGAGCAGACGGCGCGGTAACTCGGTCAAGTCGAAGAGCGTTTCGTTGGTCAGCGTGGGAATCGTGTCGAGACCGGGCACGGAGAGTGCGCTGGGTCTGGTGCCGGTCGCGATCACGGCCCGATTGAACCGCAGCGAGCGCGCGTCAACTTCAATCACTCGAGCGCTCGTGAATCGACCGCTTCCGAAGAAGACGTCGATACCAGCCTGCTGGAGTCGGCGCGCCGAGTCGTTCGGACTGAGGCGAGCCCGCTGCTTGCGCATCCGGCGCATCACGGCCGGGAAATCCGGATCGACTCCCTGCACGCGAACGCCAAGATCCAGCGCCCGCCGCGCCTCGCCGATGGTGCGAGCTGAGCGCAGCAGGGCCTTCGAGGGGACACATCCGGTGTTGAGACAATCGCCACCGAGGCGATGCCGCTCGATCAACGCCACACGGGCGCCGAGGCCCGCCGCCCCGACGGCGCTCACCAATCCGGCGGTGCCGCCTCCTAGTACGATCAGGTCGTAGGTGCCGCGCGGTTCAGGATTGACCCAATCCGGTGGACGAACCGCGCCGAGCAGGACGCGATCATCGGGGTCCACCGACTCCGCGTGGGCCTTGCCGGCGACGAGGACGCTCTCCTGCATCTCGCGTCTTGTCACCGCGGCGCGAGCGGCGCCGTCACCTGCCAGCGCGTCAGGATCCGCCCCACTGCGTCTCGAAAGAGGAACGCGGCCACGACCGCCCCGGCGATGACACACGCCGCGAGAACAACCACGACCGCCAGCCGCCGCGTCAGCCCCAACACGCGTCGCCCACGGTGTGACGCGGGACCCAGATTGAGATCGCGGGCGGCGGCGTCGACGAGGTCCGCGGTCATCGCCGGCGCCGATGCCTCGTATCCCCACGCAAGCGCGCGATCGCAGATCAGGTTCACGATGCCTGGCACGCCGTGCGACAGCTCGAAGATTCGCGCGGCGGCCCGCTCATCGGGGGCGATCGCGCGCTCATCGAAGTCCGGGCTCGAGCCACCCGCCACGGCCAGCCGGTGGAGCACGTAGTCCTCAATCTCGCCCGGAGGCAACGGATCGAGCCGACTCCGCACGACGACGCGCTGATCCAACGCCCTGTTGTCGGACCGGTGGATCAACTCGAGCAGCGCCGGCCGCCCCACGAGAACGACCTGGAGGAGCGACGACGACGCGTCTGCCGCTTCGCACAGCGCACGAACCTCCGTGAGGACCTCGGGCGTCAGGTCATGCGCGTTGTCCACCATGATCACCGCGCTCGCCTCGAGAGGACCAAGCGACTCGACAAACGCGTGCAGCGTCGTGCTCAGCTCGCGCTCTGTCGCGGTCCCGCTGGCCGGTTCGTCGGGTGAGAGGACGCCGAAGTCCGCGAGGACTCGCCGCAGCAGATCCTCAGGCGACGCCAGTCGATCCGTGATGAGCGATGTCACGGTCCGCCGATCGAGCTCCTCGATCACGGTTCGGCACAGCGTCGTCTTTCCTGCGCCAGCCACGCCGGTCAGCAGGACCAGGCCTTCGCGCCGGCGAATCGCGGTGAGGAGCTGCTGGCCAGCGAGGTCGTGCGGCGTGCTGTGATAGAAGAACCGCGGGTCGGTCGACGGGGAAAACGCCGGCTCGATGAGGCCGTAGAACGCATCGTGTGCCGCCAGCGGCGGTGCAGGTCCATCCGCAGAACGCTGTGACGCACGCCCATCCGCCCGGGCCGGGAAACCGCGACTCTGCGAGGTGTCCTCTGGAAACAGCTCCAGCAGCGGGCGGCGGCTGTGCGTGCTCGCAGTCTCGGCCGGCGCGTTGGGAACCGTGAGCGCGTCGAACGGCGCTGTGATGGACGGCGGTAGCGGTGGTCGCGGACGCTGCGGGTTGGGATCGTCCACTGCACATTTATACACGCTCATGCACTGCCCCTAAACGGCACAGCTGTCCCAAATCGAGGCAAACACGTGCAACCCGTTCAACGACAACGAGCTACATCGCCCCGCATGAGCGACACAAAGGACTTTACTGTCATATAAACGAACATATTCGCATTGCGAACGAGTCGGGTTGATCCTTCTAAGCTATTGCATCATCGCTATTTAACAGTTACAGACGAGCCTGGAACCGGAGTTGCTGGTCCCACGGGGATGGCCGTCAGCGATCCGTCTATTTTCGTCGCCTCGTCGTGGCGCGCCACGTCACCGGTGCTGGTCGGGCCTCATGTCACGCTCCGCGAGCCTGCGCAGGACGATGTGCGGACGCTCGTCGACCTCCTGTCGCTCTCAGACGCGACCCGTTTTGGCCTTGACGATCCTCCGAGCGAGTTCACGGCGCAACACCTCGTAGACGAGGCTGCGCGCGAGCGCGCCGCCGGGCGCGCGCTGACGCTTGTCGTCACGGTGACCGCGTCCCAGGCCGTCGTGGGACTCGTGCAGGTCAGGCAGCTCGATCCCCAGTTCGAGGCGGCCGAGTGGGAGTGGACGATCGCGCCTGAGTCGCGCGGCAACGGGATCTTTCTGGAGTCGGCCCGGCTCGTTGGCTCGCTGGCGTTCGGAGCGATCGGGGTGCACCGCCTGGAGGCGCGAGCGCTCCTGCAGAACGGGCGCGCCAACGGCGCGCTGCGCAAGCTCGGGGCCGTCCAGGAGGGCATCCTCCGTCGATCCGCGCGGCGCAGCAACGAGTACCTGGACCAGGTGTTGTGGGCGGTGCTCAGAGACGATTGGGCCAAGCATTGGGTGTCGACGGCACCCCTGGTGCACTGATGAACCATCTGCCCCGCGCGGCGCGGATGTACGTCGCGGGCGTCGTCGCCGTCGCAGCCGTGCTGTTCGTCGCCTGCATCCGGCTGGCGACGTTCCACCAGCCGATCCTGTTCCTGGCCCTCCTCGTGCTCTCGCCCGCGACCGCCGCGCTCAAGGTGTATCTGCCGATCGCGACGGGGGGCTCGACGATGTCGGTGTCCTACGCCATCGATTTCGCATCGCTGCTGGTGCTCGGGCCGCACGAGACGATGCTCGTGGCCGCCGGCAGCGCGATCAGCCAGTGCCATCTGAACACGAAGAAGGACAATCCGACCTACCGGACGCTGTTCAGCATGGCGTCGCTGATCATCACCGTTCAGGGCGCGGGGCTCGCGTTCCGCTGGCTGGGCGGCACCGCGCCGCCGATGCCGCTGGCGGAGTTGATGCCGCCGCTCGTCGCCGCGGCGACGGTGTACTTCCTGCTCAACACCGCGCTCGTCGCATCGGCCATCGCGCTGTCAACCCGCGAGTCGATTGTCCGGACGTGGCACAACAACTTTCTCTGGAGCGCGCCGAGCTACTTCATCGGGGCCGGGACGGCGGCCGCCGCGTCGCTGCTCGTCTCGCACTCGGGCTACTGGATCGCGCCCTTCACCTTCGCGCCGCTGTACCTCACCTACCGCACGTACAAGGTCTACATGGGCCGCGTCGAGGACGAGCAGCAGCACGTCCAGCGGACGTCGGATCTGCATCTGGCCACGATCGAGGCGCTCGCGCGCGCGATTGACGCCAAAGACGCGATGACGCAAATGCACATCCGGCGTGTGCAGGTCTACGCAGCCGGCCTCGCGCGCGCGGCGGGCTTGAGCGAGCAGGCGATCCAGGGGGTGAAGACCGCGGCGCTCCTGCACGATATCGGCAAGCTGGCGGTGCCGGAGCACATTCTGTCGAAGCCCGGACCGCTCACGCAGGAGGAATTCCAGAAGATCCGCATCCACCCGCAGGTCGGCGCGGAGATCATCGCCGCGGTGCCGTTTCCCTACCCTGTGGCGCCGCTCATCATGAGCCACCACGAGCGGTGGGACGGGCGTGGATATCCGCAAGGCCTCAAAGGCGAGGACATTCCGATCGGCGCCCGCGTGCTGACGATCGTCGACTACTACGACGCTGTCACAACAGAGCGTCCCTATCACAAGGCGCTCAGCCCCGACAGCGCGGTCAGCCTGCTGCGCCACGAGGCGGGACGGGCGCTCGACCCGCAGCTGGTGCCGGTGTTCATCGAGCTCCTGCCGGCCCTCACGGCCGAGCTCGTCGAAGAGGGCGCGGCGCCGCAGATCGTGCCGCAGCCGCAATATGTCGGCGTGGGGGTGCCGGATGGACCGCTTCCGGAGAACCGGGTGTTCGAGAACATCGCGCTCGCGCACCGGGAAATCTACGCGCTGTACGAGATCGCGCAGTCGATGGGCACCAGCCTCGGCGTCTCCGACACGATGGCGCTGATCTCCTCGAAGCTGTCGAAGCTGGTGCCGTGGTCCGGGTGCTCGCTCTTCCTGCACCATGCCGACACCGACACGCTGCGGTGCCGGTTCGCGGCCGGCGTGGATGCGCCGCGGCTGCTGAACACGACGTTGACGGGAGGCGCCGGCCTGTCGGGGTGGGTGGCGAGCAACCGCCGCATGCTCATCAACGGCGACCCGCGCGTGACGTTTTCTGCGGCGGGCATCCACATCGACACGGCGCTCCGATCGGCGATCATCTGTCCCCTGCACTATAACGACACCTTCATCGGGTGCCTGGCGCTCTACCACGTCGAGCCCAATCACTACGGAGAGGATCACCGTCGCCTGCTGGAGCGGATCGCCGAGCAGGCGGGGCCGGTCATCCACAACTCGATCGTCTTCGAGCAGACCCAGGAAGACTCGCTGACCGATCCGCTGACGGGGCTGCCGAACCGGCGCTCGATGTTCGCGCACCTCTCGCGCGAGCTGGCGCGCGCCGAGCGTCTGAACAGCGAGGTCGCGCTCATCGTGATGGACGTCGACGGTTTCAAGACCATCAACGATACCTACGGCCACGGTGTCGGCGATCACGCCCTGCGTGAAGTGTCGAACGCCCTGCAGCGTGCGCTCCGCCCGTACGACCTCTGCGTCCGGTACGCCGGCGACGAGTTCATCGTCGTGCTCGCGGATTGTTCGCGCGAGATGGCGGAGGAAAAGCGGCGCGAGCTGCAGGACAACATCGCGCAGATTCAGCTCGAGGTTCAGACCGGAAAGCGGCTTCACCTGGCAGCGAGCGCGGGCGCGTCCGTGTTCCCGCATGACGGAACCACGTACGAGGCGCTGCTCGCGGATGCCGACCAGCGCATGTATCGTGAAAAAGCGAGCCGGCGCGCCGTGGCCCCCAGTGCCTCGAGCCTGGAGCCCGACCTCGTGCCGACCGGCATCCTCGAGTCCTCCGCCACGATCGAGAGGCCGGCCGCGCTCAATCTCCTCTGATCGAACCCATCGTCCAGGCGCGAGACGGCCCACCGGGATCGGAGCCCACGCGCGATAAGATCAGGGACGTGAGCGACAAACCCGACAGGCCGGACAGGCCCGATAAGCTCGAGAGGGCAGACCTCGTCGAGCGCCGGCAACGATACATCCAGCGCCAGATCGCGCTCGACAAGAGCGCCGTCAACGTGCAGTTCGCCGGTCACCGGCCGGACGGCCGGGGGCCGGCCAATCGTCACGGCATGCCCCGGCTGCCGGTCGGCCAGCACGAGGTGAAGAACTGGCCTGTGCTCGATCTTGGCGAGCAGCCCGACGTTCCACCCAGCGAGTGGAAGCTCGAGGTCGGTGGCCTGGTCGAGAATCCGTTCACGCTGAACTGGGAGGCGTTCCTCGCTCTCCCGCAGGCGGACGACACGAGCGACTTCCACTGCGTCACGTCATGGAGCCGGTTCGACAACAACTGGCGCGGCGTGCGCTTCCGGACGATCGCCGAGCTCGCAGTTCCGCGCGACTCGGCGCAGCACCTGCTGTGCACCGGGTACGACTTCATGCCCGGGAGCTACATTCCCTACACGACCAACCTCCCGCTCGCCCGCGCGGTAGACGACGACGTCCTGCTGGTCCACACATGGGAGGGCCGTCCGCTGCCGCGAGAGCACGGCGGGCCCGTGCGCATGATCACGCCAAAGCTCTACGCGTGGAAGGGCGCGAAGTGGATCCGCAAGATCGAGTTCCTGGCTGAGGACAGAAAAGGGTTCTGGGAAGTCCGCGGCTACTCGAACAGCGCCGAGCCCTGGTTCAACGACCGGTACGCCACCGACTGAGGCAGACTGGAGCGCTGGAGACGGTGGCCGGCCCGATTCTGATTGTGGATTACGATCCGGCCTGGCCCGGGCTGTACGCGCGTGAGGCTGACAGAATCACGGCCATCCTCTCCAGCCGGGCGTTGCGGATCGAGCATACCGGTTCGACATCCGTGCCCGGCCTCGCCGCCAAGCCGATCATTGACATGCTCCTCGTGGTGACAGACTCGGCGGACGAGGCCGCGTACGTGCCGCCGCTGGACGCCGCGGGCTATGTGCTTCGCATCCGCGAGGCCGATTGGTACGAGCACCGGATGTTCAAGGGCCCCGGCAGCAGTACCAACCTGCACGTGTTCTCGTCCGGCTGTCCGGAGATCGACCGCGTGCTGCTGTTTAGAGACTGGCTCCGCAACAATCCCGCCGACCGGGATCTCTACGCGCAGACGAAGCGATTCCTGGCCCGCAAGGAGTGGACGGACGTCGACCGCTACGCCGAGGCAAAGACCGCCGTCATCGAGGAGATCATCGCCCGCGCCCGCGCTGTGGCGCTGTGACCTGCGTGCCGCTACTTCGGCTCGAACCGGTAGACGAGGTACGTGATGGGACCATCGAGCGCACTGAAGCGATGCGCCGTGCCCGCCGGGATGATAATCACGTCTTTCGGGCCCACGCGGCGGCTGTCTCCGCCCTGGTGGACACCGGTCTGACTCGGCCCGGCGTTCAAGCGCGTCAGGTCACTCGGCTTCGGATCGACGAGGCGTCCGCCGGTGACGATCGTCCCTGCCCCTTCCACGATCTGGTAAACCTCGGTCACGCGGTCGTGAATGAGCGCAGTCGATTCTTCCTTCGTCCGCCGCAAGAGCGCCAGCGACGCGCGATGGCCTGACGGCGTCGTGATGTCCATCGCCTTGATCGGCTGATCGACCACGTTGTTCTTGATCGACTGTTGCAGGGTCGCCGCGATGTCTTCGGCGCTGATGTAGACACTGGAGGTGTTCGTGGAAGACGGCGCCGCCGGCGCCTGTGCGCCAGACGCCTGCGCGGCCGCAACAACGACGGTCGCCATGACGAACGGCACCCAAAGCAGAGCTTGCATGCCGCGAAGCCTACACGATCCGCCTCCGCTCGCTCAAGCGAGCCTGGCGAGCTTCGGCGCAGGGGCCCAGCCGTTGGCACATCCCTTGAAGCCCCAGCCGTATGATGAGGGTGTGGCCGGGCTATCCGTATCCACTCGGTGCGACGTGGTCTGGCGTCGGAGTCAACTTCGCGGTGTTCTCCGCGCACGCAACCAGGGTGGAGTTGTGCCTCTTTGAGTCACCCGATGCCACGACCGAAACTGCCCGAATCCCTCTCCCGGAGCAGACGGACCAGGTCTGGCACGGCTTCCTGCCTGATGCGCGCCCGAACCAGCTCTACGGCTACCGCGTCCACGGTCCATACGAACCCGCTGTGGGGCATCGATTCAACCCCAACAAGGTTGTCATGGATCCATACGCGAAGGCTGTGGCGCGTACGATTCGATGGGCAGACGAGATGTTCGGGTACACGGTCGGACACCCCGACGAAGATCTCGCTTTCGATGCCCGCGACAACGCATCCGTCGCGCCGCTCGCGGCCGTCGTCGATCCGGCCTTCACGTGGGGCGACGATCGGCCGCCCCTGACGCCGTGGCACAACACGGTCATCTACGAGATGCACGTGCGGGGGTTCACGAAGCGGCATCCGGCGATTCCCGAACACTTGCGCGGCACGTATGAGGCGCTGACCACCGAGCCCGCGATCGAGCATCTCAAGAAGCTCGGCGTCACCGCCGTCGAGCTCATGCCGGTGCATCACCACGCCCGTGATCGGCACCTCGAGGACCGTGGGTTGCGCAACTACTGGGGATACAACAGCGTCGGGTATTTCGCGCCCGAGCGCCGGTTTGCCGCGTCGCGCTCGCCAGTTGGCGCCGTCCGAGAGTTCAAGCGAATGGTGCGGGCGCTCCACGCCGCCGGGCTCGAGGTCATCCTCGACGTCGTCTACAACCACACGGCTGAGGGCAATCACCTCGGCCCCACGCTGTCGCTCAAGGGGATCGACAACGCGACGTACTACCGGCTGGTCGGCGACAACCAGCGGTACTACATGGATTTCACCGGCTGCGGCAACACGCTGAACATGCAGAGCCCGCAGGTCCTGCGGCTGATCATGGACAGCCTGCGGTACTGGACGGTGGAGATGCACGTCGACGGCTTCCGGTTCGACCTCGCGAGCGCGCTCGCGCGCGAGCTGTTCGACGTCGATCGACTCGGCGCGTTCTTCGACATCATCCACCAGGATCCAGTGCTCTCGCACGTCAAGCTCATCGCCGAGCCCTGGGACCTGGGCGAGGGCGGCTACCAGGTCGGGAACTTCCCGGTGCGCTGGGCGGAGTGGAATGGGCGGTTCCGCGACACCGTCCGCGATTACTGGCG
Source organism: Vicinamibacterales bacterium (assembly GCA_035939575.1). Taxonomy (GTDB): domain Bacteria; phylum Acidobacteriota; class Vicinamibacteria; order Vicinamibacterales; family CAVVIG01; genus DATKHR01. The sequence goes on along the minus strand of DASZFS010000500.1, from coordinate 64 downwards.
AGGGGCCACCGGGGTCCGCGACCTCGCCTACCGTCTGACGGGCTCGAGCGACCTCTACCAGGAC
>DASZFS010000499.1:0-27070 GCA_035939575.1 Vicinamibacterales bacterium | reverse complement strand
CGCCAGGCGTCAGCCCCGGCACGGGTAATCACAACGTCACGGATCGCAGGCACCGTGATCGCCGCGATGAGAGCCTCCGGCCCACGGTCTGCGCAGTCGCGATAACCGGCCGCGCCGCACGGTCGGCGGTCGGCGATGCCTGCCACACGCGGTGCATAGTCGAGGCGCCGCACGAAACGTACGAGGCAGACATCGCCTCACGGGAACGCGGCGAGCGCTCGGTCACGAACCTCCCGGGCGACGAGTGGAAACGTCGCCAGAATGTGCTCCAGCTCCGCGCGGGTCAGACGGTACAGCTCCGCGACGCGCGCATTGAGAACCGCCAGCGCCGGCGTGATGTCCCTGTCCTCCTTGTCCTCCATGTCCTCACTGACCGCGCCACGAGCGAGGCGTACGGCCAGACCTGCGATCTCCCGGCAGAGGCGCGGCGAGGCCTCGCGCGTCGGAATCGGCAGCTGCTCGACGATGGCCGCTGTGACGTGAGTCGTGACGCGCAGTCTGACCAGGTAATTGACGACGAGGCTGTTGAACAGGCCACAGAGCAGTTGCTGGTCGTGGGCGGACAGGGCGGTGCGCAGGCAGAAGAGCGTGTGCGTGGACACGCAGCCGGACGGGAGCACCGCAGCGATGAGCGTGAGACGATTCGTGGCGCTGGCGACGTCGCGATAGGCGAGTCGGGGGCGACGGAAGCGCTCCCGGCCAAGGATACGCCGGGCGTCGGCGGCCAGAATGCTCCGGGTCGACTGGCCGATCGAGACACGGAACGGGCCAATGTGCCTGCCGTCAATCACCGGCAAGCCGCGGCGAGAAGCCTGAAACACGCCGCGATCGTCGGTCGCGTTCAGTTCCCGTCCGAAGTGCGCAGCCCAGCCGCGATCGCTGCCGAGCGGCGGAAAGAGCGCCGCCGCCTTCTCACAGATCGCGAGGTCGACGGCGCTCCGCAAATACGGAATCGCCAGAGATGGTCCCGAGATGCGCCGGATCGTGTCGGGTGACAGCTGAATCACGTCGCTGACATCACTGACATCACTGACATTGCTCCAGGGGCCCCTTCTCCCGGGTAACGCCTCGAGATCGCTCGCCGACTCGATGCCGAGCCGGCACGCGACCAGTCTTGTTGGCGAGCCTGCCGTCGCCGACACGAGCAGAAACCTCAGCCCACGGTGAATGGGAAAGATGCCTCGCCGGTTGTCGACGCCCACAAGCGAATCGACGTCGCATCGCGCGAACAGCTCGCGGCGAAGCGCTGCGCTTCCGGGATCCGTTGCGAGCCCTGAGGGCAACACGAGGCCGAAACGACCACCCGGGCGCGTGAGATCGATGACCCGCTCGAAAAAGAGCTGATACCGATTTGCATGCCCACCCGACTGCGCGCGGTAAACGCCGGAGTCGCGCGTGAAGCGTACCGTCGACGCGATGGTGTCGGCGGCTGCCCCATCGGCCGGATCGCTGCCTCGGTCCACGCGCAGCATGTCCCACGGTGGATTGCCGATGACCGCGTCGAACCCCGGGCGGGCGAGCCGCCGGCCTTCACCATCGAAGAAGACCTCGGGAAACTCGAGCTCCCAGTGAAAGAACCGGTGCGCGCGGCTGACGGCGTCGGCGTGCTCCAGATACGCGGCGGCCATTCGGGCGGGGAGCGTCGGCGATCCAGACAGCAATCCATCCGCCAGCGCGGGGAAGGCAGCCGCTGGCGCTGCCGTAGCGGACATCCCGGGCGTTCCGAGCTTTTCAGGCATTCCGAACCACCTGGCGCACCAGAGATCCGCCACGCGTTTCCACTTCGATATGCCAGCGTCGCCGGCCGCCAGCGCCTCGAGGGCGCGCTCCTTCGCCCGCACCTGATCGAGCGTGTCGTTCGGCGTCTGCTCGAGCGAGAAGCGCACCGGCAGCGCGTCCTTCAGGGCTGTTGTCGCAACGTCCTCCGGAAACAGCGGCAACGTGCGGAGGTGCGTTCCGCGTTGCCGAACAGGCGGGCGCCGCAGATGAGTCAACCACGTGCCGATCAGGCTGTCGCCGACAAGAAGCCTGTGATCGAGAAACGACAGCGGCCGGTCGGCGGAGAGCGTCGCCAGCCACAATGACAACCGCGCGAGCTGGACCGCCATCGGATTCAGGTCCACGCCGTAGAGGCAGCGCTCAGCGACGACCCGGCGAATGGCCGCCCGCTCGGCGTCGTCGATGTCACCCGCACGGCGGCCGCCGATCGCGACCGCCGCGCGCTCGTACGCCGACGCCAGGTATCGACAGGCTGCAACGAGGAACGCGCCGCTCCCCATCGCGGGGTCGAGCACGCGGAGGCGCAGGATCTCGTCAGGCGCCGCGTCGCGGACGAGCGGCGCGAGCGTGTGTTGGACGACGTATTCCGCGATTGGCTGCGGCGTGTAGAACGCCCCGGTCGCCTTTCTGACGCCGCTGCCGCGCTCGAGCCTGATCGTGGTTCCCTCCGGCGAACGCGTCACGTGCGGCCGGTAGTCGAGCAGGGTCTCGTAGACCGCTCCGAGCTGCTCGACTCCCAGTTCGCGATAGACGATTCGTTCGCGGCCGGCGCGGTCAGCCGACGGTCTCGTCGACAACGCCAGTACCGCCCTCCGCGCCGCGTCGGCGTCGAGATTGCGGCGCTCGGCCAGCGGTGTGCGCGCGGGCGCGAAGAGGCGGCCGTTGAACGGCGTCACGCGCAGGTCGCCGGCGCGGCATCCGGCGTGGGCCAGTCGGGAGATGGCGCGCAGGGCGTCCCACAGCCCGGGGGTGTTCGATGATTGCTCGACAGCGTCCCGCAGCGACTCGATGCTGTAGCTGTCCCGATACACCGGATGCCAGAGCGGCACCAGCGCGCGCGCTTCGGCAAACAACAGGAAGAGAATCCGGTAGACGATGGTCAGGGCCTGCTCGAAGGTCTGGTCAATTTCACTCCGGGGGCCCCTTCGCCCCGGCGCGCCTGCGACGAGCGCGCCGAGGATGTCGGACGCCGCCGACAGGACGCCAGCCCTCAACGATCGGCACACGCCGGCCGCGTGCCGGTCCGACGCCGAGACGATGGCGTGGAGGGAAGCGGGATGTGAAGGATCGCCGCACACCGCCGGAGCCGAGACAAGATCGCGGAAGACCGCCAGTACCTCTGGCTGCTCGAGCGCCAGCGGAAGATCGAACGACGCAAACCGCCGTGAGTACAGCCTGCCCGCATGGACGACACGCAGCTGGATGCCGTTGACGAGTAGAGCCCAGCTCGCGCCGCAGCGGCTCGCCTCCGTGACCGCGGACCGCCAATGGCCTTCGAGGCGTTCGCCCCAGGGCGTGACGATCAGGGAGACCGGCCGGCCGATTGCCCTGGCGGTCGCCGCGAGTGCCGATCCGCACGGCCCTACCGCATCGCAGGCATCGAAGCCGAGCCAGGCGACGAGCGGCCGGACGAACGTCTCGAGCAGCGTGCGCGGCGCCGAAGCTGGCCCGAGGCTTCGGAGCGCAAGGGTCGCCGCTCGCAGCGCTGCGGCCTGCGATGGCGCCGGGGCTTCTCTTTGCTGCGGCGTCCGAGCATCGAGAAACGACTGAACGACGAGTTGGCCGCTGAATCCTGGAAGCGACGTCACGGCATCAGTACCAGCAAGAGCTCGGCGTCATGTCTGGTCACCTCTGCCTGTCGCGCGAACTCCAAGAAGCGGTGCCGCTGGTCTGTTTGCCAGCTGTCCCGTTGCGCCTGTCGCGCCGCGTGTTGCCGTTCGGCGCGCCGGTCGTAGAGGTCGGGCTGGAAAAAGTGCGGGTCCTCCTTCGCTTGGAGCGCCGCGAGTCGGCGCTCGCGCTCGAGACGCGCGGCCCAGAACTGACGCTCAATTGCGACAACCGACGACTGCCACGCATCCATCACGTGAGCCGGCATCGAAGGCGGATGTGCGGTGAGTGTCCCGAGCCATGCGGCCATCACCGGGATGATTCGTGACGCGACAGTTTCGCCGGCAGCGTTCTCAGAGAACGCGCGGTAAATGAGGACCGCGCGACCGGCCAAGGCGGCGCGCACGCGGTGTCGTCGGGTCCACGCGACCCACCACCGGGTTCGATCGAGGCTGGCGAGCGTCGTTGTGTCGTCGGGTGTGGCCCATGATCGAGCAAACGCAATGCGCGATGCTTCGAGCGTTGCGGCTTGCTCCAGCGCCGGATGGCGCTCACGCCTTGCCCGATCCGTCCGGGAATCGCGCGCAGAGGCGACCCCAATTGGGACTCCAATTGGATCGGGGGCGTCGATGGCGGATTGAGCGGCCGAAACCCTGTCGTGAAGGCGCGCGAGGATGCCGATTTCAGCGGTCTGACGACCGACCAGGTGCACCGCATGCACGCGGCGTGCTTGACCGATGCGATCCACGCGCCCAATCCGCTGCTCGAGGCGCATCGGGTTCCAGGGCAGCTCCAGGTTGACGACGAGTCTGCACGAGCGGTGCAGGTTCAGACCCTGGCCGGCCGCGTCGGTCGCAACGAGGACGGCACAATCGCGCGCCTCGAAATTGGCCAGCGCGGCCTGTCGGGCGTCCCGGTCCATCCCGCCGTGGAGGATCGCGGCGCCGAGCAACTGGCCGACGTGAACCGCGGTGTCCCGATACTCGGTGAAGACGAGCGCCGATTCGCGGGTTCGTCGCAGCAGACGCTGGAGCGCGCGAACCTTCGACTCCTGTGCAATCGCAGCCGCCCAGGCGGCGTCGCCGAGGAGCGCCAGCAGCGTCCGTTCCTGCGACACGTCGGACAGCGACAACACGGCTGGCCATGGAGGCGGTGCATCCTCGCAGATACCCTCTCCGTCGTGATCGTCGAGATCATCGAGCGGCAGCCCGAGTTGTCGTTCCGCGTCGAGAGGCGGCTCCGCCAGGGACGCCAGGCGGCGTTTGACCGATTCGGCCAGCGCCCACGCGCTCGAGAACGCGCGCTTATACAGGACGGACAGCGCGAGGACGTGTGGTCCTTGCTCGGCACGGACCGCCGCGTGATAGCGCTCGAGCGCGTCGAACATGTGCCGTTCGGACGGTGTCACACCGACTCGCAGCGTGTGGACGCGACGCCCTGCGCCGCGACCGATTGCTTGTCGCGTCCGGCGGAAGACGAGCAGCGCGTCTCCGGTGGATCCGATATCGCGTAACGCCGCGAATGCGCGTTCCTCGCCGCTGTGGGGTGTTGCGCTCAGCATCACTACGTAGGCGGCCCGCGCCGCCAGCGTCCCGACGGCCACATATCTCTCGGACTCACCTCCTTTCGCCTCCCCGACCACACCGTGGGCTTCGTCGACGACGAGGACGTCCCACCGGCAAGCTGCGACTGCTGGCAGCACCTCGGGCCGCTTCACGTAGTCGAACGAGGCGATGACAAGCGGCGTCGTGGACCACGGGTTGACATCCAATGGGAGGGCGGCGGCCGCGCGCCGCAAGGTTCGCGCGTCCGAGATCGTCAGGTTGAGCCCAAAGCGATCCGACAGTTCGGCGGACCATTGATCCCGCAGCCCGGACGGCGTCAGGACGAGCACGCGGTCGGCGCGCCTGGCGGCCATCAGCTCGGCGACGATCAGTGCCGCTTGAATCGTCTTGCCGAGCCCGACGTCATCCGCCAGAAGGACCCGGGATCCAAGCCCGCGCAGGACGGCGAGGGCAGGCTCGAGCTGATGGGGGAGCAGGTGGAACCTGGCTCGGGTCGCGGTTCGCAGCGCGCCCGGCGGGGCATCGGCGGCGAGCAGGGCGCGGCACGCACGGCGCCACCGCCGGGGTCGGACGACGTGCGGTCGCACTCGGGTCGCGAGGGGAAGAATGTCGTCGAACGGCGCCAGCACGCGGAGCATTCGGGCCGATGACGACGACGGCTGGGCGCTGGCCAGCGTCACGAGCTGCGACGTCTCGTAGGTTCGGACGTCCGTGACACGCCAGCGCTCGCCGCGGACGCGGACCCACTGCAGAATTTCCATGGCCTCCGATGGGCCGCGCGGCGGATTCTGCCTGCGAAGAGAACGCGAGGTCAGAGAATCAATGACTTGCGGGCCGCGGCGGAACGGCGGATTCCATGGGGGCAAATGAAGTGCCGAAGGCGAGGCTCGCCTCGGTCTTCGGGCGTTTGTGGTCTTGTGTGTTCTGTCAAGGCCGGCGCTTGCGAACCTCGTTTGCGACGCTCGCGATATCGGAGCCCACCAGACTCCGCTCCATCGCACTCTCGGGCACGAGCGGCTTGAGAGTCTTGCCACCAATCAGTTCAAAGGCAAATCCCGGATAGACAGAGAGTACCGACATGAGCTTCTGCATGCAGCCCGAGCCTTCTAGCCAGCGGTCCCAACGCGCGGGCGTGGACCGTCGATCGCGTTCACCGGGACGCCAGCGACCTTGCACGAAGGTCGCGACCGGGTTCATCGGCGAGCACCGCCCAGTCTCGATCGTGGTAGAGCGGCGACCAGCCGGCCGCCATCAGGCGCGGGTACAGCGGCGAGATGGTGGGGAGGAACGCACAGCGGATGTGGTGCCGGTCAAACAGGCGCTCGAAGTCGCCCGACGCTTCTACTTCGATTTGTTCCAGGACAAGACTGCTCGGATAAGGATCCTGCCGACCATCGAGAAAGACGGGCCGATCAGGCGCGAACCAGATCAAGTAGCCACCTTCGTCGTACCTGTTATAGAGATTGCCAGGGCATTCTTGCACGGCCCGGATGGAAGCGGCCGGCAAGGGTGTCCACTGCAGACGAGCAATCCGGTACCAGTACGCGCACCCCAACGTGACGACCACCATGAGAGACGCGCTGAACGCCAGGGCCGCGTTGAGAGCGGGCCTGCCGGCGCCATATTCACGATCCTGTTCCACAGGATCGAGACTCCACACACCGGCGATCGCCGGGACAGCCAGCATCAGAAACGTTCCCACGCCCCGCACCGCAGAAATCGACAACGGCAGCACCGCCACGGCACAGACACAAAGGAGACGCGTCGCACGATGTCCCGGCGCGCGCAGCCCGCGCCAACGGCGCAACAGCACAACCAACAAGCCGACGACGGTGAGCCAGTAGGGAAGCAACCGTACGTCCGAGACGGCGGGCCGCTTCCATTCGTCGAGTGGATACCGACGTATCCGTTCGATGGACCTTATCAGCTCGCCCCAGAGTGACGTGCCGAGCGGTGTCAGCGTTACCGCAACACAGCAGCCCGCGACGAGCAAGAGCGTGGGCCTCCACGCGCGTGTTCCGTCGAGCAGGTCCGAGGCGAGCGCTGCAATGAGCACGACAAGGCCAACGAGCACGCCGCCATGGCAGTTTGCCCATATCCAGAAAACCACTGGCAGCCAGGCGTCTCGCCGCCGCAGCAGGAGCGCCACCGTGATCATGACGAACAGAAGCGAGAAGGCATGCGGGCGAGGTTCCCAATGCATGCTGGCCACTGGCAGCGCACACGCGATGAGCACGAACCGACGGCGCGAGGGGCCACGCGTCAGTCGCCAGACAATCGCCCACGCCGGGAGAACGAGCGCTGCCGTGAAGAGGCTCAGCAGAGGCAGGCCGCCGATCTTATAGACGGCGAAGAAAATGACTTCTGCCAGCCATTCGTGATTGGGCCAGAAGCTGCCGTACGCCGTGTGCGAATAGTTGTCGGTGAGAAGCACGCGGCCCGACGCCCACATGTCCCCGCCCGCTCGAAGCTGCCACCAGGTATCGCTCTGCATCGGCGACAGGGCAGAGGCCAGCAGTATCGCGAGAAACAGGAGCGCGGGAAGAGCTCGCTCGTACGTCCACCACTCGTAGATGCGGCGAAGCGCGTCTCGCGTGTCAGCGCTCGCGGGGCTCACGGGGCTCACGGGCCGGGGAAAAAGATGAGGGCCGGGTGCGCGGCTGCGGCGATCAGCGTTGGCTGAGCGTCTCGCGACAACACGACCGAGTCGTCGCTTTCAAACAGGGCGTGCCAACCGCGGTTGCGAAGGACGGGCACGATGGGCAGCCGCTTGGGCAGCCAGATCTGATCCGCGCCGATCGCCTCGGGGAACTCCAACGCCTCGCCGCGGTTGCGATAGAACGCCCAGTGATCGGCCAGCATACGCTCGCTGTAGACGGTCTCCCGGCGGCCGTCCATCGAGACCCGGATGCCCGCCGGCGACAGATGCCAGATCGCGTACTCCCCCCAGTCGAACCAGGTGAGCAACTTCGTGTTCGTCGAGTGCGCCCGCAGGAAGCGAACCGCCTCAGGGTCTGGCGTCCAGTCGCCATCGACGTAGATGTGGCCCAGCCGGGTCGCGCCGAAACCAGCTGTGATGATCACGATGGCGACGGCCACCGAGCCGTGGAGCCGCGACGGTGTGCCGAGCCTGGGACGCTCGCGGAGCGCACGCTCCACGCGGACGAGGAACTCGATGAAGATTGGCGCGAGCAGCAGGCCAATCGCGATCTGCAGGAACGCATCCACGCGCCCGACACGGTATGTCCCGAACGCGAGGACGCCGATGATGGCCGCGTGGCGCGCGGGAGGCCACCGCCGGCAGCGGCGCATCGCGAGCAGGGCGATCACGGGCAGCACCAACTCGAAGGCGATCAGCCACCAGGGAAACTTGGCGAACGGCGTCCAGTCGGTGATGTCGTCGCGTGACAGACCGACGGTCCGTCGCAGGAATTCCCAGTTGCCTGCGCCGTAGGGGTTGACGAGCGTCGCGGCGGCTGAGGCCAGCAGAAGCGTTGATCCCTGCACGAGTGCGCTCGCGCTGCGCTCTTCCAGGACGTCGAACGCCACCCACACGGCAAGCGTCGCGAAGCCGACGATCCACGCACCGTGGGCGTTGGCCCACACGCAGAAGAGCGCGGGCACCACGATCCACGCCGCCAGGCTTCGGTGCCCTCCGGGGGCCCCTTTCCGGTGGGCGCGCCATTCGAGCAGCACCAGCAGCAGCGTGAAGAGGAGCGCCGAGAACAACTGCGGCCGGAGAACCTGCGTCCGTGTGTAGCTGGCGAACGCCACGAGCGTCGTCAGCACGGTGAGCGCGAACGGCGATCCACCGTGCCGTTCAGCGGTGCGCCAGGTGAGCAGTCCGATCAGGGCGATGACCGCCAGCTTGAGGAGATTGAGGCCGAAGGCCCCCGCGCCGCGATAGAACGCCGCCAGCACGAGCTCGGACAGCCACTCGTGGTTGACCCATGGCGTGTCGGCGGTGAACGAGTATGGGTCGGCTGCGGAGAGACCATGGCCTGCGAGTAGATCTGCCCCGAAGCGCAGATGCCCCCAGAGGTCCGCGTCCGCCGATGTGCGCGAGACCATGATGGCCAGCCAGACCGGCACAACCAGGCACGCGATATCGACCAGCGAGCACCGGGGGATCCGGATCCAGGCCTTCACCGGGGTTACGCCCGTTTGGGTGTCGGTGTGTCGTCCTTGTCGGTGATCTCTTCGAGCTTCTCGATGAGCGCGGCGAAGCCGCACTGATCGGGGTCGAAGAAGCCCCACTCGTCCTGGGCAGGGCTACCCTTCCCGCGCTTCCGCTTCTTCTTGCCGCCAGCGGTGGCGTCCTGAGGTGTTGACTCCGAAGCTGTCTGCTCTGCGCCGCTGGCACTCTCCAGGTTCACGGCCGGAGGCGGCTGCTTGGCTGGCAGCTGCTCGGCGTCGCGCCTGAGCGCCTCGACGATGTCCATCCACTGCTTCATGTCGTCAGGCGCAGCTGCAGGCTCCGCTGACTCGGCCGGTGTGGACTGCGGCGGGGTCGTCGATGGCGTCGCAGACGCGGTTCCCGTTCCGGGCGCCGCGATGAGGCCTTCGAGGTCATCAAGCACAGGGAGGACAGGCCATGTGCGTCCATTCGCGCGCTGCGGCACGGCAGATGGTTCGGCCGAACCGAACATCGGCGTGCTCATCTCGGCGTCGGCGCTGAGGAGCGTGTTGTCCAGCTCGTAGACTTCGACCGATTCATCATCGAAGCCGCGCGTGGTGCGATGCGAGGCGGCCTTTGAGGGATCTTCCAGCAGCGATGACAGATCCATCTCGTCAAAGTCACTGGCCTCCGAAGACTCGCTCGCATCGGTAGGCCCACCTGCCTCGGCGGGCCGACTCGCCGCCAGGCTGGTCCCCTTGGCAGGCCCGTTCACTACCGATGGCGTCTCGTGAGCGATCCCGGCAGCCGGGCGAACGCCGAGGAACGGATCGCCAACCGGCTCCGGGATCGGCGCGACGATCGGCTCGATATGCACCTGTTCTTCGGCTTCGAGCGCGGCGACAGCGGCAAGCAGCGACGCCGGGCCGCTCCCGTCCGCTGCGAGACGGCGGAAGCTCCGGTGCGCGTGTTCCGAGCGGGGCTTGACGATCGGCGGTGACGCGTGAAGAGCGGCTGGCGGGACGGCCGCAGCTGGCGTGTCGCTCGCCACTGTCGTTTCGGCCGATGCCATTACGCCAGGATGCGGTTCATGGACCAGAGGCTCGTCAACTCGGGACTCGTCAAGCTTGCGCTCGTCACTCTTGCGATCCCAACGCCTGCGATCGTCACGCTTGCGATCGTCACGCCTGAGATGGTCATGCTTGCGATCGTCAGGTTTGAGATCGGCAGGTTTGCGATCGTGAGGTTCGTCACGCTTGAGATCAGCAATCTTGACATTCGTGTCGTGGATGGCGTCCGGCGCAGGGGCATCTGGCGACGCCCAATCGGCGAGCTCTTCGATGTTGCCCGGCGCCGGGTCGGCGATCGCGGATTCCGCCACGGTCTCGCCGGCGGCTGTGAGGGCTTTGAGATCGACGGTGGGGCCAAGCGGCAGGTCGTCGTCCTGCGCAGACTTCTCGGCCAGCGCGCGCTCGGCGGCGGCGCGCTCGAGATATTCCTGGCACTGTTCGGCGAACACGGCCGGGTCGCAGCCGTCTGGCGCGGCTGCAGATTTCGGCTTGTCGCGGCGCAGAGCGGAGAGCACGCCGCCGGCGCGGCCCGATCCCCGGCCTGACCCCGACGCCAGCACGGGAATCGTCAATGTCTGCACGTACGCCGCCGCTCCGTCGAGGGCACGCAGCCGTTCGCCCAGGGCGGTCTCGTCCCTCGGCGACAGCAGCGCGGATGTCAGGACAAGGTCGGGCACGCGCTGACCGAGCGCGGCAAGCGCCCGCTCGGCAGACTCGCCCAGGACAAGCTCCGCGTGGAGGCGTCCACGCACGATGGCCGTCAGCTGACTGGCCTGACGGCGGTCTGGTTCGATCGCAAGAATGAGCGCCATCCCTTTACATCCGGAACAGGACAACCGTCAGCAACGTGCCGACGACCAGCATGACCGCCAGCGGCCGGTGCTGCTCGCTCTGATCTTTGACGACGCCGATGACTGACGTGGCGTAGCGCCGCGCTTGACTCGTTGCGGCGGCGACTTCACCGGTGGCGCGTGCACCGTCCATGCGCGCCGTCACTTCCTCGCGGACCCGGCCGTCAAACACGGCGAGCAGGCCCACGAGCACGGCCAACGAGCACACGGATATCAGGAGATCGCTGACGACGCGTTGGAACGGGCGGGGCTTTTCTCTCACAGACACTCCGACTTCAGGTAACTAGGCAAATGCCGTTCCTCCTTCCGAGTCCTTGTATGGCGCAGAAGACTCGCCTGAATGCTCAATGTTTTGACGCGAGTTCGCTCCAGCACCCGTGCGTGTTCCGTTTTGGCAACTGTGCTGCCGAACGAAATTTGATGCCTCGGTTACGAATGTGCGCATTCCAGGCTCTGATTTGCCGCACCGGACGTGCGGGCCAGACAGCGGCGTGGCGGGCGCTAACCGGCAGCGTCGAAGCGGAGTTGCGGGTGTCGGCGGAGCCATGCTGGCTACCTCTGGCACAGCCGTTGCCCCTTTCGCAGATGTCGCGCGGTCATGCAGGGAAGGCGTGATCGTATTTCGCACACACGGTTGCGCGTAGAACAACGCGCAGGAGGAAAGTGATGACGACGTTGATCAACCAGCTCCGCATGTTCGCAAACGACGAATCGGGCCAGGACCTGCTCGAGTACGCGCTGCTCGTGGCGCTCATCGCGCTCGTCGCGTTCGGCGCAGTGACGCTGGCCGGCACCAACGTGAGCAAGATCTTCAACAACATCGCGACTCAGCTGGGCGGCGCGTAAGCGAAGCCCCGCGCAACGAGTGCCAGGTGGCGGGAGCCGAAAGCTCCCGCCACTTCAGGTCCCCTCACTCAGGCCACGGAGCTACTGATATGCAGCAGGTGCTTGTCGCCGTTCGCAGGCTTGTCCGACACGAGGACGGGCAGGACTTGCTCGAGTACGGGCTCCTCGCTGTGTTGATTGCCATCCTGGCGATTGGCGCGGTGTCGGCGCTGGGGCAGTCGATCCTCAGCGTCTTCTGGAACAACATTGGTTCCGCGAGTTTCTGATCCCATCGTAGTCAGCGCCGTGGCCGGCACGGGCGCGTCGGGCGCGCTCGTCGATCTGTACACGCGGCGCATTCCAAACCCGCTCACGATCGGCATCTCGGCGCTGGGCGTGACGCTCGCAGCCTCCCATCTCAGCCCCCTGACGATGACGCAGGCGCTCCTTGGATTTGCCGTCGGTCTGGTGCTGATGCTGCCCGGTCATGTGATCGGTGCGACCGGCGCCGGCGACGTGAAGCTCTTCGCTGCCCTCGGCACGCTGCTGGGGCCCAAAGCGATTGCCATGGCCTTCCTTTACACCGCGCTCGCCGGCGGCCTGCTCGCGGTCGTTGTCGCGGCCCGCAGGCAGCTGCTGCGCCAGACATTCGAGCGCACGGCCGACCTGGTGCGCACGGGCGGCGCGAACGTCGCCGAGATCGAGCGCGCGCGCGGAAACCGCTTCGCGTACGCGCCGGCGATCGCGGTCGGCACCCTCGTCGCGGCGCTGAGCTTGTGACATGGGCAGTCGTTCTGAGCGGCGATAGCGGCCGACCCGCCTGCGCGGGCGCCACCGTCAACATCGGTTAACGGAAACGAATAGGGGCATCGGTTATGGGTCGAGTCCGCGTCTTCATCGTGCTCGCGCTGGCAGTCACGGCCGGCGGGGTATTCGCCTTCGGCACTTACAACTACGTGCAGAAGCTGCCCAAGGGCGTGGCGAACATGCCGACCCGACCGGTCGTCATCGCCGCGAGCGACCTCGACGTCGGCGTCGAGATCACGGCGGAGGACGTTCGTGTCATCGCGTGGCCGGCGGACTCGGTCCCGCCGCAGTCCATCAGCGACCCGAAAGAGGTCATCGGCCGCGGCATCATCACGCCGGTCGTCCAGAACGAGCCGATCATTCCCTCGAAGCTGTCGTCCAAGGAAGCCGGCGGCGGTCTGCCGCCAGCAATCCCGCCGGGGCTCCGGGCGCTGTCGGTCCGCGTCAACGAAGTCATCGGCGTCGCCGGCTACGTGCTGCCCGGGACGCGGGTCGACGTGCTGGCCACGGTGAACCCCACGGGCAACGGCGGCGACGTGACCTCAAAGGTCGTGTTGACCAACGTTCAGGTCCTGGCCTCGGGCACGAAGATCGAGCGCGACGTCGACAAGAACAAGGCGATGCCGGTCAGCGTGGTCACGCTGCTCGTCGCGCCGGAAGAGTCGGAGCGCCTGACGCTCGCAGCGACGGAGGGCAAGATTCAGCTCGCCCTGCGGAATCCACTCGACAAGGGGATTCCGAACACGCCGGGAATCCGGCCCGCGGCGCTGCTCGGCTACGGTGCCGCGCCCAAGCAGGCGGCTGCCCGGACGCGCGTCGTCGCGGGCGGCTTGAAGGCATCGGCCGTGCCGGTCGTCGAGGCGCCACCCGCCGCGACGGTGGAAATCATTCGCGGTGACAAACGTGCGCACGAAGTCGTGCGCCAGGAGCAATAAGTCATGGGTCGTCGATTCGCTTCCGCGCTCATCTTTCTGATCGTCATCGCTGGCGGGTCGGTGCTCTATGCCGACGACAGCGTCCGGTTGATGGTCGGTCGCTCGACGGTCGTCAGCCTCGGCTCGCCCATCGCGCGCGTGTCGCTGACGAGCCCTGACGTCGCGGACGCGCTGGTGACGGCGCCGACGGAGCTCCTCATCAACGGCAAGACGCCTGGCACGATCTCCATGTTCGTGTGGGACCGCGCCGGAGCCATCCGCCGCTATGAGATTGTGGTCCAGCGCGATCTGGCACGGCTGTCGGAGCAGATGAAGCAGCTGTTCCCGACCGAGAGCATCGACGTCCAGAGCAACGGCCGCAACATCGTGCTCTCGGGCACGGTCACCAACAAGGACTTCATCGAGCGCGCCATCAACCTCGCCTCCGGGTACGTCGACAAGAAGGAAGAGGTCGTGACGCTGCTGCAGGTGCAGGAAGGCGCCCGCAGCAACCAGGTGCTCCTGCACGTGCGGTTCGCCGAAGTGAACCGCACCGCGCTGACCGAGCTGGGCGCGTCGCTCTTCACCGGGGCGGGCGGCTACAAGGACTACATTGCCCGCTCGACGACACAGCAGTACGCGGCGCCGGTGTTCGACAACAGCGACCCGACCAACCCGAAGCTGCTTTTCAGCGACTTCTTGAACCTCTTCCTCTTCAACACGAAGGAGCAGCTCGGCACGGTCATCAAGGCGCTCCAGACACGCGGCCTGTTCCAGAGCCTCGCCGAGCCCAACCTCGTTGCCGAAAGCGGCAAGGAAGCGAGCTTCCTGGCCGGCGGAGAATTTCCCGTTCCGGTTGCGCAGGGAACCGGCGCCAACATCGGCATCACCGTCCAGTTCAAGGAGTTCGGAATCCGGTTGACCTTCACTCCAATCGTGAACGGCGACCGGGTCCACCTGAAAGTGCGTCCCGAGGTCTCCGCGCTCGACTTCAGCAACGCGGTGACGCTGAACGGCTTCAAGATTCCTGCGCTCACGACGCGCCGCACCGAGACCGAGCTCGAGCTCCAGAACGGCCAGACGTTCGCCGTCGCCGGCCTGCTGAGCAACTCGATGAACAAGACGCTGCAGAAGATGCCGGGGATCGGCGACATCCCGATTCTCGGTCTGCTGTTCAAGAGTCAATCGGCGCAGAAGGACCGGACCGAGCTGGTCGTCATGATCACCCCGGAGATTCTCGCGAACAACTCGCCCGGCGTGACGCCGAACCTGCCGCGGATGCCCGACACGTACCTTCCGCCGCTCGATCCGAAGAACTCGCACGAGATGCCGAGCCCCGCGTTCAGACCGGCGGGCCGCGGCTCGGCTGCCAACGCTCCGCAGACCCCGGTCCAGCCCGTCGCGCCTGCGCCGATGCCGGCTGGCGACCCGGTGTCCGCTGCTGCGAGAGTCCAGGCGCTGACACCCGCGACATCAACCGCGCCACAGCAGCCTGTTGTTGCGACGATGCCGGTCGCCGCCGCCCCGATTGCGGCCACCAGGCCGCAGATGCCGGAGCCGGACAAGAAGGCGCTGGACAAGGCACAGATGCAGGACCATTCGCGGAACGAGGTTGCCAAGGCCACCGACGGCAAGGCGCGCGCAAAGGAGATTGAGCAGGAGCGACGCAAGGCCGAAGAGGACAAGAAGGCGCAGGACAAGGCTGCCCGCGAGCAGGCGAAGAGGGACGCGGAGGCCGCGAAGGTGGCGGCCGCAGCCGCCAAGCGCCAGGCCGAGATCGACAAAGCCGCCGCCGACGCCGCTGCGAAGCGCGCAGCCGAGCAGGCGAAGAAGCAAGCCGAGGCGGACAAGAAGAACAGCAAGTCGGTCTCCGAGGCCGAAGCCAAGTTGAAGGCAGCCCAGGCCGCTTACGAATCGGAAGTGGCGAAGAGCAAGAGACAGGCGCAATAAGGGATCCGGGTCGTAGAGCCATGGCACAACTTGTTGGTCTGGTCGTCAGTCAGGACGAAGAATTCAAAAAGCACGTTGGCCGGATGCTGCGCTCGGGCGCGATTCCGGTCAGCGTCATTGATGAGCGTGTCACGCGCGACATCGGGGCCACCGATCTCGTCATTGTCGACATCCGCGGCGACGCGTCGTCTGCGATGGGCAACATCGAGCGGCTGCGGGCGGCGGCGCAGGGCGCGAGCATCTTCGCGGTCGCTCGAGCCAACGACCCCGAGCTCATCCTGCAGTCCATGCGCGCCGGAGCCAACGAGTTCTTCGCCTGGCCGCCCGAAGACGAGACGTTCCACGGCGCCATCCGGCGGACGGCCGCGCGCCGCGAGACCGCGCAGGGCGCGAGGCCCGCAGCGACGACCCTCGTGTTCTTCGGCGCGAAAGGCGGCGCTGGCACGACGACGATCGCCGTGAACTGCGGCGTGGAGCTGGCGCGTCTGAGCAAGCGCGCGACGGTCATCGTGGACCTCAAGCCAGGGCTGGGCGAGGTGGGGCTGTTCCTCGGCGTCAGGCCCCGCTTCACGCTGATCGACGCCATCGACAACCTGCATCGCCTCGATCGCGAGTTCCTCAAGGAGCTCGTCATCAAGCACAAGTCGGGGCTCGAGATTCTCGCCGGCTCCGACCAGTTCGACCGGCCGAGCGGCTCCGACAGCGGCGCGATTGAAGAGCTGTTCCGGCTCCTCGCGCGGCAGTACGAGTACATCCTGGTGGACGCCGGCAGCCAGATCAACGCGTGCAGCGTAGCGGCGCTCTACACGGCGGATCAGATGTTCCTCGTTGCGAACCCCGACGTGCCATCCGTGCGGAACGCACAGCGTCTGCTCGATCGCGTGCGTCAGCTCGGCGCCTGCGGTGAGCGCGTGCGGTTCCTGCTGAACCGGGCGGCCGAGCCGTTTCCGATTCCGCCCAAACAGATCGAGGGGGCTCTCGGACACCCGATCCACCACACCTTCCCGAGCGACTACAAGACCGTGTCGACGGCGCTCAACTCGGGCGTGCCGCTGGCGCTTGCGGGCAACTCCGAGATTGCCACACAGTTCGACCGTTTCACCCGCGCCATCCTCGAGCCGGGCGCGCAGGACGCCAACGTGACAGGCGCGAAGAAAGGCCTGCTCGGCGGGTTCGATCGGCTCGCATCCATCTGGTAACCGGCCATGAACTCCATCGCTCCCTCAAATGTGCCTTCACCTCCCCGCCCGATACCGGGCGCTGGTGCGCCGCGCGCCATGCAGCCGCGGCCCGGATATCTCGAGCTCAAGGCAAACGTCCATCGCAAGCTGCTGAACCGGCTGAACCTCGAGGCGCTGGCGCAGGCGGACCGCTCCCGGGCGGAGAGCGAAATCCGCTCGCTGCTTGGCGAGCTGCTGGCCGAAGAGAACGTGCCCCTCAGTCTGGGCGAGCGCGAGACCCTCTACGTCGAGCTGCTGGACGACGTCTTCGGGCTCGGGCCGATCGAGCCATTGCTCAGGGACCCGTCGGTCAGTGACATCCTCGTCAACACGTACAAAGACGTCTTCGTCGAGCGCGGCGGCCAGCTGGAGCGCGTGACCGCGACGTTCCAGGACGACAAGCACCTGATGCGCGTCATCGACCGCATCGTCTCCGCCGTCGGGCGCCGCGTGGACGACAGCTCGCCGATGGTCGACGCGCGCCTCCCAGACGGATCACGCGTCAACGCCATCATCCCGCCGCTTGCGGTAGACGGCCCGCTGCTCTCCATCCGCCGTTTCCCGGCGGAGCGCCTGAAGGCGGACGATCTCGTCAACCTGCGGGCGATGACGCGGCCGATGCTCGAGTTCCTGTCGCATTGCGTGCGCGCCCGCCTGAACGCGCTCATCAGCGGGGGCACCGGCGCCGGCAAGACGACGCTGTTGAACGTGCTCTCGAGCTTCATCTCCGAGCGCGAACGGATCGTGACAATCGAGGACGCGGCCGAGCTGCAGTTGCACCAGGACCACGTGGCGCGCCTCGAGACGCGGCCGCCGAACGTTGAAGGCAAGGGCGCCATCCGGCAGCGGCAGCTGCTCATCAACTCCCTCCGTATGCGTCCCGACCGCATCGTCGTCGGCGAGGTCCGCGGCGAGGAAGCGCTCGACATGCTCCAGGCGATGAACACGGGCCACGACGGGTCGCTGACCACCGTGCACGCGAACACGCCCCGCGACGCGCTGTCCCGTATCGAGACGATGATCGCGATGGGCGCGACGAACCTGCCCGAGCGCGCGATGCGGCAGCAGATCTCGTCGGCCATTCAAATCGTCGTTCAGCAGACACGCCTGAGCGACGGCACGCGCAAGGTCACCAGCATCTCCGAGATTACCGGCATGGAGGGCGACATCATCACCATGCAGGAGATCTTCCTGTTCGAGAAGCTGGGCGTCACTCAGGACGGCAAGGTGATCGGCCGCTTCCGGGCGACGGGTGTCCGGCCGAAGTGCTGCGAGCGCCTCCGGGCGTCGGGCATCCACCTGCCGGCGGACATGTTCGAAGGCGTCACAGAGGTGCGGTGATGTTGCTTCCGCTGGCTATCTTCGTGTTCGTCGTGGCGCTCGTGATGGGCACCTACGCGGCGATCACCTATCTGCCTGGTGTCCTCGCGAATCGGGAAATGGACCGGCGCCTGAGGTCGGTCTCCGGGGGCCTGCGGCTGCCGGACGACCCGTTGGAAGAGGGCACGGTCGTCCGCCAGGACAAGCAGGGCCCGCTCCCGATCCTTGACCGCGTCCTCTCACAGTCGAACCTCGGCGCCAAGCTGAAGCGCCTCATCGAGCAGTCGGGCGTCGACACGAGCGCGAGCGCGATCGTCATTGCCTGCATCGGCGGCGCGATGTTCGGCTTCGTCGTCGCCACGATGTTCACCGGCCAGCCGTTTGCCGCGCCGCTTGCCGCCGTTGGCGGCCTGGTCGCGCCGATCATGTGGCTCAAGCACAAGGCGACCCGCCGCTTGAAGAAGTTCGAGGAGATGTTTCCCGAGGCACTCGACCTGTTGTCGCGCGCCATTCGTGCTGGCCATGCGTTCCAGACCGCGATGGGCATGGTCGCCGACGAGCTGCACGACCCGGTGGGCCCGGAATTCAAGAAGACGTTCGACCAGCAGAACTTTGGTCTGCCGCTGAAAGACGCGCTGAACGGGCTGGCCGAGCGCATCGGGCTGCTCGACGTGCGCTTCTTCGTGACCGCCGTCCTCATCCAGCGGGACACCGGAGGCAACCTGTCGGAGATTCTCGACAACCTCGCCCATGTCGTCCGCGAGCGGTTCAAGATTCTGCGTCAGGTGCGGGTTCACACCGCGCACGGCCGATTCACCGGGTACGTGCTGCTGGCCATGCCGGCGTTCCTGGCGTGCGCCTTGATGGTCATCAACCCCGAGCACATGGGGCTGCTCTTCAGTGAACGCATGGGTCAGTTGATGGTGATGGGCGCGATCGTCCTTCAGGCGATCGGGTACTTCTGGATCCGTCAGGTGATCAAGATAGAGGTGTAACGGTGACGCTCCTGCTTCCGCTGCTCGGATTTGTCTTCGTCTCGCTGCTCGTGGCTGCCGCTGCGATGGCGCTCGCCCCCAGTGGCGTGGGGGTTATCGAGCGCCGCCTCGGCGAAGTGGGCGGCCCTCAAGCCGTGCAGGAGAGCAGCGAAGGCTTCGATCGGGTCGTCGGCGCGCTGAAGACGCTCGGCAGCCGCGTCCCGCGTTCCCCATCCGAGATGGGCAAGCTGCAGCAGCGCCTGGTGACGGCCGGCTACCGCAACAACGAAGCGGTTCCCATTTTCCTCGGCATCCGCATTGGTTTCGCTCTACTGCTCTTCGCGCTGTTCGCATCGCCCATCGCGATCCATCCCAATTTCCTGCTGGCGCTCGGCGGGTGCGGCCTCGGCTACGTCCTGCCGGGCGTGATGCTCGCGCGCATGGCCAAGAAACGCCAGCACAAGATCCGCCTCGGCCTGCCGGACGCCCTCGACCTGCTGGTCGTCAGCGTTGAAGCCGGACTTGGTCTCGATCAGGCGATTCAGCGTGTCGCCGAGGAGCTGGCATTCGCGCATCCTGAGCTCGCTGACGAGCTGCGGCTCATCAACCTCGAGCTGCGCGCCGGCAAGGCGCGCTCCGAGGCGCTGCACAACTTCGGCGAGCGCACGCAGGTGGACGATGTCATTTCGCTCGTCGCCATGCTCGTGCAGACCGACAAGTTCGGGACCAGCGTGGCGCAATCGCTGCGCGTCCATTCCGATACGGCCCGTACGAAGCGACGCCAGCGTGCCGAAGAGGCAGCCGCGAAGACCGGCGTCAAGATGGTCTTCCCGCTCGTCTTCTGCATCTTCCCTGCGATCTGGATCGTGACCATTGGCCCGGCGGCCATCAAGTTCGTCCAGGTCCTCATCCCGATGGCAAACAAATGACGCCCGCGGTTGCGACGATGCCCTTGCGGACTGAGGACAGAGGGGCGGCCCCGGTCCCGCCAGTACCGCGCACGATCGAGGATACCGGCCTGGCGCTCGATCAGGTCGAGCAGCTTCTCGTCAAGACGATGTACGGCGCGGAAGCGACCGGGACGTCGATCGCGGAGCGGACGCGGCTTCCTTATGCGCTCATCGAGCCGATCATCGAGCGCGTCCGGGCACAGCTGCTGGTCGAAGTGCGTGGCACGACCGGATCGGGGACGGCCGGATATCGCTACTCGCTGACGGACCTCGGGCGCGATCGCGCGCGCCAGTTCCTCGCCATCTCTCAATACGCGGGCCCGGCGCCGGTGCCGCTGGCCGCGTACGTCGCTGAAATGCGCGCGCTGGCCGCCGCGCGCGGCTACGTGGATCACGACCGCCTCAGAAAGGGCTTCTCGCACCTCATCATCGGCGACGACGTGCTGGAGCAGCTCGGCCCCGCGGTCAACGCGGGCAAGGCCGTGTTTCTGTACGGGCCTCCCGGGAACGGGAAGTCTGTGATCGCGGAGGGCATGGGGCACACGCTTGGCGGTGACATGTACGTGCCGCACGCGATCGACGTCGACGGGCATGTGGTGACCGTGTACGACCCGATCAGCCACGATTCGCTCGAACATGGGCCGGAGTCGTCGAGCGTCGTGAACGGCGCGCCGCGCGATCGGCGCTGGGTGCGCGTCCGCCGTCCCGTGGTGATCGTCGGCGGTGAGCTGACGCTCGACATGCTGGACCTGACGTTCAACCCGATCTCCAAGTTCTACGAAGCCCCGCTGCAGCTGAAGGCGAACGGCGGCGTGTTCCTGGTGGACGATTTCGGCCGCCAGCGCATCCGCCCGGAGGACCTGCTCAACCGCTGGATCGTGCCGCTCGAGAGCCGGGTCGACTATCTCACGCTGCACACGGGCAAGAAGTTTCAGATTCCGTTCGACGTGCTGACGGTGTTCGCGACGAACCTGAATCCGCAGTCTCTGGCGGACGAAGCGTTTCTCCGGCGGATTCCCTACAAGATTCCGATTGAGGATCCGACGCTCGATGATTTCACGAAGATCTTCGAGATGAACTGCAAGCGGCGGGACCTCAAGTTCCACCAGGTGATGATTGCCTATCTGCAGCGGCGTCACTACGGTCCGGCGAAACGGCCGCTGCGCGCGTGCCACCCGCGCGACCTGATCGACCAGGTCACCGCGCTCTGCCGGTATCGCGGCGTTCAGCCGACGATCACGCGGGAGCTGCTCGACAAGGCGTGCGAGTCCTATTTCGTTGACGACAATCCGGGCGCCAACCTGAAGCGCTCGACGCACAGGCCGTTGGAGGTTCGATAGGTGCGGCCAATCCGGACGCAGGTGCTTGGCGACCTGACCGCCCGGGTGTTCGTCTGCGCGCTGTTCGTGATGTTGTCCATGAACCTGCTCGCGGACTACATGAAGACCGGGCGCATCACCGGCCTGTTCTTCCTGGTCAGCGAGGCGCTGGTCGTTGCGCTCACGCTCTTCCGGCGGCGCGCCCATACGGTTGACCGCTCTGTCAGCAGCGGTGTGCTGACCATCGTGTCGCTGCTCAGCCCGCCGCTCATGCGCGCGGGGCACGGCGTGGCGCTGGTCCCGGATGCGCTGACCGTGGCGGTATCGACCCTTGGCGTGGCGATCGTGATCCTCGGGAAGATCACGATCGGGCGCAGCTTCGGCATCGCGCCGGCCAATCGCGGCATCGTGGCCCGCGGGCCGTACACCGTTGTCCGGCATCCAATCTACGCCGGGTACTTGCTGACGCATGCTGCCGCCCTGGCCGCGTATCCGAGTCCCTGGAACGTATTCATCATCATCGCGGGGGATGCGGCCCTGATATTCCGCGCGCTCGCCGAGGAACGGGTGCTCAGCACCGATCGCGAATACCAGGCGTACTGCGGCCGGGTGGCTTGGCATCTCGTGCCGGGCGTGTTTTGAGGGTGCTACGGCTTCGCTGAGGGTGCTACGGCTTCGCTGAGGGTGCTACGGCTTCGCTGAGGGTGCTACGGCTTCGCTGAGGGTGCTACGGCTTCGCTGAGGGTGCTGCGGCTTCGCTGAAGGTGCTACGGCTTCGCTGTAGGTGCTA
The DNA here is from genome assembly GCA_035939575.1 of Vicinamibacterales bacterium. Taxonomy (GTDB): domain Bacteria; phylum Acidobacteriota; class Vicinamibacteria; order Vicinamibacterales; family CAVVIG01; genus DATKHR01. Next base: position 4,792 of record DASZFS010000499.1, on the reverse strand, counting down.
CGGCTTCGCTGAAGGTGCTGGGGGGTGTTCTAGATCATGTTGATGAACGCTCGGACCGGAGAAGCGATTGCCCACAAGGTCGAAGTGGCCGACACGCGAGAGACGCGCCGCAAAGGTCTGCTCGGGCGGGACGCGTTCGACGCCTCCTCGGCACTGCTGCTGCTACCGTGCTTTTCAATCCACACCGCGTTCATGCGCTTTTCGATCGACGCGATCTTCGTCGACCGGGCAGGCGTCGTGCTTCGCGTCGTGCGAAACCTGCCGCCGTGGCGGATTGCCGCTGCCTGGGGCGCCCACGCGGTGGTCGAGCTGCCGGGAGGCGGGCTGCGTGCGGGCGACGTCCGCGCCGGCGATCGACTGTATCTCGCTGCCGAGCGCGCTCCAGTCGGGGCCGCCGTGTCCTGGCCGATTCCGGCGTGAGCTGCGGCTGCGCTGAAGGTGCTCACGGCTTCGCTGAGGGTGCTCCGGCTTCGCTGAGGGTGCTGGCTGGCTGCTGGGCCCGTTCGTCGACCGACCCGGCCACATCGCCAAAAACTGAGTTCGACAGCCCGACAGCGAGGGCCCCGCGCGCGTGTCGCGGCGAGACGCGTCACGCGGTCATGAGCGGGGCGAAGGCGTAGTACTCTCAGCTGGCGCAGCACTGTCGCCGCAGCCGACAGCACCTTCCGCGTAGCAGCTGAAACACCGTCGGCGAAGTCCCAGCACGTTCAGCGCAGTCGTAGCACACTCAGCGAAGCCGCAGCTCAGCCTTTCGCGCGATACTCCACAGTCACCACGGTTGCGATCCCACCACGAACCGAGAAGTCACCAATGACGGTCATCATACGGGGCTGGAGCGCCTCGACCAGATCGTCCAGAATCTGGTTCGTCGCGCTCTCGTAGAAGATGCCCAGGTTGCGGTACCCGATCAGGTAGTACTTCAACGACTTGAGCTCGACGCACCGCGCGTCGGGCACGTAGCGAATCCGAATCTCGCCAAAATCAGGGAGTCCCGTCTTGGGACAGATGGATGTGAACTCCGGGCAGTCGATGGAAATTTCGAAGTCCCGCTCGGGCCGCGGGTTGGGAAAGGTCTCCAACGTCGAGCTTGACATGGCCCGAAAATTCTAGCATTCCGGCCGAAAAACCGCGGGTCGTGCAATTGACACCGTGAGAAGGGCGGGCTAGGATACGGCGTTTTTCGAACAAATCCGCGATCTTCGTTCCGCGCGCGAGGAACGGCGGTAGATATCACGCGCGTCAAGTGAGGGGGACACCGATGGCTGACGCCCGCAGGATGGGCAAATCCGAACTCTTTTCACATTTCGCCGAGCGTTTCGAGGTGAAGCGTACGCAAGCTCGCGAGTTCTTCGACGAGCTGACGGCGCTGTCCGAAAAGGAGCTGAAGCGCTCGGGTGAGTTCGTGCTGCCCGGAATGGTGAAGCTCGTCGTTCAGAAGCGCAAGGCGCGGATGGGCCGCAACCCGGCGACGGGTGAGGCCATCAAGATCCCGGCGAAGACGGTAGTGAAGGCGCGGATCGCCAAGCAGCTGAAGGACGCGGTACTGCCCCGCAAGTAGATCGGGCAGCGATGGCCGTGCGGGGCGCGAGCCCCGACTTCCCCAATCACTTGACCCTCGCTCGGACTACAGGTTAGTTGAGGGCGGCGCGGCGGCGGACAATCCCGTCGCTGCGCTTCTCGCAAGACAGGGCGAATCCCGACACGAATCCCGACGGCGATTCCCGGGTCAGGCTGCGTTTGCGCGCGCGAGGGTCCGGCTGAGCAGCGTCGCAGGCACCAGGCGCGCGGTCCGCGCCTCGAGGTCCTGCACCGAGTCGTCATCCAGGATGATGCGGTCGTTGGGCGCGAGCAGAATCTCAGCGCTGTACCGCAGCGCGCCGCGCAGCGTGCGGAGCTCGAAGTACCGTACGTCCACAGTCTGATCGTCAACGGCGAGCGCCGCGGTCTTCACGAGCGTACGAAACATATCCTCCACCCTTTCACGAAACACGCGCTAACTTGCCGCCGCCTGCGCGGAGAGATCGCCGCGGGCGGGGAACTTCATCGTGAACGCCGTGCCGCGCCCGACTTCGCTTGCGACGACGATCGTCCCGTCGAGCTGCTCGACGATGCGTTTTGAGATAGCAAGACCCAGGCCGAGTCCGCGCCGCTTCGTGGTCACGAAGTCGTCGAAGATGGCGGCCAGGCGATCGGCCGGGATACCCGACCCGGTATCCGTCACGCTGATTTGGACGCGGTCGCCGGCAAGATCGGTGGCGATGGTGACCTGGCCGCCCGGCTGGGTTGCCTGGATGGCGTTGGTGATGAGATTACGGAAGACGCGGCCGAGCGCGAAGCGGTCCCCTTCGATGACGAGGGAGCCCGCCCCGTAGCGGGCGTCGACGGTGACGCCGTGCTTGTCGCCCTCCTGGCGCATCGACTCGACAATCTCGGCGACCGACGCGTTGATGTCCATCGCAAACCGCTCGATTGGCTTCGGCTTGACGAGGTTGCGAAGGTCGTCGAGGAAGCGGCGGATGGTCGCGAGCTCGCGGTCGATGAGGCGCCCGCAATCCTGGCGCGTTTCCGCGTCGACGTCCTCGCGCATCAGCAGGCGCGTGTTGTTGCCGACGTTCTGGATCGGGTGCAGCAGGTCGTGGACGAGGCCGGCGGCGACGCGGCCGAACATGGCCTGGCGCTCCTGTTTCTTGACGTCCTCCTGGAGCTCCACCAGCCGCGTGGCCATCGTGTTGAACGACGCGCCCAGCTCGCCGAACTCATCGCGCGACTTAATGTCGACGCGGGTATCGAGGTTCCCGGCGGCGAGGGCGTGCGTGCCGCGCTGCAGCGCGAGGATCGGGTTGATGAACGAGCGGCCGAACAGATAGCCGACGGCGATCATGCCGAGCAGCGCCACGGAGATCACGACGACCAGCTGTCGCTGCAGCACCGCGGCGTTGGCGTAGGCCTCGCGCGTCGGCTGCTCGACGATGACCGTCCACCCGAGTTGATCGATCCGCGCAGCGACGCCCAGATCCTGGCGTCCGTCTTCATCCGTGTATTCGAGCGACACCGGCTCCGCGCTCGCGGCCGCGGGCGAGGCGGTTCCCTGGGTTCCCTGGGCCCTCGGGATCGCCGGGGCCGACTTGGCCGCGAGGGCGAACAGCGGGTGGCCGCTCATGTTCTGCGCCCGCGCGACGAGTGATTTCTTGTCCGGATCGCCGTGGGCGATGAGCGTTCCATCGGGCGCAACGATCATCGCGAAGCCATGGTCGCCGATGCGGATCTGATCGACCATCTGCCACATCGCTTCGAGGTTGATTTCGCCGGCCAGCCAGCCCGCTGGCTGGTTGAGATGCGTCAACCGGACGATGAATGTCGAGGTCGGCAGCTGATCTTCGTCGACGCGTATCGGCGACATCGAGACGCCGTTCAGCGCGACGTCGGCTTTCTGGTCTTTCGGAATCGTGAGCCGCGGCTTGCCGACACGGCTCGAGACGACCACGGTGCCGTCCTCCGCGAAGAGCGTAACCTCGCGGAACTCGCGGAATTCCAACACGTAGTTCTTGAGGATCTGGTCCTGCTGTCGCGCATCCAGGCCGGTGTCGTGGAGGTCCGCGGCCAGCGCTTTCAGGAGGTTGGCGTTCGTGACGACGTAGCGCCGGATTTCTTCGGCGGCGCGGGTCGCGACGTTCTGGTTGCCTGCGGTCACCGATTCTCGGGTCCCGCGTTGAAGAGACAGAATTGAAATCAGGCCGTACGCGACCAGTGGCACGACGGCTGCCAGCGCGAGGAGCAGCGCGAACCGTGTCGCGATATGGCGGATTCTGAAGGTCATTCCGTCAGTTGTGAGTGGCGTTCCCTTTATCGGCCGTTGGACGGAAGAGTCTTAGCGACGCGAGGATATCGCGTCCCTTCTCGGGTTGGACGTCGAACCGCTTGCTGACTGCGCGCGATCGCTCGCTCCATGCCAGGAAGATGGCGGGAGGGTCGTCCGCGATGGCCTTCTGAAACTCAGCGACGGAGGACCGGTACTCGCTGTCGTTCACGGCGTGTCGAATCCGGTCCAATGCCCCATCCACCTTAGTGCTGGAGAAGTGCATGCTGTTGGCAACGCCTGTAGAGTGCCACCATCGATAGGCAGGCATCACGCTCCAGCCGCTCTCGGACTCGAGGAGCACCAAGTCGAAATCACCTTGCGACAGCGTGGCCACGACCTGCTCGACGGAAACGTCGGCGATTTCAACATCGACGCCGACGGCCTGCAACTGCCGCTTGAGCACAAGCGCCATCTGCTCGAACGGAGATGCTGCCAGCGTCACACAGGTGAGCCGCAGGCGTTTCTTCAGTTTCGCCGCGGCCGCCTCCGGCACGTATGAGAACGTGGCACCAGCTTCGCCGAACGCCCAATGGTGAGCGGAGACTGGGCCCAATGAGGGGGTCCCGCGTCCTCCCAGGCTGTCACGAACGAGTGCCGCTCGGTCGATCGCCTGATTCAACGCCTGGCGAGTTTCCCGCGCCTTCAGCTTCGGGTTTCTAGTATTCAGAAAGACGACGTATTGAAACGGTCGCTCGAACGTGTAGATCGAGACCTTCTTGCTGTCTTTCATCATGTCAATGGCATCGGCCTCAACTTCGTACAACATGTCGAGCTTGTCACGCAGCATGTCCGCCCACGCCGCTCGGTTGTTGTTGTACGCAGTAATGGCAATCCCGGAAATGCTTGGACTGCCAAGGTAGTACTTATCGAACGCCATCATTTCGGCGACGCCCTTCGTCGATTGATTCGTGGGGCTCGCTACAAAGGGGCCCG
>DASZFS010000498.1:0-9469 GCA_035939575.1 Vicinamibacterales bacterium | reverse complement strand
TTTGCCATGTTCTATGTGCTCGGCCTCGCGCTGTTCACGACGGTCCATCCGCTTTTCTAGTCGGAGGCATCGTCGGTCCGAGTCAGCGTTGGCTGGAGACTCATGGTCGCGCGCAGTTGCCTACGCCCTCGAGTCCCGAGGACCTTTTTGCAGCCCCGACAGTCTTGGAAAATCTTGATTGTGGGGCGAGGCAACTGCACGCGGCCATGAGTCTTCAGCCTGCCTCAAGCAACCAGCAACCAGGTTCACCGTTCCCCCAGCGTGACGGCATAAAGCGCCACATCGGCGTCGGACGCGAGCAGCTTCAGGCCAGGCGCCGTCCGGACCGCGTCCGCGGTCTCGTTGTCGGTCCAATCCCGAAGCGCCCGATCGTGCACGAAGACGTGCGTCACGCCAAGCGCCCGCAATGCCTCGAGCGCATGACTATCGGGAAACCGCGCCAGATCGCGCGCGTGGCGCTCGAAGCTCTCGGGTATGAAGCCGCTGTAGCCATTGAGCATCGGCCGCCAATGCGCGGTCGAGTGCAGCAGATACGGCGCATGGTGAAAGACACGATCCGGCGGATAGAACGGGAACTCGGCGACAACGGCGTGTGTATCGCGGAGCTGTGCGTGGACAGGTGAGACCGCCTCGGCGTCCACGAATTCAATCGGTGCCGAGAACGCGTCGAGGTTGGCGCAGACGAAGATGACACCGACCGCCGCGGACATCCAGCGGGCGCCAGGCCATCGTCCCCGCAACCACGCGACGCCGAACCCTGCGAGAATGGCTGCGGCAACGGTTCCCAGGTACCCGAACCGCGCGACGTTGCGGATGCCCTGGAGCGGCAGGAAGAGCCGGTAGAGCAGCGCGTTGCCAGGAAGGGACGGGCCGAACGAGAGTGCGACGCCCACGCCGCCGATCGCCAGTGCCATGCGCGCTCGCGGGTTGCGAAATGCCACGCCGGCGCCGATGGCGACGGCTGTCAGGGCGAGGGCGGTCACACCGGGGAACAGCGCGGTCGTGCCGCCAAAGAATCTGGCGCTCCATGTCGCGTAGTGCAGGCGCGCCGGCGTGGCGAGGTAGTCGCGCGCAGATGCGGAGTAGAGAGCGACTTCCTCCAGCGAGCGGACCTGGCCGAGCCGGATGTACGGCAGCAGGGCCGGCACCAGGACGATGAGGGCGAGCGCTGCCGCTGTCGCCACGCGTGCGATGCTCTGTCGGGCGCGCCCCTGCCGCCAGTCATCAAACCGCACGAGCCAACCTGAGCCCAGCGCGGTGACCGACAGTACCAACGCATAGTACGAAGTCAGACCCTGAAGCACGACGCACGCTGCGAGGAACAGCGCCGACCCGTTGCCGGAAAGGAGTGCATCCAGGGCCAGCAGCGCGAGGGGCAGGAACTCGACATGCAGTGCCTGCAGCTGGGGCAGACGCGTCAGCGTGTGGGCGTTGAACGCGAGGATGACGCCCCCGATGATGCCAGCCGCAAGATCACCGGTCCACCGGGCGATGAGCCGGCATCCCGCCCAGCCGGTCAACGCCAGCCCGAGCAGGACGAGCAGGTTGTATTCGAGAACGGGGGAGCCGCCCAGCCAACGCACGGGAGCGCCGAGCGCAGCGGGGACGAACAGGTATTCCGAATAGGCCAGCGTCCCGCGCTCGGGGTAGAAAATATTGGCGTCGACCAGGTGCCACGGATTTCTTGGCGCCTGATGTGCCGTCCAGGCGATGATCCACTCGTTGAGGAGCGTGTCTGCGTTGTCGTTACGTGACAGCCGCGAGGGCGCAGATGCCAGCGGCCACGTGTGCGCCACCGCCAGGACAGCGAACAAGACGAAGGTGGCCGCCGCGGGCGACCTGGTGTCTAAGCGAAAGATGCGCCGATTATCCGCGATCTTCATCCTCATCGCGAGCCCGGCGTGTTCATCCGCCAGGCCGCCTGACCCGTCTGCCCTTCTTCGAAGCGCGCGCGCGCAGGAGCGTCTGGCGGACGCCGATCGACTCGTGCGCGCGGGATGTTACGACTGCCTCGTCTCGGCGTATCGAGCGTTCGAACAACTCGAGACCACGCCGGCCGCCGCCGATGCCGCCAGGGCCGGGGCCGCCCGCGCGGCGGGCCTGCTCGCGATCCGGGAGCGCGAGCTCGGGATGGCGGACACTGGATTCCTCTCGCTGGCGCGAGAGCGCAGTCTTCAAGAGTCGTCGGACCGTGCGGCGTGGCTCCCCAGGGTCCTCGACGTCGCGCGCGTCATGACGGGCGCCGTCTACGGCGTCAGCCGTCCGCCGCTGACCGATGACGAGCTGAGGCAATCGATCGAGATCCGGCGAGGCCGTGAGGCGCTTGCCGCCATGCTGCGGGCGCAGGCGCCAACCGACGAGCTGGCCGCCTACGCCTGGGCGATTTTCACGTGCCGCTCCGTCGAAGCACGCGACGTGACGCCTGACGAAATCTTCTCGATCACGCCGCTGGCCGACAGTCCCTTACTTCGCTTCAGCCGCGCGACGTGCCGCGGTCTCGACCAGCCTGCGCTCGAACGCCTGCTGCAGGAAGACGCGCGATTTGGGGAGGTGCCCTTCCTGCTCGGCCTGTTGGCGCTGGGCCGGCGGGACCTGGACGGCGCCCAGGCGCTCTTCGAGCGGGCGTACGCATGGCACCCCCGCTGGCCGTCGCTCACCCAGTCCATGGGCAGCCTCGCGATGACCGGCGAAGACTTCGAGTCGGCGGCGCGATTCTACGCGGAAGCGCTCGAGGTCGAGCCGCGATCGGTCGACGCTCAGCTGGGTATGGTTCGGGCGCTGACCTATCTCGGGCGCCACGAGGCCGCGATTCAGGCGACAGATGCGCTGCTGGCGCTGCGCTGGTACCCCGGTGATGCGCGCTACTGGCGCGCGCTCAACGAAGCGCAACTGGAGCGGTACGACGCCGCCTGGGCGGACGTCGAGGAAGCCGCTAAGCTCCAGATAAACGCCGAGGTGCCGAAGCTGGCGGGGATCATCGCGTATCGGCGCCAGCAGCTCGATGTCGCGACCGCGAAGTTCGAAGAGTCGCTGACGCGGAACCATGACGATTGCGAGACCGGTTTCTATCTTGGCGTGGTGCGCGCGGAGCTGCGGAACTGGCCGCAAACCGCTGAAGTCCTCGTCGCAGCGGCGGCTTGCTTGGAGAACGCCGAGGAGACGCTCGACGCCGAGATCGAGGCTATCCGGTCATCACAGGACTCTCCCGATCGCCAGGCCCGGCAGATCGCGCGACGCGAGCGCGACATCGCGAACGGCCGGCGCATGATCGCGACGTCGTGGTTCGACACCGCCGTGGCGTACTTCAGTCTCACGCGCAAGGACGAGGCGCGCCGGTTTGCCGAAAAAGTGGCCGACGATGAGCAGTACGCCGATCGCGCCAGGGAGCTCCTCTCGCGCATCAAGTGACACCGTTGCTGTGAGGTGAGCTGGAGACTTAGAGATGAGCTGAAGACTCATGGTCGCGTGCAGTTGCCTACGCCCTCGATTTCTGGCGGCCCTCTCCAAGCCTTGAAAATCTTGATCTTGGGGCGAGGCAACTGCACGCGGCCATGAGTCTTCAGCCCCCTGCACGCGGCCATGAGTCTTCAGGCCCGTTCTCATCGCTTGCGCTACACTGAAGAGATGTCCTCCGTCGCAAATCCGCTCCGGCGCAACGTCGCCATCATCGCGCACGTCGATCACGGCAAGACGACGCTGGTCGACGCGCTCCTGCACCAGAGCGGCACGTTTCGGGCGAACGAGCGCGTCGCCGAGCGTGCGATGGACAGCAACGAGCTCGAGCGGGAGCGCGGCATCACGATTCTTGCCAAGAACACCGCGGTCCACTACAAGGACCTGCTGATCAACATCGTCGACACGCCCGGCCACGCGGATTTCGGTGGCGAAGTGGAGCGGACGCTGTCGATGGTGGACGGCGTCATGCTGCTGGTTGACGCTTCGGAGGGCCCGCTTCCGCAGACGAGGTTCGTGCTGCGCAAGGCGCTCGAGCGCCGCCTTCCGCCTCTCGTTGTCATCAACAAGATCGATCGGCCGGACGCGCGGCCCCAGGAAGTCCTGAACGAGGTCTACGATCTCTTCATCGACCTGGACGCGACGGTCGAGCAGCTCGAGTTCCCGGTGTTGTACACGAACGCCAGGGTCGGGACCGCGAGCCTCGACGCAGCGGTATCGGGCACAGACCTTCGTCCGCTCTTCGATGCCATTGTTGCGCACGTACCCCCGCCGCGCGGCAACCCGGACGCGCCGCTGCAGCTCCTCGTGGCGAACCTCGATTCGAGTGACTACCTCGGGCGGATCGCGATCGGCCGGATCTTCAATGGCCGCGTGAAGGTGGGCGATCAGGTGGCGGTCTGCAAGCTGGACCAGGCGGTTCAGGAAACCAAGGTCACGAAGCTTTACGCGTTCGATGGGCTCAAGCGCGTGGACATCCAGGAGGCCGCGGCAGGCGACATCGTGTGCCTGGCCGGCATCGAGGACATCACCATCGGCGAGACGATTGCCGATGCCCAGCATCGCATCGCGATTCCGCCGGTTGCGATCGACGAGCCGACAGTCTCCATGATCTTCGGCGTCAACACATCGCCGGTGGCCGGCCGGGACGGGCAGTACGTCACGTCGCGTCAGCTCAGAGACCGGCTGGACCGGGAGCTGCTCGGCAACGTCTCGATTCGGCTCGAGCCCACCGACTCTCCCGAGCAGGTGAAGGTCGTCGGGCGGGGCGAGCTTCAACTGTCGATTCTGATCGAGATGATGCGGCGCGAAGGCTACGAGCTCCAGGTCTCGCGCCCGGACATCGTGACCAAGCAGGCAGGCGGCGCGATTGTCGAGCCGGTCGAAGAGCTGGTCATCGACGTGCCCGAGGATCATCAAGGCATCGTCATCGCGCAGGTGGGCGAGCGCAAAGGCGTCATGACGAAGATGGTAAACAACGGCAGCGGCCGCGTGCGGCTCGAGTTCCGCATCCCTGCGCGCGGGCTCATCGGATTCCGATCGCAGTTCATGACCGACACCAAGGGCACCGGCATCATGAATCACATCTTCTCGAGCTGGGAGCCCTGGCACGGCGCGATCCCGTCGCGCGCGAACGGGGCGCTGGTCGCGGACCGTTCAGGGTCGGCGACCTCCTACGCCATCTTCAACCTCCAGGAGCGCGGCGAGATCTTCATCGACCCCGCCACGCAGGTCTACGAGGGCATGATCGTCGGCGAAAACGCGCGGCCGAACGACATGGACGTCAACGTCACGAAGGAAAAGAAGCAGACCAACATGCGGGCGTCGACCGCGGACGAGGCGATCCGCCTCATCCCGCCGCGCAGGCTGGGGCTCGAGCAGGCGATCGAGTTCATCAACGACGATGAGCTCGTGGAGATCACGCCGTCGAGCATTCGTCTTCGGAAGCGCATTCTCACCGCGAACATGAGACCGAGGAAGCTCGAGGGCTGATGGCCCGCGGGCCCGACGGCTACGCGTCAATCGAAGACTACGCGCTGATCGGCGACGGGCGGACGGCCGCGCTCGTGGCGCGCGACGGGTCAATCGACTGGTTGTGTCTCCCGAACTTCGACTCCCCAAGCGTCTTTGGCGCCGTGCTCGACCGCGCGCGCGGCGGCGCGTTCGAGCTGAAGCCCGCGATTCCCTTTGACGCGAGGCGCCGGTACCTGCCCGATACCAACGTCCTCGAGACCACGTTCACCACCGGTCGCGGATCGGTGCGGGTGGTCGACGCTCTGACGCTGCCCGACGCCCGGCTGGCGCCGATGCGCGAGCTGGCGCGGTCCGTAGAGGGGTTGTCGGGCTCGGTGCCGATGGCGTGGCGGGTCGGTCCACGCTTTTCGTATGGGTGCCGGTCACCGCAGTGCGGCTGGCGCGGCCGGGTTCCGGTCGCCACGACCGGGAACGACGCGATGGCCGTTGTCAGCTGGGACGCAGGCGCGCCCGAGTGGCGTGACGGCGGCGTCGAATCGTCGTTCGAAACGGCCGCAGGGTCGCGGGCGCTCGTCGCGATCGGGTCGGCGACCGCGGAGCCGCTCGTGCTTCCATCGCGCGCGGATGTCGAGCGGCGCCTGTCGGGGACAATCGGCTTCTGGCAGCAATGGACGGCGGCGCGCCACTATGCGGGACCGTGGCGGGACAGCGTCGTACGGAGCGCGCTGCTCCTCAAGGCCTTGATATTCGCGCCCTCGGGCGCGTCGGTCGCGGCGCCCACGACGTCGCTGCCGGAAGACATCGGCGGCGAGCGCAATTGGGACTACCGCTTCTGCTGGATCCGCGACTCGAATTTCGCGATCGCCGCGTTGCTGAACCTTGGCTGCTATGACGAGGCGCAGTCACTCTTCTGGTGGTTCATGAACGCGACCGCCCTGACCGAACCGACGCTGCATGTCCTTTACCGCCTCGACGGCGGAATCGGGCCTGCCGAACGGGAGATCCCGCTGACCGGGTACCGCGGCTCCAGGCCTGTACGCGTCGGTAATGGCGCGATCGACCAGGCCCAGCACGACATCTACGGCTGCCTGTTCGAGACAGCGCGGCTCTACAGCGACGGCCATCGCCCGCTCGACGCGGACATGGGCGCCACGTTCGCGCGCATCGCCGACCACGTCTGCTCGATCTGGCGGGAGCCCGATGCTGGCGTCTGGGAAGTGCGAAACGGCCCGTTTCACTTCACACACTCCAAGGTCATGTGCTGGGTCGCGCTCGACCGCGCGGTGCGTCTGGCGGAGCGGGGAGAGCTGCCGGCCGATCGCATCGAGCACTGGCGCCGCGAGGCTCTCTCCATCCGGACGTACGTCGAAACGGTCTGCTGGTCCGATCGACTGGGCAGCTACAGGCGCGTTGCCGGCGAGGACGACGTCGACGCGAGCCTGTTGATGCTGCCGATCCTGGGCTACGGCGAACCCGGGGGCGTCCGCCTGAACGGGACCATCGATGCTGTCGCGCGCCAGCTGCGCGACGGTGACTTCGTCTACCGCTACCATGCCGCCGATGGCGTCGACGGCCGGGAAGGGTGCTTCACCAACTGTTCGTTCTGGCTGGTCAGCGCCCTCGCGCGCGCCGGGCGCGTCCCGGAAGCGACGGCGCTCATGGATCGTCTGGTCGCACGCGCGAACGACACGGGTCTGTACGCGGAGGAAATCGACCCGGTGAGCGGCGCCTTCCTGGGCAACTTCCCGCAGGCACTCGTCCACCTGGCGCTCATTGACGCGGCCGTGACCATTCGCGATTGCCGGGCCGCCTCGGAGCATGTCGAGCACGTCCCGGGAGAACGCCCTTGAGCATCGGCGCGGAGCTTGCCGGCGGCCTCATCGGCACGCTGGTGCTGACGACGACGATCCGGGCGGCCGCGGAGTTGCGGCTGACGCGGATGGACTTCGGGTTGCTGCTCGGCACAGTCGTGACGCAGAACCGGCGCAAGGCTCGCGCGGTTGGATACACCTTTCATCTGACGCTCGGCCTGGCGTTCGCGTTCGCCTACAGCGCGCTCTTTCACGCGATTGGATGGAGCTCGTGGTGGCTCGGCGCGCTCTTCGGTGCGGTCCATGCGACGTTTCTGGCGACCGTCGTGGTCAACATCCTGCTGCCGGTCGTGCATCCGTTCATGGGAACGCCCGAGACAGCAGCCAATGAGCTCGCGCTGCTCGAGCCCCCTGGCTTCCTGATGCTGAACTACGGACGCAACACCTTTCCGATCCTGCTCGCGGCCCACATGGCGTACGGTGCCATCATCGGCTGGGCCGTTCGCATCTAACTGATAGAATCATTTCGTGCTGAAGCGACGAACAACCGGATCAGTCGTCTGTCCCTCATGCGGGTCGCTCGTCGGAGTACGTGACGACAAATGCTACACGTGCGGTCGAGCCAACCCGGGCCTCTGGGGCTTCGGCCCTGCGCTTCGTCAGCTCGGCGCTGACTTCGGGTTCGCACCCATGGTCATCGGCGCGTCCGCCGTGGTGTACGCGCTGACGCTGTTGGCATCCGGCAGTGAGCTTCGGGTTGCCGGCGGGATGATGTCCTTTCTGATGCCGAGCAACAAAGCGCTGCAGCTGTTCGGGGAGAGCGGCGCGTATCCCGTATTCGTATTTGGATGGTGGTGGACGCTCTTGACGGCTGGCTGGCTGCACGCCAACTTTCTCCATATTCTGTTCAACATGATGTGGGTGCGCGACCTGGGGACTGCGATGGTCGATCTGATCGGCGCGCCGCGGACCATCATCATCTATGTCGTGTCTGGCGTCTGCGGGTTCCTGCTCAGCTCGGCGATGCCGTTCGTACCGCTCCCGATCCCGTTTTTTCACGGCGCGGGGTACACCGTTGGTGCCTCAGCGTCGGTGTTGGGACTGCTCGGCGCGCTGCTGCACTACGGCCGCAAGAGCGGCAGCCATCTCATTCACAGCCAGGCGCTGAACTGGGTAGTCATCCTGTTCGTGATGGGGATCATCATGCCGGGCGTCGACAACACCGCGCATGCAGGGGGATTTCTCGGTGGCTACGCGATGTCGGCGTTCTTCAATCCGCTCAAGAGGGAGAAGGGCGACCATCTCCTCATCGCGCTCGGCCTGCTCGCCGCGACGTTCGCCGCGATGACCTATTCCGTGGTCCACGGCTTTCAGCTGATGCGCTGACTGCGTTGCAGGCCCGCCTTCGCGTTTCACGCTTCGGCGGATTGCCCGCTACTGGTGGCTGGCGAGCTCCTCGTCGATGATCCGTTTGAAGGCATCGAACGGCTGCGCGCCGCTGAGCATGCGGCCGTTGATGAAAAAGGCGGGCGTACCGTTCACACCCGCCTCATCACCGTCTTTCATGTCCGCCTCGACCTGCGCCTTGTATTTCTGCGAGTCGACGCAGGCGTTGAATCGGCTCGCGTCGAGACCGAGGTCGACCGCGTGCTGCTTGAGGTCGGTCGCGCTCAGCCTGGATGGCTGTTCGAACAACCGGTCGTGATACGGCCAGAACTTCCCTTGTTCGGCCGCGCAGGCGGACGCTTCCGCCGCGGGTCGTGCCGCCGGGTGAGTCGGCAGAGGATAGTGGCGGTAGACGAAATGGATCCGGTCCCCGTACGTCTTGAGCACCTGCTCAACCGTCGCATGCGCGCGTAGGCAGAACGGACACTGGAAATCCGAGAACTCGATCATCTGGATCGGTGCTGCGACGGCGCCGCGTGACGGGCCGTTGGCGGCGACTGTCAGCCGCGGCGGCTCGAGCGTCAGGCGCACAGGCGTCTTGCTCTTCAGCACGTCCACGTACCGTTGTCGCGCGTCGTCCATTCGCTCCTGGATGAGCAGCGCTCGAATCGGAGCGCGGACCTGGTCGAGGGTCGCGCCCTGCACGCGCCCCTGGTTTGCCTGGTACCAGGCGGCGACGTCGGCGTCGGCAACCGGCGCGACCTTGTCGGCGATCTCCTTCTCCACGAGCGCGGCCCGATCCACCCCGCGCGCTTTCGCTTCCTGGTCCATCAACATCGAGGCGA
>DASZFS010000497.1:0-4223 GCA_035939575.1 Vicinamibacterales bacterium | reverse complement strand
CCTTCGAACGTGTCACGGCGCCGTTCGCGGGAACGATCATCCAGCGCAACGTCGACGTCGGTGCGCTGATCATGGCCGGCAGTCCCACGAACAACACGGCCGTGGCTCCAACGAGCGTCGCCGGCGGCGCGAACGGACTGTTCGAGGTGGCCAGGATCGACTGGCTGCGCGTGTTCGTGAACGTTCCCCAGGCCTACGCGCCGAACGTGCACCCCGGCCTGCCGGTCTCGGTCTCGGTTCGCGGGCAGCTGATGGAACCGGTCACGGGCACGGTCACGCGCACCGCCAACGCTCTTGATCCAGCCACGCGGACGCTGCTCGTGGAGGTCGACGTGCCCAACGGGTCGCACCGCCTGCTTCCCGGGATGTTCGTGTACGTGGCGTTCAAGATCAGCCCCGCTGGGACGCGTTGGCGCGTGCCGGCGACAGCGGCCATCTTCGATGCGCAAGGCACGCGGGTTGTGCTCGTCGGGCCGGGCAACAAGCTGCACTACCAACCGGTCGTGTTCGGCCGCGATCTCGGGGTGTCTATCGACATCCAGGCTGGCCTGCGCGGCGACGAATCGATCGTGAAGCAGCCCACGGTTTCCCTGCAGGAGGGCCAAGTTGTCACGCCAATCGAGCCTCAAAAACCGTCTGGCGGCTAGCATCCTCATCGCGATCTTGGCCGCCGCCGTGACCGCCGGTGGGTGCGTGGTCGGACCGAAGTACGCGCGCCCGACCGTCGAGCAGCCCGCCGCCTTCAGGTCGCCTTCACCGGCGGGAACCGACGCCATTCCGGAAGAATGGTGGCGGCTCTATGGCGACTCCGACCTCGACGCCCTGATCGCGACAGCCAATGCCTCGAACCAGACGCTTCGGCAGGCCGCGGCGCGCGTGGATGAGGCCCGCGCGCTTGCGCGCGTCGCCGCGAGTTATCACTATCCGACGATCGCCGTCAGCGGCACGTATGCGCGACAGCGGACATCCGGAAACCGCATCAGTCCGATCTCCGGACAGCCCGTCGGCAGCGGCGCCACGTTCAACGACTGGCTGGTCCCGGTCGATCTGAGCTACGAGGTCGATGTCTGGGGCCGCGTGCGCCGATCGGTGGAGACGGTACAAGCGCAGACGGCGGCGACGAAGGATGACGAAGCCGTCGTTCGGCTCGCTGTCCAGACGGATGTGGCGCAGTACTACTACATGTTGCGGCTGCTGGACGCGCAAGCCGAGACGCTCGAGCAAACGGTGGTGTCCTACCAGGAACAGGTCCGGCTGCTCACGGTTCAAGTCAACACAGGTCTCACGAGCGCGATCGTCCTGAATCAGGCGCAGGCTCAGCTGCAGACGACCCTGGCGCAGGAGCGCGACATAGCCCGTGCGCGGAACGACGAGGAGCACGCTCTTGCCATCCTATGCGGACAGCCCGCATCGTCCTTCACCGTTCCGCCGCATCCCCTGCGCGAGAGCACCCCTCCCGCAGTTCCGCCGGGTCTGCCGGCGGCGATCCTCCTCAGACGACCCGACGTGGCCGAGGCCGAACAGAACATCGTGGCGGCGAACGCGCAAGTCGGCGTAACGACAGCGAACCTGTATCCAACCGTCGGATTGACGAGCGCCGCTGGTTTCGAGAGCGGCGCCCTCCAGAGCCTGCTTTCGTGGCAGAGCGCCCTCTGGTCGCTCGCGGGAGGGCTGACGGCGCCGATCTTTCAGGGCGGCCGCCTCAGAGCCAATGTCGACGCGGCCAAGGCACAATACCGGCAGACGGTCGCGGTGTACACGAATCAGGTGCTGGTTGCCTACGGTGACGTCGAGGACGCGCTGACGGACTTGCACGCGCTCACGGGCGAAGTCGCAAACCTGCGCGACGCGGTCGCCGCGTCCCAGAACTACCTTCGGTTGGCCCAGGTGCAGTACCGGAACGGCTTAATCGACTACCTGACCGTCATCGACGCCGAGCGGACGCTGCTGGCCAATCAACTGGCGTTGGCTCAGGCGACCAGCCTTCAGATGGGCGCCAGCATTCACCTGATCAAAGCTCTTGGCGGAGGCTGGCAGGAGCAGGTTCGAAGATCGTCGTCGTCGGATGAAACTCCGACCACGCGAACCAGTACTCCGGTTCCATGATCAACGCTTCGAGCTGTTTGCCCTTGAGTTTGCCCGACGTGCAGCTGCCATACGCATCCCACCGCGATTGCGTCTCGCGATCGATCAGCCTCGCGGCGGTCGTGTTTGTCTCCGCGAACGTCAGACGCATCCCGTTCGCGCGCGCGACGAACGCGGTCGTCGTGTCCGACTTCGGCTGGTGCACGACGACAATCGGCTGACCGCCGAGTTCCTCGTTGACGACGCGAACGCGATCGAGCGCGTCGAGCGGAAAGGCGCGGCTCGCGCCGCCGACGGTCAGCCCGATGACCTTTGTGTACGCCTTCAGCCGATCGTCGCGGCGCACGACGTCGGCGGGGGCGGACTTCGCCAGCGGATAGCCCTCGCGGAGCTGCGCGTTCTTCGCGGGGATCCGCTCTGCGTATCCGGGGAGCGGTTTCAGGACGAGCGTGGCCGGATGCAGCCGCAGCCATTCGTCCCAGCTCGTGAGCAGGAATGGATACAGGGCGAGGTGCTCGCCCTTGAGCGGACCCGAGATGGCCTCCAGGCTTGACTGCTGCCAGCGGCTGCCGGTCTCGCGGTCCGTGAAAACTTCATTGCCACCAGCGATGCCGGCATTTTCCATGAACAGGCGCCGCCCGCGTGCTTCGGCCCTGAACACGAGGGCCGTGTTGCAGTAGCTTCACCAGGTGACAGCGATCGGTCCGCTCGGCGAGCTGTCTTGGACGAGGCCGTGCTGGGCGAGGATGCCGGCAGGATAGGCCTTCGCAGTCTTGCCGCTCATCAGCCCGATGACGCGGTCGTCGGCGTTCATGAATGTCGCCGCCGGCGCGGCAATGAATTCCGGATTGTGCACGGCGGCGTACGGCAGGCTCTGTGGATCTTGCGCCGGTCCTGACGCGATCGCGGATCCGAACGATGCAAGCGCTCCGAGCAGGACGAGCGTCGCAGGTATTGGTTTCATGCTGTGCCTTCACTTGCAATAGACGGCCGGGGCCTTGATGTCCGTCGTGGCCGGGAAATCGTACCAGCCGTTTTCGGCGGACGAAGGAACCTCGTCAGCGAACCACGGCAGCATCACGAGATCCTGGAGGTGATAGTCGACGCCGTCGATTGGTACGACCACCGTCGGAAAGTCGTCGAACGTCGGTCCGTTTCCCTCTGGATCGCCGACTTCCAGGAACGAGTTACCTGAGCAGACGGCTCGCGGATCGCTTTCCGGTGGATAGCGCCACGTGGGAACGACGTTGTTGACGAAGGGGTCGTTGAACCATTCGAGGTTCTCGTGGTTGAAGGTGCTGACATCGGCAATGATCGGATCCACGAGGGCCGGATCGAGCCAGCTCGTGTAGAGGTACGTCTGAAACGTCTCCGTGCCATCGGGGTTCAAGACGGAAACGGCGGTGTGGTAGCCGAGCGCTTCCGCCGTCACATTGTCGGTGACGAAGACGGGCAATTCGTCCGGGTCGAGGCCACTCAGTTGGATGATGGTCTGGGCCTGCGCATCCATGAAGTCGATCAGCACGTTGCCGAAGACCGCTGACCCTATCTTGAACAGGGACCCCGTCTCGGGAGTGACCTCGATGTCGACGGTCTGCATGACGCGCGGCCGCGCCATCCGGACCCTCCACTCCCTGCCTGAATCCATCTTGTTCCAGAACGTCGCGCGCTGCATCATCTCGCCGAATTGGCCGAAACCGTTGGCGAACTGAGCGTTCCGGTACATGGGCGAATTGATGATGTTCGTCACGGCTGGCCCTGGCTCGAAGACGATCGGGTCAGGACCGAAACCGAAGAAGTTCATCCTCAGCGGGATGACGACCGACCGAAATTCCGCCTGACGGCCGGACCGCGGCGGAAAGCCAAGCATCGTGTAAGGATACGTGACGCCTCCGACGGTGAAAGACGACGAGAAGTGCGTCAGCGATCGGAAACGCTGATCGCTGCTGTCGTCATTGCGTGGTGTCAATCTCGAGCGGCAGCGATGCTTAGGCGATGCTTAGGCGGGCCTGAAGCGGGCTGGAGACCTGAGGTGGGTTGAAGACTCATGGGTGGGCTGAAGACTCATGGCCGCGTGCAGTTGCCTCGCCGCCAAAGATCAAGGTTGTCCAAGGTTCTCAGGGGTTGGACCGGGTCGT
>DASZFS010000496.1:0-8504 GCA_035939575.1 Vicinamibacterales bacterium | reverse complement strand
GTATCGCCGCGAGAAGTATCAGCAGGGGACGCTGAACACGAGCGGTGCGTTCGCGACGACGCTGTCGACGGGAGTGGACACGGGTCCGGACGGCATCGCCGGCACGGCCGACGATACGACGTATCAGTATTACAACCGCATCGGCAGCGGTAATGCGGTCTCTGTCACGAACGACCCGACGGCCACCCAGACCTACAAGGGGATCGAGCTCACCGTAACCAAGCGTCTGTCGAACCGCTGGCAGATGCTCGCCGGGTACACGTTCGCGCACACGTCCTGGGTCGATTTCAGCGTGCCGAACCTGGCAACACCAAATCCGAACAGCGCGATCGACATGAACGGGCCGGTGGTGACCAACGCGTACAGCTCGACCGCCGGCCAGACTGGCGATCGGCCGCAACAGTTCAAGGCGACTGGATCGTACACGCTGCCCTGGTACGATATCGACCTCGCGGCCAACTTCCGATCACAGAGCGGTATCGCGCTCACGCGCTACATCAGCACGCGCCCAACCGTCGGCGGCGCCTTCAACGTCAACGTCGGGCCGGTCGGCGCGCTGCGCCTCGATCCGGTGACGACGCTTGACCTTCGAGCGGACCGCATCTTCAAGGTAGGTCCGCGTTCGGTGGAAGCCGCGATCGATTTCTACAACGTGACGAACGCCAACACGGTGTGGGATGCGCGGACGGGCAGCGGAACGTTGAGCTTCCTGCAAGGGGGGAATCTGGCTGGACCCACAAACGTCCTGCCGCAGTTCGGATCGCCGGCGCAGGTTCTGGCGCCGCGTATTATCCGGTTCTCAGCGGCGTTCCGCTTCTAGTCATTCAGGTGCAAGGGGCCGGGCGTATCGCGCCCGGCCTCTTGCGCGTCATTCGCCGGCGCTGGTCATGCACGACAACCCATCACATAACAAGCGTTGGACAGGGTCGTCAGAAACCCGAGGGCGTAGGCAACTGCACGCGGCCATGAGTCTTCAGCCCACCTCAGAGTCTTGAGCCCGCCTCAGCGTCCTAGTCATCCCCGATACACGCCATGCTGGCAGGGCTTTCACGCAGCCCGGGCACCGCGCTGCGCAGCTTGATCAGCTCGAGAAATTCCATGCGGGTCCGCGCCTGCTCGCGAAACACGCCGACCATCGCGCTGGTGACGGCGAACGAGTTCTGCTTCTCGACGCCGCGCATGGACATGCAGAGGTGCGTGGCCTCGACGACAACCGCCACGCCGAGCGGCGCGATCGCGTCGCGAATCGTGTCCGCGATCTGACGCGTCAGACGCTCCTGCACCTGCAGGCGGCGCGCGAACACATCGACGAGACGCGGAATCTTGCTGAGGCCGATCACCTTGGTGCTCGGGATGTAGGCGACGTGGCACTTGCCGAAGAACGGCAGCAGGTGATGCTCGCAGAGGCTGTAGAAGTCGATGTCTCTGACGATCACCATCTCGCTATAATCGACGGTGAAGAGCGCGTTGTTCAGCACCTGGTCGATGTCGGCGCGATACCCGCTCGTGAGAAACTCGTACGCCTTCTCCACGCGCTTCGGCGTGTTCAGGAGCCCTTCGCGGTCAGGATCTTCGCCGAGCTCCGCCAGCAGCTTCCTGATCAGTTCCTGCATCTGTCTATTCTATATCTCGACACTTCCGGCAATGGCGCAGGCGGAGCCGCCGCCAGACGTGTGGTACGCAGACCGCTCGAACCTCGCAAGCGCGCGAAAGGCCGCGGAGGCGTGGCGCGTCGTCGCCGCGCGCGAGCCGGCTCCTGGGGAGAGAGCCGAGAAAGGCGAGAGAGGGGCGATCTTCGATGCCCGGTGGAAGCTGGCGCGCGCCGACTACTGGCTCGGCGGTCATGTGCCGGAACGAGAGCGGCGGACATTTCTCGAGAGCGGGATCGAGGCCGGCCGCGGGGCCATCGCGCTCGAGCCCAATCGCCCGGAAGGGCATTTCTGGATGGCGGCGAACATGGGCGCGCTCGCGGAATCGTTCGGGCTGCGTCAGGGCTTGAAGTATCGCACTCCAATTAAAGTCGCGCTCGAAACGGTTTTGCGCCTGAACCCCGCGTTCCAGCAGGGGTCGGCCGACCGCGCGCTGGGGCGCTGGTACTTCAAGGTGCCCGCGCTCTTCGGCGGCAGCCGCAAGGAGGCAGAGGCGCATTTGAGGGCGTCGCTCACCTACAACCCGCAGAACATGGCGTCGCATTTCTTCCTCGCCGAGGTGCTGCTGGATGCGGGGCGAAAGGACGAAGGACGCGCAGAGCTGGAGCGCGTGATCGACGCGCCGATCGATCCGGATTGGGCCCCCGAGGACACGGAGTTCAAGGAGAAAGCACGCGCGCTGCTCTCGAAGCGCTAGCGGCCGCGCCCTCCGGGTACATGAGACCGAGCGCGCGATACAGGAGCCATCCCGCAGGTCCGAAGAGAAACGTGAGCACCAGGCACGGGACGACCGCGAGATGCGGAATGCGTCGCGCTTGTGCGT
Organism: Vicinamibacterales bacterium; assembly: GCA_035939575.1. Taxonomy (GTDB): domain Bacteria; phylum Acidobacteriota; class Vicinamibacteria; order Vicinamibacterales; family CAVVIG01; genus DATKHR01. The sequence continues at coordinate 6,032 of DASZFS010000496.1, read as the reverse complement.
CGCGCACCTCCCAGGAACCGACGAGGAGGTCGAAGGCCAGGTAGTGAATCCATCCGGCGAGCAGCAGCCACTGGTGGCCGAAGAGCTCCGCGACAGCCGGCAGCGACGAGAAGCCACCCGAGCTTCCGCCCCAGCTCGTCGCGACGATCGCCGCGTAGGACAGCGCCAGCGCCACGGGCACGACGCCCCCGGCCACCGCCGTGGCCCATCGCCGCCGTGGAAGGAAGATGAGCAGCGCCCACGCGACCAGCGCCGTCGCGTTTGCGAGCGAGAAGATCTGATTTGCCATCGTCGTGGTCCCCGTCAGACGCATTCAACCGATAGAGACAACCGGTCGCGGACTGGCCGGCACCTGCCGGCCTGCCGCCACCCAGGCGACCATTGCAGTCAGCGTTGCCCAGCACGCAAGGACCGCAAGCGTGAGCCCGTCCGGTCGGACGAGTGACTGCCCGCGGAGCGCCTGCCAGATGAGAATCGCGAAGAGCGCCGCGTAGCTCGCCGCCGCCGTCCGCATCAGGTTGACGCCCTGCGCGCTCTGACCGCGGCGCTTGCGAACCCAGAGACCGGCCACGGCGAGCGCCTGCAACGCATGGAGTCCGACAAAGTGCGGTGCGCGCAGATCACCATGCTCGCGGCTCCAGCCAGTCGCCGGCAGCCCCGGTCCGCCATCCAGCCCGCCGACGGTGTGGGCGCCGACCACCGCTGCGCGATGGGTCGCTCGCAGCTGGGTCAGTTGCGCGTCGGTGGGCCGCGTCATCAGCCCGCCGGTTGTCGCGCCAACGATCGTGATCGTCATGCCCATCCGCAGCGCCCAGCCCATGACGGTGTCGTCGAACCGCTGGCGCCACAGGGCGACCGCCACGAGGACGCTGGCGAGTGTCTGCAGGACGATCCCGAGGCCCATCAGGCCGAACAGCGTGGCGTCGAACGGCGTCGCCACATTGAAATGGCTCGTCGTGCCACGCCACGCCTGCAGGTCGATGACGCCGACCTCGAAGACGAAGATGACGGCAGTCATCCACCCGACGGCTCGGACGGTCTTCGACCACGCCGGGAGATAGGTGAAGACCCACGCGAGCGTAAGCGCGTAGATCGCGGTCGAGATGCCGAACTTCGCTGGCTTGAGCCAGGCCGGCGCGCCAGCGATGACGCGGGGATCGAGCACAAGGCCCGCGCAGGAGACCAGGAACGCCGCGAACATCACCAGGCTCACGGCGGTCAGGGGCGCGCTGGTCTGCCACAGCCGCCGGAGCGTTGTGAGCGGTTGAACGGGTTGAAGCGGTTCCGGTGTCATGACGCTCTCCTGTGGCATGTTGCCTTTGTCAACATCAGCACACGCCACTATAGCGCGAGATGTTGACATAGTCAACACGTCGCGATACCCTGCATGAGATGGCCCCCCGCACACCCGCGTCGCGCCGGCCGGCGCGCAAGCCGGCCCACCGCTATCACCACGGCAACCTCCGCCCGGCCCTCATCCACGAAGCTGTCATCACCATCCGCGACCGGGGCGTCGAGGCCCTCACCTTGCGCGGGATCGGCCGAACGCTCGGCGTATCACGAACGGCCCTCTACAGGCACTTCGCCGACAAATCGGCGCTCCTCGCGGCAGTTGCCCGGGAAGGCTTTCAGAGATTCCGGCGCGAGCTGCTGGAGGCGTGGAATGCGGCGGGACGGGGCGGAGCTGGCCTCGATGCCATGGGGATCGCGTACGTTCGCTTCGCGATCACCAACCCGTCGCACTACCGGGTCATGTTCGGACGGTTCGAGGAGTTGCGCCGGCGGGACCCCGACCTGCAGGCAGACGCCGCGGCCGCCTTCCAGGTCCTGGTCGACGCCCTCGACGCCCTGCAGCGCACGGGAGACGTCCAGAGCGAGGACCTCTCGCAGCTCGCGCGCTTCATCTGGGCGATGGTCCACGGCGTCGCCATGCTCACGATTGACGGCCAGCTGGGGACGGACCCGGCGGCGGCCGACACGCTGATCCGTTTCGCAATGGACCGCGTTCACCGCGGGCTCGGCGGTTCCGCGATCAGTACTTGTAGAACCCCTGCCCGCTCTTCCGTCCCAGCCATCCCGCAAGCACCATCCGCTTCAACAGCGGCGGCGGCGCATACGCGGGCTCGCGGAACTCCTCGAACATGATGTTCGCGATGTAGTAGGTCGTGTCCAGCCCCACGAAATCGAGCAGCGTGAACGGTCCCATCGGGTACCCGCACCCGAGCTTCAACCCCTTGTCGATATCCTCGAGCGAGCCGAGACCATTCTCGTACGCTCTGATCGCGTCCAGCAGGTACGGGACCAGCAGTCGGTTGACGATGAAGCCGGGGCGGTCGGGCGCGGTGATCGGCTCTTTCCCGAGCGATGAAGCGAAGTCGAAGACCACCTGGTAGGTGGCGTCGCTCGTTGTCAGCGCGCGGATGACCTCGACGAGCTTCATGACCGGCACCGGGTTGAAGAAGTGGAGCCCCCCGAACCGATCGGGCCGCGTGGTCGCCGCCGCGAGCTCCGTGATGCACAGCGACGACGTGTTCGAGACGATGATCGTGTGCTCGTCAACGACCTGCTCGATCCCTGCGTACGTCCGGCGCTTCTCCTCCAGGTTCTCGACGATCGCCTCGACAACCAGATCGCAGCCCTTCAGCCCATCGAACGTCGTCGTCCCCGACAGATGGGCGAGCGTCGTGTCGCGCGCCTCGGCACTCACTTTCCCCTTGGCCACGCCATCGTCCAGAAACTTCCGGATGCGGCCGAGGCCCTTGTTCAGGAACGCGTCGTCGACCTCGCGGACGATCGTCTTGTAACCGGCGGCCGCGCTCACCTGCGCGATGCCTGCCCCCATCAGCCCGCACCCGAGCACGCCTACTGTACGGATCGTCATGCCTGTCGTCCTTTCACCCGGTGATCGCCCCCGCAATGTAGTCGCCTGTCTCTCTGGTTCCCAGCGATCCACCGATTTCCGTCGTGCCCTGTCCACGGGTGACCGCCTGTTTCACCGCGGCTTCGACCGATGCGCCTTCCAGCTTCAGTCCGAGCGCCTGCAGCATCAACGCCGCGGAGAGAATGGCGCCCATCGGATTTGCCACGTTCTTCCCCGCCAGCGGCGGCGCCGATCCGTGCACGGGCTCGAACATCGACGTCCGCCCGGGATGGAGGTTGCCCGAGGCTGCAAGGCCCAGTCCTCCCTGGAGGGCGGCGCCCAGGTCGGTGATGATGTCGCCGAACAGGTTGTTGGTGACGATGACCTCGAATTGTGAGGGGTCCTGCACCATCAGCAGCGCCAGCGCATCGATGTAGAGGTGCCTCGACTGGATTTCGGGGTACTCCGCCGATAACGCCTTGAAGACGCGCTGCCACAGCGCGTGCCCCTGGGTCATCGCGTTGCTCTTGTCGGCCATGCAGACCCGGCGCCTGCCGTTCGCGCGCGCGAACTCGAAGGCATGGCGGATGATTCGATGGACGCCTTTGAAGGTGTTGATTTCCTCCTGCACGGCGATCTCGTCGTCGGTGTCCGCCTTGAAGCGCCCGCCGACGTTGACATAGAGGCCCTCGGTGTTTTCACGAAACACCACGAAGTTGACATCGGCCGGCGTACGTTTTTTCAGCGGGCACAGCCGCTCGTCGAGCAGCTTCACCGGCCGGTAGTTGACGTACAGGTCCAGCTCGAACCGCGTGCCCAGCAGGATGTCGCGCGCGTGCCGGTTGTCGGGCACGCGCGGGTCGCCGAGAGCGCCGATGAAGACCGCCTCGAACTCGTCGCGCAGCATCGCGTAGCCGTCGGGTGGGAGTGTCACGCCGGTTTTCAGATAGTGATCGGCGCTCCAGGGCAGCGTCTCGATGTCGAACTGCCGTCCGAACACGTCACCGACGCGCCGGAGAATCTTCAGCGCCTCGGCCGTGACCTCCACGCCGATGCCATCGCCAGGAATGACCGCTATGCGCATTCTTGGTCGCCGGCCGATTGTCCGATTCGGAAATTGTCTGGGAAATGGTTCGGGAAATGGTCCACTTACGCGATCCGTTCTATGGCGAGCGCCATGCCCATGCCGCCGCTTACGCAGAGCGTCGCCAGACCGCGCCTCGCGCCGCGGCGCTCCAGCTCGTTCAGCAGCGTGACCACAATGCGTGCGCCAGTGCATCCAATCGGGTGCCCGAGCGCGATGGCCCCACCGTTCACGTTGAGGCGGTCGTTCGCGATCGGCACGTCCTTCACCACGGCCAGCACCTGCGGCGCGAACGCCTCGTTGAGTTCGACCAGATCGAAGTCGTCGGGGCCGAGGCCAATCCGCCTGGTCAGTTTCTGCAACGCCGGCACGGGGCCGATGCCCATGACGCGCGGGTCGACGCCCGCGCTCGCCCAGCCGAGGAGCTTCGCTCGAGGCTTCAGGCGCCGCGCCCGCGCGACATCCGACGCGGCAAGCACGAGCGCCGCCCCGCCGTCCGTGATACCGGACGACGACCCTGCCGTGATAATGCCCTCGCCAAATACCGCAGGCAGCTTGCCCAGGCTCTCGATCGTCGTGTCCGGTCGCGGGTGCTCGTCCCTGTCCACGGTCACCGGCTTGCCCTTGACGACGACCGTCACCGGGACGATCTCGCGAGCAAAATGTCCAGCCGCTGTGGCGGCCGCGGCTCTCCGCTGGCTCTCGAAGGCGTACGCATCCGACTGCTCACGCGAGATGCCGTACTGCTGCGCAAGGACCTCCGCAGTTTCGCCCATGATCAGGTTCGACAGCGGGCATTGGAAGCCGTCACGGTACATCGCGTCGACGAGCGTGAAGTTGCCCATCTTGTGGCCCCAGCGCGCGTCGGCGGCGTCAACCAGGTAGGGCATGCGGCTCATCGACTCGATGCCACCCGCCAGGACCAGGTCCGACTCCCCGAGCGCGATCGACTGGGCAGCGGAAACGACGGCCTGCAACCCGGACGCGCAGGCCTTGTTAATGGTATAAGCCGGGGCGCTGACGGGCACTCCGGTACGGTGGCCAACCTGCCGCGCAGGGTTCGGGCCCGAACCCGCCTGACGGCCGTGGCCCATGAGCACTTCGTCGACGTCCGAGGCGGTCAGCCCGGATCGCTCGATCGCGGCACGCGACGCCACGGCGCCGAGCTCAGCGGGGTGCACATCACGAAACGATCCGCCGTACTTGCCGATCGGCGTGCGCTGGGCACCGAGGATGACGACGTCGCGAAGCGGCATAAACAAGTCATTTTAGTTGTGAACGCTCAGTCGTGTCGATTCGAGCGGCCGCTTCGGCAACAAGACGTTTCTCGAAACCGGCGGCTTTCCTGGTCCGTCATTAAGGTTGTGGTAGGTCGGCACGGCTTGTTGTCTTGGTTGCTTGACCCGTTAGTGGCTGCCAGTGACCACATAGTGCGTACAGTGGACGCGGTGCAGGACTGCGAAGAAAAGTCCCCTGAATAGAGGAGGTTGCATCCTGCTTTCAATGGAACTTTTCGGGGTCATCGCCACGACAACTCGGATTTCGAAGAGGGACACCGCAGCCAAACCTCTGGAAATGACGCCAATTCGTCTGGTCAGCCATGGCACGGATCCTGAATTTGACCCGGGTGTCCGGGGAGACGGACAACGATGACCAACGCAACCGCCGACAGCATCCGACACGCGAGCGCGGCCCCACAACGGGTCGCTCCGACGCAGAAAGTCGTGATCATTAACGGCAACGCGGAAATCCTCGAGTCGCTCGAGACGGTTCTGGACGCCGGTCACTACGACGTCGTCTTTGTCGAATCGACCGCGCATGCCTACTCACAGATCAAGCGCGTACAGCCGAATCTGGCCATCCTGTGCCTGGGTCTGGACGACCCGGACGGCCTGCAGGTTCTGTCGATGCTCAAGCTGGATGCGGATACCCGGGAAATCCCAATCGTGACCTACACGACGGAGGGCGAGCCCGAACAAGCCGAGGAGAACGTCGCCGAGCCGTCCGAGACCGAGATGTTCGCGCCGAAGCCCGCAGTGTGGATGAACTAGGAAAACGACGAACTAGGAAAACGACGAACTGGGAAAA
>DASZFS010000495.1:0-4040 GCA_035939575.1 Vicinamibacterales bacterium | reverse complement strand
TGGCCGCGTGCAGTTGCCTCGCCCAGAAGACGGGGATCGGGGATCGGGGTCGGGGACCGGGTTATTGTCGAGGGGTTGCAGAAGGTCGTTAGGACTCGAGGGCGTAGGCAACTGCACGCGGCCATGAGTCTTCTGCCCCTGCACGCGGCCATGAGTCTCCAGCCTGTTCACCGCAGCCCCCACAGCCGTCGAAGGATCCACTCGCTCGACAGCAGCATGACGACGAGCGCGAACGCCCAGGGCTCGTGCCAGAGGTCTCGGCGCTCGGGCGCGGCGTTCTGAGGGATGGACGACTCGAGCCACGACACCACGCGCGACGCCTCGGCGAGACGAGCATAGCGGCCACCGGTCGCACGCGCGATTCGGCGCAGCGCGCCTTCGTTCAGCCGGGGATCAGCGAATTCGCGATCCGCGCCGCCGACGTAAAACCAGCGATCGGCTGTGCCGAGCGCCTCGGATCCGCGCCGTGCCTGTGCCTGCACGCGATACAACCCGGCCCGGTCAGGTGAGACGGCTGCGGTGAAACGGCCGGACGTCGAGTCTGCGCGGCGAAGTTTGAGCGTGGTCACGTCGCCGCCCGGCGCCGTCAGCGTCGCGTCGACGGTGGCGTCGGTGACGGGCGCAAACGAGCTGTCGCGGGCGTCGACGTCCACCGTCGCCGCATCCCCGGGCTCGAGCGCGTCGGGCACCGTGATGGCGACAGGGTCGGGCGAATCGGCCGCAAGCCATCGGGCAGCCTGTCGCCAGAAGACCTCGTACGTGCGATCCGACGACGCGAGCATCATTTTCCAGCGCCATGATGCCTCGCCCGCGAAGATCATCGAGCGCCCCTGGCCGTATCGCTGAACAGCGACGACCGGGAAGACGCCGCCGCCCGGCGCCGTGGTCAGCGCGAGGACTTTCGCGCCGGGCCGAGGGGCACCGAGCGGCGCACTCGCGGCCAGAGCGGGCAGCTTCGCCCACACCTGCCGCGTGTCGTCCGGCGACGAGCCGAATCGCATGATCGGATGCGTCTCGCCGTCCGACGTCAGCGACATCTTGTTGTGCGTGGCGATCTCGTTGTTCGTGATGATCTTAAGCGAAGACGCCGTCGTCGGCGCCGTGCGTGCTGCGCCCGACGCCGGTGACGTGGGCGAAGTGGCTGACAGGCCACCGCGGCGGTCGGTCAGCTCGACCGGCAGCACTTCCTCCAGCGGCGTGCCCGACAGGCCGCGCTGCGCGAACGATCGCCCGCCCATGACCAGGAGCCCGCCTCCCCGCTCGCCGACGAATTCCGCCGTCATGGCGAGCTGGGCGCGCGTGAAGTAGTCGCCTTCGACGTTCGCGACGACGAGCGCGTCGTAGGCGAAGAGCTGCTCGCGTCTCGGCGGAAATCCCGACGTCAGCGCCGCCGCGCGGCCCGCGCCGGCCTGCACGAAGTACGTGTCCTGCCCCTCGCCGTTCTTGCCCTTGCGCGTCACGACGTCCACTTCCAGGCTGGGATCGCCTGCCCAGGCCCGGGTCATGAAGCTGTGCTCGAATCCCGGTGCGCCCTCGATGACCAGCACCCTGCGCTTGCGTCCCGCCGGGCTCACGAGGACACTTCGGGTATTGTTCTCGACGACGGCCTCGTTGTCGGTCGTTGGGATCTCTGCGGTGTAGACCGTCGCATTCAGCGGCTCCGGGGCAACCGTGAACACTTCGTCGACCGGCGACCCGTCCGCCGGGGGAGCCACGCGTCGCGTTTCGAGCAGCCGTCCATTCGCGAGCAGGCGCAGCGGGAACGGCGTGCGTCCGAAGCCCGCGCTGACCGCCGACACGTGCACATCGACGGATGCGCGGTCGATGCGCGGGTCACCGGCTGCGACGCCCAGCACCTCCCGGTCGTGCAGGCCGTCCGGCGCACCGACCCCGATGGCGAACACCGGGGGACCCTCACCTCCCTGCTCCAGGGCCTCGCCGCCGCCCGTATCACCCCCGTCCGTCAGCAACAGGATCCCGGCCACGCGCTGGCCGCGATAGCGATCCCTGATAGCTGCGAGCGCGCCAGCGAGATCGGTCCGCCGGCCGTTCGCACCCAGTTGGTCGATCGCGGGCACGGCGACAGGGGCCACGCGATCGCCGACGCTGAACACGTCTGTGACGAAGTGGCGGCTCAGCTCGGGCAGCATGTCGGTCTTCAATGTCGCCGTGGCCCGCGCCAGCCGCGACTGGCCGTCCGCGTCGTTGATGCGCATGCTGCGGGACGTGTCGACCAGCACGGGCACGATGGCATCCCTGGACCCGGACGGCGGCAGGATGGCAATCGGCCGGAACAGGAAGAGCGCGAGCGCCACCAGGGCCAGCACGCGCAGCGCGACGAGCAGACCGTGCTGCGTGCGGGAGAGCGGCGCCAGCGGACGCCGATACTGCACGTAGGCCGCTCCCGCGATGCCGGCCGTGATGAGGGCAGCAAGCCACCACGGCAAAGGGTACGCGAGGTGCATCAGCCGCCCTTCTTCTTCGTCGCGGCGATGGCCTTGAAGTAGTCGTCCACCTGCTTCTGGTATTCGGGCGGCGCCTTGTCATCGGCACCAGCGGCCAACCGCTCTTTTGACTCGCGCGCCTGGAGCTTCTTCGAGATCGTCGACTGCGCGGTCTCGAGCGCCTGCGTGGCCTGGCGGCGCAGATCCTCCCATTTGGCGAAGTCCTGCTTGAACGCCTCGGTGCCCGGCGCCGTCGTGGTCATGCCCTGGCCTTCGAATGTGAACCCGGCCCCTCCACGGCTGAACGTCGGATCCTCGCGGCGAAGCTGTTCCATCAGATCCCGCGTCTCCTGCATCGCGCGCTGCGCCTCGTCGCGCAGTCCGGCCATATCGCCCGATCCGCCCCCGGCACCCTGACCGCCGCCTTGGCTCTGTCCCTGGCCGCGTCCACCGGCGCGGCCCTGCGCGCCGGCCTGTTGCATTTCCTTCGTCAGCTGCTCGATGCGCTCCTGCAGCTGTTGCACGCGTGCGAGCTGCGTGGACAGCCTGCCGGATTCCCCATCTTTCCCGGTCCCCGCGGCAGCGGCGATCCGATCCGCGACCCTATCGAGCCCGCGCGCCAGGTCCTGTTGCGCGCCCGTCTGGCGCTTCGCTTCATCGACACCGGGCGATGTCGGCCGCGGCGCAGTGTTCCCACGCGGTGAACCGCCGCTACGCTCTGAAGCCGCGCGCATGGCCTCGGCGGATTGCTGCATGCGGTCGGCCAGCTTCTGCTGATCGATCTCCTTCGCGGCATCGGCGCTGGTCCCCTGGCCCTTCAGCGAGTCCTGGAGCCGTCTCGCTCGCTCCGCCAGACGTGCTTCTTCGCCCGCAAGCCGGCGAACCGCGTCCTGCCCCGCATCGCTCGGCGCGACCTTCCCAAGCTCGGAGGCCACCTGGCGCTGAGCGTCCGCGAGCTGTCGCGCTTCGAGCTGCATCTCCCCCATCGCGCGGCGCCGTTCGTCCGGTTGCCCGGACTGCATCTGACGCTCGAGGTTGCGCAGTGTTTCGAGAGCGCGGCTGCCGGCGGAGGTTGTTCCCTGGGCTCCTTTTTCTCCGGCGGCTCCCTTTTCTCCCTGGGCTCCCTGGGCTCCCTGGCCTGCCTGTCCGGCCTGCCCCGCCTGCCCGGAGTCCTGACGGCGGAGATCGTTCGTGGCGCCACGCATCGCTTCCGACACGTCGCGCATCTGTCGCGCAAGATCGCCCCCACCTTGTGAACCCTGCGAACCCTGTGAACGCCGAGAACCTTGTGAACCCGCCGAACCCTGCGAACCCGCAGAACCTTGTGAACCCTGCGAACCCGAAGAACCTTGTGAACCCTGCGAACCCTGTGACCCCTGTGACCCCTGTGCCCCCTGTGACCCCATCTGTCGCGCAAGATCCTCCGCGCGCTGGCGAAGCTCGGACTGTTCACGGGTCAGCTTCTCGAGCTCACGCTTGAGATCGTCCGCCGTCATCTTCTCCCGATTGCGCGCAAGCTCCTGTTGACGCTTGAGCAGCTCATCCTGCCGCCGCGCCAGCTCGTGCACTTTGTCGAGCGCGCTTTGATTCGGATCC
>DASZFS010000494.1:0-13148 GCA_035939575.1 Vicinamibacterales bacterium | reverse complement strand
GAGCTCCGGGGTGACGGCGATGGAGGCCCCCTCGGTCGCCGCCGTGCCGAGCGCGTCGAGAATCAGGCGCGCGTTCCCAGCCAGATCACCGACGGTCGGGTTGATCTGGAGGAGCGCGATCTTCATTCACTAGAACGATACTTCATCGGCTCACTAGTGCAGTAGTCGCATGGGGTCGCGGGGTTCGCGTAGTGCTCGAGGTTCTACAGGTTCGCTCCAGCGAGCCGATACGGTCCACGTGCCGCGAACGATCTCCCCAGTCGTGGTACGCTCGTTGGATGGCCGGACGTCTGGTCATCCTCGCGCCGAACTGGCTCGGCGACGCCGTCCTGGCGCTTCCGGCTGTCGCGGACATCCGTCGCGCCTGGCCCGGTTCACCGATTGCCGTGGCCGCGCGGGCGTCGATTGCACCGCTCTTCCACCTGGTCCGCGACGTCGACGAGGTTGTGACGCTGCCGGGGCCGGGCTGGCGGCAACAGCGGCGACAGCGGCACGAGCGTCACGAGAGTCACCGGGGCACATCGCTGGCCGATCGCGGCTTCGAGATTGCGCTGCTGCTGCCGAACTCGTGGCATGCCGCGCTGACCGCGGCGCGGGCGCGCATCCCCGAGCGATGGGGATATCGCGCCGACTGGCGTGGCGGTCTGCTGACGCGCGCCATTGAGCGCCCGCCCGCGGTCCATCAGGCGGCGTACTACCAGCACCTCGTGCGCGCGCTCGGGTTTCCGAACGGAGCGATGGAGCCGCGGCTTCCTGTTCCAGATGGGGCGCGGGAGTCGGGGGTTGCGCTGCTCAAGTCGACCGGATGGGATGGCAGGGCACCACTCGTCGCCGTTGCGCCGGGAGCTGCCTACGGCGGCGCGAAGCGATGGCCTCCAGAGTCGTTCGCGTCTCTCGCGGTCACGCTCACGGAGGATGGTGTTCGGACCGTGATGGTCGGAAGCGGCAGCGACCGTGAAACGGCCGCTCAGGTCCTGCGGGCGTTTGAGGCGAGCGGGCAGACGCGTGATGGCGTCCTCGATCTGGTAGGCCGCACCGATCTCGCGGCGTTGGCGGGTGTTCTGGCCGCGTGCCGGGCGGTTGTCAGCAACGACTCGGGGCCGATGCACCTCGCCGCGGCAGTCGGGACGCCGGTCACCGCGATTTTCGGGGCCACCAACGAGCACCGCACCGGTCCGCTGGGGGTCGGGCACACCATCGTGGCTCACGACACCTGGTGCCGCCCTTGTCTCCTCCGGGAGTGTCCGCTCGACCACGGCTGCATGCGCGGCGTGGAGGTCGCCCCGGTCCTGGCCGCGACGCGGCGAATGCTGTGAGCCAGGGCGCGATCTTCCTCGATCGCGACGGCACTATGATCGAGGACGTGGGCTATCTGAATCGCGTCGAGAACATCGCGTTCTTCCCGTGGACGATCGACGCGGTTCGCGCGTTGAACCGGACCGGCCTGCCCGTCGTCGTCGTGACGAACCAGTCGGCGATTGCGCGCGGGCATCTGACGGAGCCGGGCCTGGCGGTCATCCATCAGGCAATGACGGCGGCGCTCGAAGCCGGGGGCGCTCGCGTCGCGACGTATTACTATTGTCCGCACCATCCGGACGGCCCGGTGGCGGCATATACGGCTGTCTGCGGCTGCCGGAAGCCGGCGCGCGGCCTGATCGATCGGGCGGTCCGCGATCTCAATCTCGATCCCGCGCGGTCGGTTGTCGTCGGCGACAAGTGGGTGGATGTCGTCCTGGCGCGGGCCGTCGGCGCACGGGCGGTGCTCGTGCGGACGGGATACGGCGCGGGCGAGGAGGCGGCGCCGCTCCCGGACGTTCACGCGGATGCGATTGTGGACAATCTCGCGGCGGCCGCCAGCTGGATCTTGCGGAACCTGACCTTCCACACACGACAATGTTGATTGCCCGCTCCGTTCATCCGCTGCCCGGCGAGGCCGAGCGCAAGGAACGTCTGCTCGGCCTCGTGGACGGCTTCTCGAGCCGTTGCGTCCTGGTCGTGGGCGACCTGATCGCGGACGAGTTCATCTACGGCGAGGTGGCGCGCGTGTCGCGCGAAGCGCCTGTTCTCATCCTCAAGTACGACGCGACCGAGATGGTGGCGGGAGGCGCCGGCAACGCGGCCAACAACGTCGCTTCGCTCGGCGGCCGGGCCCGTATCGCCGGCCTGGCGGGCGCGGACCCGGAAGGGAAGCGGCTGCTCGCAAGCTTCCACCAGGGCGTCAATCGGGCGAACGTGATTCGATCGCGAGAGCATCCCACACCAGTGAAGACGCGCATCCTCGCCGGCGGCGTTCATTCCGCAAAGCAGCAGGTCGTGCGAATCGATCGCGAGGTGGGGTGGCCCATTGCGGGCAAGGTGGGCCGGGCGCTCGTCGAACGGATTGGCCCAGCGCTCGATGACTGCGATGCGGTGATCCTGTCTGACTATGGTTCGGGCCTGCTGGGTCCATCGCTGGCCGAAACCATTCGGCGGAAGGTCGCGCGCCGGTCCCGGCGGCGTCCCGTGCCGGTGCTCGTGGACTCCCGATACCGCTTGTTCGAGTACCGGGGCCTGACGGCCTGCACTCCGAACGAGTCCGAGGTCGAACGGGCCCTGGGCATCCGCATCGACGACAACCGCGAGGCGCTCGAGCGGGCCGGCCGGCGGCTGTTGCGGCGGACCGGGATGCGCGCGGTGCTGGTGACCCGCGGCAGCCGTGGCATGGCGCTGTTCGAGGCGGGGCAGGCCACGAGTCATATCCCCATCTTCGGGTCGGACGAAGTCGCGGACGTCACCGGCGCCGGTGACACCGTCATCGCGGCGTTCGGTCTGGCGCTGGCCGCCGGCGCGTCGTTTTACGAGGCCGCCCGGCTGGCCAACTACGCCGGCGGGCTGGTGGTCATGAAGCGGGGGACGGCGACCGTGTCGGCCCGAGAGCTGGGCGAAGCGATCTCGAGCGATCACGACACCGCGCTGGAGAACTGGTCGCAGGAAGGCCCGGCGCAGGGAAGGCGGCCATGACGCCGGCCGTGGGGGCCCGATGATTCTCTCCGAGGACGGCCTGCTGGACGCCGTGGCGCATGACCGCGCGAACGGGAAGACCATTGCCCTTGCGAACGGGTGCTTCGACCTCTTGCACGTCGGACACGTCCGATACCTGCGCGCCTCCGCCGCAGAGGCCAATCGGCTGGTGGTCGCGGTCAACGACGATCCGTCCGTCGCCGCACTGAAAGGACGGGGGCAGCCAATCCAGCCGGCGGCCGACCGCGCCGAGCTCGTGGCGGCGGTTCGCGGCGTTGATTACGTCGTGGTGTTCGGGGAGGCGACTGTCGAGCGGCTGCTGACGCTCGTCAGGCCTGACGTCCATTGCAAAGGCACGGACTACACCATCGATACGGTTCCCGAGCGTGACGTGGTCCGGGCCTACGGTGGCCGGACGGCGATTGTCGGCGATCTCAAGACGCACGCGACGCGCGATCTGATCGCCCGCCTCCGCGGCGCCCCGCCGGGCGGCCAGCAACCGGCCCTCAGCCCCGAGTAGCGAGTGCAACGGTTTCTTCTCGTGCGGCTGGGCGCGCTCGGCGACATCGTCCATGCGATTCCAGTTGCGGCCGCTCTCCGGCGGTCGTTTCCCTCGGCGCGCATCGACTGGCTGGTCAGCTCCCGCCATCGCGAGATGCTCGATCTGGTCCCGGTCATCGACCGGCGCCTCGCGATCAACGACCGCGGGGGCGCCGGCGGCGGCGCGTCGACGCTCGCGGCCGTCCGCGAGCTGCGGCGTTCGCGGTACGACGTGGCGATCGATCTTCAAGGCCTCATCAAGTCTGCGCTGCTCGCGCGCAGCTCGGGCGCTCCGCGCGTCATCGGGTTCTCGTCCGGTTACGCGCGCGAGGGGCTGGCGCGTCTGTTCTACACGGATGCGTTCGACGCCGGACGCGGCGGTCTGTACGATCGCCGCGAAACCCGGCACGTCGTGGCGATCAACCTGGGGCTGCTCGAGGCCATCGGGATCACGGCCGGGCCGCCAGAGTTTCCGATCGATCGCGTGGATTCGACGGCCGCGCGTCGCGCCGTCGAGCTGAGCGGCGGCCAGTATGCGTTGTTGAATCCCGGCGCGGCCTGGCCGAACAAGCGGTGGCCGCCGTCGCGATTTGGCGCCGTGGCGGCTGCCATCAAGGAGCGACATGGGCTGATCTCGGTCGTGCTCTGGGGGCCGGGCGAGGAAGCGCTGGCGCGCGAGGTCGTGTCCGCGTCGGAGGGCGCCGCGGTGGCGACCGACCGCACGACGGTGGCCGACGTGGTGGCGCTGGCGCGCGGTGCGACCGTGATGGTCTCGGGCGACACCGGCCCGACGCATATCGCGGCGGCGGTCGGCACGCCGCTCGTCGGCATCTACGGGCCGACGCGCGCGGTGCGCAACGGGCCGATGGCGGCAGGGGACGTGACTGTCTCGCGTGACGACGTGTGCCAATGTCATCACCTGCGTCGGTGTAAGCTGGATCGGATGTGCCTGATCGATATCGAGGTCGCCGAGGTGGTGTCTGCGGTCGATCGGCGTCTGGCGGCCGGACGCGTTCGTGCCTGAGGCGACGGTTACCGTGATGGACTTTCTCGCCCGCTTCCGTGTCGCGCTCGGCTGGGTGTTTGCGCCGCTCGTGTTCATCCTGGCGAACCCTTCGATCGAGTCGATCTTTGTCGGGACGCTCGTGGGTCTCGTCGGAGAAGGGATCCGGATCTGGGCGGCCGGACATGTGAACAAGGCGCGCGAGGTGACGACGTCCGGGCCGTATCGATACGTCGCGCATCCGCTGTACGTGGGCTCGTCGGTGATGGGCGCGGGGCTCGCGATTGCCTCCGCGAACCCTCTTGCGGCGGCGCTGATCGCGTTGTACCTCGCCGTCACGCTGCGCGCGGCGGTCCGCAGCGAGGAGGCATTTCTCCGCCGTGCATTCGGCGATCAGTACGACCTCTACCGGCGGCAGCGCAGCGCTGACAACGGCCGGCGCTTCAGCCTCGCGCAGGCGATGGCGAACCGGGAGCACCGGGCGGTCACGGGATTGCTGGCCGCGATGTTGCTGCTGGCGTTGAAGGCAACGTATAATGGTGCGTTTTGGCGGGCGGCCGCGGGCCAGTGAGGGCGGTTAGCTCAGTGGTAGAGCACCGGCTTTACACGCCGGCTGTCACAGGTTCGAATCCTGTACCGCCCAAATATCCCGGTTTGCGAAGGACAGGGAATTCGAGATCCACGTTCGATTGGGGTCGTAGTTCAGTTGGTTAGAACGCCGGCCTGTCACGCCGGAGGCCGCGGGTTCGAGTCCCGTCGACCCCGCCAACATCTCGCTTAGTTCCAACACGTCGGCGCGCCTCGAGTTTTTCAGTGACACGCCTGCCGCGCACTGTGCCGGTAGGTGTGCCACTTTCTCGTTCCTTCCTGGCTCGCTTCCGTCGAAATAGCTCGGTCGCAATCAGGTTCACGGTCAACGCGCGCAGCTCCGGCGTCAGGTGCTGGTAGCGCTCGAGCTCGCGTGAGCGGTGTCCTGTGACTTTCCGCACGATCGGGTCTGGAACTCCAAGCGTCATCAGGATCGTCGTTCCTGCGTGCCGCAGGTCGTGAATGCGGACGTTCTGGATGCCGGTCACTTTGGCGAGCGCGCGGAACTGCTTCCCGAAGTCCCAGCGGTAAGGCCGCCGCGGCTCCGGGCATCGCGCGGTCGGTCGCGAAGGGAAGAGGTACTCGTGCCTGCCGTGCGAGGGCAGCGCCTTCAGCGTCTTGACGATGGACTGCGGGATCGGCACGTGCCGCTGATACCCGGTTTTTGGTGCGCACAATCGTGGCGTACCCAAGAGATACAGCTCTTCGAGCTCAGCTTCGGCGTTCTTGGCGAGCTCAACGCGGTATGCCATGTTTGCGTCGAAGCCGGCTGAACACCTCCCGCGCCGGCTTCGTGCGTCCAGCCTTCACATCAGCCAGGCCTCGCTGAATGCCCTCAATGGTCTCTACGCGCTCCAGAAGCTCCTGGTAGGCTTCCGCATCCTGGACGATGACCTCGGCTTTCCCGTTGATCGTCAGGACCAACGGATTGCCGGTTTTCTTGAGGCGGTCGAGGAGTTCCGACGTATTTCGTTTGAAGTCACTGAGCGATCGAATGTCGTTGGCAATGTCCAGCATGGCACCTCATCAAATTTGCATCGAATTTGATGATCGCACCCTGGCAAGGACTCGGTCAACCATGCGGTTCCAGCCGGCCCCAAGGCGCTGTGCCGGTAGGTGTGCCACTTTCGGCAGTCCGGGCGGTTCTTCATGAGCGCACCGACTGGCTTGGACCAATTGGTGAGCGCAGCGCGATCGTTCAATCGGCAGCCAGCGGCACGCCTTCAATGACACTCTGTCGGGACTGCGTGGGATGGATTGCGGCGAGTCGGTAGCCAGCCGCAGCCAGCAAATCGCGGTACTCGGTCTGGCTGCGCTCGCGACCTCCAGTGTTGACCAGCATGTCTAGATCGGTGAACTTGCTCAGCGAGGGTTCATTCGCTGGAGGGACCACCAGTTCTACCAGCAGGAGTCGACCGTCAGGCGGTATGACGCGACCGATATTTCGAAGGATGGCCAGCGCACGCTCATCGTCCCAGTCGTGAATCACTTGCTTCAACACGTATGCGTCCGGGCCCGCCGGCACCGATTCGAAGAAGTCGCCTGCAAGCGTTTCGCACCTGTCCGTCAGCCCATCGGCCGCGATCACGCGCTGCGCCACTTCAATGACGCGCGGCAGGTCGAACACAATTCCGTGGAGGGCTGGGTACCGCTGCAGGATCGCGGAGACCAACAGACCGTGGCTTCCGCCGACGTCAATGATCGTCTGGAACCGTCCGAAATCGTAGGCTCCCAAGATGGCGAGCGTATTGAGGCGCGATATCTCGGTCATGCAGCCGTGGAAGACCTGTGCCTGTTCAGGGTGTTCGGACAGGTAGGCGAACGGATCGGTCACTCCCAATGCCTGCTTGATGCCGGTCTCCCCTGTCTCGACGCAATGGCGCAGTTCTCCCCAACCGCGCCAAACGAGAGGCGAACCGATCCAACGCGCCGTGTTCCGAATGGAGTCCGGCGCGTCGCTGCGCAGGCACGCGGCTAGCGGTGTCAAGGTGAACCGGCGATCTTCGCTCTCGGCGAAAATGCCGATGCTGGCGAGGGCGCGCAATAGACGGTAGAGCGAGGGCGCGTGCGACGATGTGGCCTCTGCCAGCTCCTCGACACTCTTCGGGGCATCTGTCAGAACGTCGGCGATTCCCAGATCTGCGGCCACTGAGAGGGCCTGGGAAACAGACTTGCCTGCCAGCATCTGAAAAACCTGCTGTGGGGCGGGAATCTCCCGCAACGGTTGTGGACTGGACATTCTTTTTTCTCCTTTATGACTTTGCTCTTTCGATCCCTGTGGTCATGTCGCCTTCAGCCCCACGACCATTGAGAGCTTCCGCGAAACGTCTTGGCTGGTTCGGCGTTCGAACTTATAGAGTCTTCAGAAACGCGATTAGCGCCGCCTTCTCTTCGGCATTCAGCGTTAGGCCGAAGGCATGCCCGGGTACCGCGCGCCGTGTCGTCTTGTAGCCCTTGAAACCAGAAGGTTGGAAGTCGTCACGCAGGCGAGCGGGATCAAGCCATTCGTCGAGGGTGGTGACGGAACCATCGTGGCCGAATAGCCCTCGGTACCACACGCCTCGGAGTGTGGGGATCTTGTACAACCCTGTCCCCTTGCGGGTCTTGAGTGCAAGATTCGGATCGGTGCCAACTGAGCGAAACAGGATATCCTCGCGGAGCGGATGGTTTGGCGGAGGCACGAATCCGGCCGCCAGCGTGAGCTTGTTGTTCGTATACAGCGGTGGAGCGTGGCAGCTTCCACATCCTTCGCGATCGAACACCTCCCTGCCGGCCGTGGCTCGAGGATCGGCGGCGTTCGGATTACGGGGCGGTTCCAGCGAATAAAGGTACTGCGCCAACGCGTACAGGAGCTCGTCCGGGAAGCGGTAGGCGATTCGACGTCCCTTGTCGGTCAGCATGCGATGCGGTCCAAAGTCGCCGATGTCGCAGCAGGAGACGAGCGCGGCGTACCGCATCAAATCCTCCGGACCCCGAAGGCGATGGGTGGCCGTGTGGTCGATATATTTGCGATGGCTGACGCCGATGAGGTCGGGCACTTTCGTCGGGTAAAACGGGCTGCTGTTGAAGCGCGGGACCACGCCGCTGACGAAACCAAAGTCCCGCGGGTCGATCGCAGGGGATTTCAAGCCCTCGTTGACGTCGTTCGGCACCCATGGTGCGGCCCAGAACCGCCAGGCCACCATGCTCGTGGGCTCACCGGGGGAATAAAAATCCAGGAAGCCGGGCGAATTGTGACTGGTGAACGACGCCCGCACTCCATCCACCGCGTCGTTGCCGGGGAATGGGGCGCCATCCAATATGCTCCCGTCGGGCATCACCCGGCTGTGGCAGGAGGCGCAATCGGGAATGCTCAGAGCCAGCCCTCTTGCAGTCGGCACCCAACGCAGCCCGCGGACGGTGCCGTCTTTCTGGGCATGGCCGCCCAGTTTCTGAAATTCGTCGGTCGAACGAAGGATGTCCCGCAACTTGGGGTCGTAACTGCGCAAGTACGGAATGTCCATCTCCTGGAACACTCGTCTGCCTTCTTTGACCCAATCCGGCGTCGTGCGTGGACCAGGTGTGATGAGGGGTTCGGGTTTCGCGTTCCGCACGATGTCCCAGTACCCGGAGGGTTCTCGCCCGGGGAAATAGACCGCGTACGTCCGGACGAGGTCGCCGACTGGCGCGGAATAGTATTCCTTTTCGGAATAGTGACTCGGACGAACATCGAGACCCGCGACGGGAGTCGCCCATTCCGAAAGATCGTGGTCATTCCAGAATCGCGGGGCTTCGATCAGCTGCCCGTCAGACTGGCCAATCGCACTCGCAAGCGCAGTGGTGACGCACAGCGCGATGACAGCACCTAGGGCACTGCGGCCTCTCATGGTTGATGTTCCTCCTGCCGATCGCGACGATACGCGAGAAAAGGGACTCGACAGAAGTAACGGCGGGGTTACGCGAACGTATCGTACGCGTGCCGTACGTGCGAGAAGCTGAAACTCGGTTAGGAACCCCGTCTACCTGGGAATGACCGCGGTGATCGCGCCGGGCGCCGTATCGGGAACCGGGCGGTTGAAGAGAAATCGTTCTCCATCGCGTGCGACGGCATACTGATTCATCCAGGCCTTGTACCGCGGGATGAGCCGGATGCCGGTCGCGAAGAGCGCGCGCGGTGCGCCGACTTCACAAGTTGCTCCAAGGTTCACTGGCACCGCCATCAACGTGCCGTCCGGAGTCAAGTAGAACAGCTCCCGCCCGTCGCACCGCCAGTGCGGCATCAAACCACCCTGGTTCGACACCTGCCACTTGTGCGCACCAGCAGGAAAGTCCTGAACGTACACTTCTTCGCGTCCGGTTTCAGTCGACGCGTAGGCGATCCAGCGCGGTGCGTCAGTCCCTTCTGCAGGTGAAAAATACGTGTGTGCCTCGTTACAGGAATGCTGCAGCAGCGGCTGGTGCTGGTCCGCTTCCCCCGACGCGCGGAGGGATACGATCCACGTGTGCAGATGTCGATAATCGGGCACCTGCGAACTGTACGTAATGAACTGTCCGTCTGATGACCAATCGGTCGGGAACTTCGGGCCTTCGGTGTCGAGTACGCACGTTGCCATGCCCCCGTTGAGCGCCTGCCGCAGGAGGCGCATCCGTCGGTCGTCGCCGCGGCTGAACAGAATCTCGCGACCGTCCGGAGACCAGACCGGAGTGAATTCGGACTCTGTCACCCCGGGGTCGGTCAGTCGGAACACGGCGCCTTCGCGCAACAAATCCATGACCCAAATCTTCGGATGGACAGTGGCCGGGTCATCGTCCCTGTAGAACGCGACATACCTCTCGTCGGGTGACAGACTGAACGAAATGTAGTCGTTTCGTGGGCCGCTCGACGCGAGCCACGTGCCCTGCCGATCGAACCACGAGAACTGTTGATTCTCGGCGCACCCACTTTGATACAGCAGAATCCCGTTGTTGGATACCGAAAAGCCAGCGTGGCGCCAACGCCGGTAGCGGACTTCCGGCACGACCACTGTTCGTTCACCCTCCAGTTCAAGATGCCGTGCATCGAACGGCTGCGCCATGAGCGCGCCATGCGATACGAACAGGAGGGAGGTCGGGTGCCCGGGCAACACCGGTGCGTAGGCAGCATCCGTGTCGGCCTCCAGCAGCACCTTGGCGATTGTTGAATCGAGCGAGCCGACTCGAATTGAAGACTCACCCGCACGCGTACTCATGGCCAGGTAGATGAACTGGCGGCCGTCGGGGAGAAACTGCGGGAAGCCGTGTGTGACCTCGGCGCGTGAGGCGTCCAGAGACGTCACTGGCGTGGTTCTGCCGCCCGCCGCTGCCACCTGATACAGGACGCCCACGGGCCGTGGACAGAAGACGATGACGCCGTCGTGATTCCATGTACCGCCTCGTCCCATCACCACGTCGGCGATATCCCGGGTGGGCCCTCCGGTGATCTGGACGCTCTTCAGCTTGTTTGGCGTGAAGAAGCCAATCGCCCGACTGTCGGGCGACCAGAACGGGTGAGCGGCGTCATCCGTGCCGATCAGTGGCTGTGCCTCGAGCGAGTCCAACGCGCGAACCCAGAGCATCAGTTTGCCGTTCAATACAGCGCTGAACGCGAGCTGGCGACCATCTGGTGAGACGGCAAAAGAATCGAAGGACGCACGTTCCGGCGGAAGGATGGAGAGGCGCAGGACATCGATTCGCTTTGACGGCGCAGGTAGCTGTCGCTCCGAGAATTCAGGCACGTAACCGCGCTTCGGCAAACTGATCAAGAGGCGGTCAGCCTCTCCTTCACCCTGGTAATACGATCTGAGGCGGTCGCGCAGCCGTCCTGCCTCGACTCGGACGATGGGGTCGGATTTCGAATCAAACGAGGGTTTTCGTCCCAGCACCTCGATGGCGATGACAGATTCCTTGATCTCGACTTCGCGCCCTTCAAGCCTGCACTCAACGACGAAGCGCAAAAACTTACTGGGTCGCTCAGCACCGGCGAAGACGGTGCTCGCCAGAATCCGGGCGAGCTGTGCGCGCACGCGCCCTGCTTCCATGAGATCTACGAGCCACATTATCGGTTACCGGTGGCCACGGCGTCAGGTGCTGGCCGCGCCAGGGCGTTCGCGGCCCCCCAATAGCCGGGGGCCGTGGTCACGGAGACCCGGCGCGGCGTCGTCCCGCGGCACGGCGGTGCGATTGATGACGCTGGCGAACCTGTTGTCGGCACTGCTCGACGCCGGCTATCTGGAGGAGACGATCCCCAGCTTGAGGACGTCCTGCGTGTCTGCCGCAGCGCCGTCAGTCTGTCAGCTGCGGGACGCGTTCTCTTTGACTGTTCCCGCGAACGCAAAAAGATCGCCAACGATGCTGACCGCCTGCGGAAGTATCTGGCGCGTTTCGATCTCGATTGGAGCGAATTGAAGGAGCGTCTTCGTCAGGATTGATCGCGAGGAAGTACAATCTCAACGCGGAAGCGGCGAAGGCCCTGGCGGGGATGACCGCATATCGCTACCTGCCGGCAAGCTCGAGCCAGACAATCAAGATGCTCATCGAACGCCTTGTCCAGCATGATCGAATGACATCCTAAGGTATGAAGCACACAGCATCGGCAAGAAAGAATTCAAACGCAAAAGGTACCTCGACTAGATCGCGCAAGCCGAGCGCAACTGGTCACCGGTTCGCTGTTTGCGTGCAGAACGACGGCTACGAGGCCTCGCTCGAACGGAACAAGATCTACGTCGTTCTGCCGGATCAGGATGCCGAGGAAGATGGGGATCTGCGCGTCGTCGACGAGAGCGGCGAGGATTACCTGTTTTCGTGCGATCGATTCGTCGCGATCGACGTTCCTGCGGCCGTAAGGGCGTCCCTTCTGAAAGCGTCTTAGCGCCGCCGATCAGACGCCGTCAATTGACGACGGCCGACCGATCTCATGTCAAGCTGGATCGAATTCCACGACTCTGAACTTATATCGGTAGCCCGATCAGATCTCGAAGTGTCGATTCTCCTCGACGCATACATTCATCGCTGGGACGGCGGCGACTCGAGAAGAGGTACAGGCTGGATGCAGCAGATACGTCTCATCGTGGGAAAGGCTGTCGGCGGTCTTCCAACGCTCGCCGCGCCTGCTTCCATCGCTGACGGACACATCCGTATTGGACCCGTGTCGCACGGCAACCTCGTCCCGATGCCGATTCAATCAGAGGATCCCGTGAGCCTGAAGATCCTGCTGGTCACCGGCGAGATTCTTGAGGTTTCCGGACAGGCAGTTCGCTCAGAGAGCATCGGCGAGGCGCGGTACGTAGAAGACTTGGCGACCGATCTCTGGCCTGGACATCCTGTGTAATGTCGTCACGCTAACGGAAATGCGCAGTTGTCAGGTGTGCCAGTTTCGGCGGCGGAACGGTGTCGTTCCGTGTCGTCCCAAGGCACTCCATGACGCGCGAACTGTCGATGTGCTCAATAAAATCGCTAAACACCTTTACCACCGGGCGGACCTTTACCTTCCCATTTCGGAAACCCTGGAGGCGGTTCGGTCGGATCCCAACCTGGGAATGTCGGTGGCTCTCCGATCGACGGCACCGGCGGTGCGGGCCACCACGGGAACGGCAGTCCAGCGGGAATGAGATCCGGGATCGGGAGAATAATGATCGCCAGCGGACACGGCAACCACGATGGTCGCCGCGACCGGTTACACGCGCGCCATGGCGAGTCTATCCGCCGTTGCCACCTGGATCGGTCCCGAAGTAGCGTGCGTCAAATCATCGAAATCCGACTGGGACCCGAAGGTCTGGAGTACCTGCGAGAGTGCCTCACGATCGGGAAGGCACTCTCTCATGCCGTCCTTGACACACTCGACCTCACATCAGGCGTCCTGACGACGTTTCTGCCTACCGGAGTGCCGCAGGAAGAGATTCTCAGGTTTTGGTCCGGAGGGAAATTGGAAGAGGACGCAGTGTATGTCGAGCGTAACTCGCAAACGATGCACTTCGGGCGTATTCACACGACCGACTCAATCTTTCTCTCGTTGATTCACGAA
>DASZFS010000493.1:0-2395 GCA_035939575.1 Vicinamibacterales bacterium | reverse complement strand
TCCGACGACCCCTCTGCTGTATGTCCTGAGCGACGACCTGCAGCTCCGCGGCCCGAAGTTCGGCTGTGGTCTCTCACAATGTGGCGCCTGCACGGCCATCGTCGACGGCAACGCCGTACGCACGTGCGTGATGCCGGTTTCGCGCGCATCAGGTGCAGAGATCACAACGCTCGACGGCCTGGGTACTCCCGAGAATCCACACCCGATGCAACGCGCGTTCATCGACGAGCAGGCCGCCCAGTGCGGCTTCTGCCTGAGCGGCGTCGTGCTCACCGCCCTAGCAGGATGCGGAAAAAGTCGATTCAATGCGGATCGACACAGTGATCAAATCGTACTACGATGCTCTCACCTTTCCGAGGAGAGCAGCGAGCATGCGCGGATTCGACGAACAGCCGACACATCTGTTTAGCTACATCTCGATGGAGCAACGCGTGCCGGCGACGCACCCTTTGCGGTCGATTCGGCAGATGACGGATCGCGTGCTGGCCACCCTCTCCCCGCAATTCACGAAGATGTACGCGCCGATCGGCCGGCCGTCGATTCCCCCGGAGAAATTGCTGCGGGCCCTGCTGCTGCAGGTGTTGTACACGGTGCGAAGCGAACGGCTGCTGATGGAACAACTGGAATACAACCTGCTGTTTCGTTGGTTTGTCGGCCTCGACATAGCTCTGCTGAACAGGGCACCGACGCCGACCGACGCCCAGCTGCGAGACGCCATGTCAGGCGTCTTGTGCCGCTGCTTTACGCATCAGCGGATGATCCGCGCCGTTCAACGTTACGCACGGGAGAAAGCGCGATGAGGATGACTCGCGACGCTCGGGAGGCGCTCGCCGCGACCGGTCTCTCGCGGCGCCGCTTTCTCGCAGGATCCGGCGCGCTCATCGTTGCCTTCAGCGCGCTCGGCCGATTGGACACATTTGACGAGAGGGCGACCGTCCTTGCGCAAGGCATCAATGGGAGCGGCAGCCCTCAGCTCGATTCGTGGATTGCGATTCAGTCGGACGGCATCGTGACGGCTTACACGGGCAAGTGCGAACTGGGTACCGGTCTGTTCACGGCGCAACTGCAGCTCGTCGCCGAAGAATTGTCGGTGCCGCTGGACCGAATTCGGCTGATCCAGTGCGACACCGGACTGACGCCTGATCAGGGCACGACCTCCGGCCAGCAATCCCATCCGGCCAATTTTCGAAATGAGAATCTTGGGCAAGCATGCGCGACCGCCCGCGAGGCGCTCATTGATCTCGCCGCTTCGCGGCTTTCCGTCGCCCGCGATCAATTGGTCGCGAACGTCGGGGCGGTTGCGATGAAGAACGACCTATCGAAGCAAATCACGTACGGCGCGCTCGTTGGCGGCAGGAAGTTCAACATCAGTCTCAGCCGCACGGCAAAACGGAAGCATCCCTCCGAATGGACGGTGCTCGGTCAGTCGGTTCCGCGCGCCGACATTCCGGCGCTCGTGACGGCCCGCACCGAGTTCGTGCACAACCTTCGTGTGCCCGGCATGGTGCACGGTCGTGTCGTACGGCCGCCCGTGCCGGGCGCCAGGATGATGCGCGTCGATGAAGCGTCGATCAAGGACAACCCTGGGATCGTGAAAGTCGTCGTGAAGAACGACTTTATCGGGATCGTTGCCGAGAGACCTTGGCAGGCCATCCAAGCGGCCAATCGGTTGAACGTCACATGGAGTGCGGCGGACAGCCTGCCCGACATGCGCACGTTTTACGAGCAGATGCGCACGCAGGCGGGATCACGCGACACGTTGCTCGTCGACTCGGGCGACGTTGAGGCCACGCTCGAGTCCGCGGCGTCCACCGTAAAGGCCACCTACGTGCATCCGTATCAGATGCACGGATCGGTCGGCAGCTCGTGTGCCGTCGCCGATGTGAAAGACGGCAAGGCGACACTATGGTCACCGACGCAGGCGGTCTACCCGATGAAGCGGACGGTGGCCGCGATTCTGGGTCTTCCTGCCGACAGCGTCCATGTCATCTACACGCGCGGATCGGGCTGTTACGGGATCAACGGCGCCGACACCGTCACGTACGACGCAGCGCTCCTCTCGCAGGCCGTCGGACGGCCTGTGCGCGTGCAGCTGTCACGGAAGGAGGAGATGGCGTGGGAGAACTATGGAATTCCTTTCGTCATCGATCAACGTGCCGCTGTCGATGCGAAGGGCGGCATCGTTGCATGGGATTACGAAGCCTGGTCCGCCGAGATGGGCGGGCGGCCGGGGTATGACTCGCCGGGCAACGTTGTCACCGGTGTGCTCGCTGGCTTCAGGCCTCAAATCGGCGCGCCGCGCTCGCCCGCGCCTCCTCCAGCGGAGCCGCTGAACAACGCCAATAACACCGCGCCATCGTACATCGTGGGCCGTGCGGGCGGGGCGTCGCGCGGT
>DASZFS010000492.1:0-12978 GCA_035939575.1 Vicinamibacterales bacterium | reverse complement strand
GGAACCCTCTCAGGCGTTAAGTCATTCAATCTAAACGACTTAACATGTAGCGGCATTGCGCGCCGGCGCAAGACTAGTCTTTTCAATAAGTTGCAGTCACAGTTTGTGCTGGATGTTTGTGCGGAGCGCGCGTCAGCTGTTTGCGGAGACGTTCACACTCGTGACGCCGAATCCCCTTGATCCTCCGGCTTGTCGCGACCCCGACGACGATGTCGTGTTGGCGACCGCACGGGCCGGTGAGTGCGCCGCGATCATCAGTGGCGATCAGGATCTGTTGGTCCTGGATCCTTTTCGCGGAATCCGAGTGCTGGCGCCACCTGCCTTCTGGAAATGGGAGTCGGAGCACGGGTAGCGGTAGGACGGCGGCTGACACTCGCGGAGTCGCGTCGCCTCTCTCTTGACCGACGAGTACGCGCAACTCACGACGCCCAGCAGGTTGCAGGAACACCAATGCTTGAGGGCGACGACTTTGCGGGCTTGCGGCGCGAATCCAATCACACCGTCCGTCGTCATGATGCAGCGGACACACACCTCGGCGAACAGCTTTGAGAATCTCTTCTACGGAGGGCCGCGGGACCCATAATGGTCACGTCGCGCCAGCCATCGGGCTCGTGACCTGATGGCAGAACGGGGACTCGTTCTCAGAATAGCGTTCCCCCCCGTTTTCGCTTCGGGATGCGCGGTTCTCTTCTGCGCTCTTGTGAGCCGAACGGTCCATCCTTTTCGCATTGAACATCGGAGGCAATCCGATGCCGATCTCCCTCGCTCGTGCTGTTGCTGTCATCGCTGCATGCTTGGCGGGCCCACTGCTCGCCTGGCCCGCTGCAGCTCAATCGGACGTCACATGGCACGCGACCATCGCCCCGACGCAAGTTGAGGCCGGCACGCAACGGTTCGCGGTATCCGTGACGGGCGGCGGCGAATGGCGGTCCGGCTCGACTGGCCTCGGCGGCGATGTGAGCTTGGTTTATCTGCCGGCCGCTAGTGAGACAACGCCGACTTATCACGTCTTCGCACCGGCTGACGCGCTATTAGTCCCCTCAGCATTCATCGTTTACCACTTCGCTCGGGCCGGCGACGCTCACACTGTCGAGCCCTACCTCAAAGGTGGCATCGCCGCAATCGCTGGCGGCTTCTTGTTCGATACTGCTGGCGGAGTCGATTGGTGGTTGTGGCAACGGGCGGGGCTTCGCCTCGGGGTGCGTGATCGATTCCTGACCGTGGCTCACCCGTTCGTGTTCATCGGATTCGAAGCGGGGCTTATCGTGCGGTGACCGTTCACCAAGCGCGGCCTGCCGGCCAGTTCGGCGCGACTCCCGTCTACGACCAGCCAGACGCTGGGATAGGGTGCGGGCTTCTCGTCAACCCCCGCGGTGACGGTGTGCGGGGCTGCTCCGCAAGCACGACCTTGATTACTGACGGATCTCCCACTCCGCGTGATGGATCAGCAGTTGCCCGACCTGGTCGCTCCACTGGCTCACCTCGATCTCGCGCTCCCGCCATCACCATTCTGAATCTGTCATTGATTCTCATCAGCCTTCGCGGGCTGAAGGCCGTACCTAATCGGTTGCGGAAATCGTCCAGTGCGGCGAGCTGGGGTCCACTGGCCAGGCCCCGTGAGTGAGACCCAAAGGTTTCCTCTGGTCTTCAGGTCACGCAGGCTCCATCGGCGGCGCGATACAGCGAACAGCGCGGTTCACAGCTGGATCGTTACGGTCCGTATGCGCGACTCGCGCTGACCGAGCGAGCCCGGACGCCATCAAATCACCATCGAATTCCCACGCCATTCCGAAGACTCGGGCTGCGCCCCCATCTACTCTTACAGGCGGATGACATCGATCACGATTCATCGCGGAACGGAGCTGGACACAATCACCAGGAGCTTAAGTCATGGGCCGAACATTCGCATCGCTCGTCACGCTCGGAGGGGCTGTCGGCTTGTTCGTGATTGCCTTTGCGCCGGCCGGCAAGGTCCTGTCTTCTTTCGCACCGGATCTGCACGCGAAACACAGAGGGTGCTCCATTGACACGCTGGAAGGTGACTACGTCTGGCGCTTCAACCGCGTCAACGTGGCGAGTGGGGCACATCGGGATGCGCTCGGCGTGATGAGCTTCGATGGCGCCGGAAACGTCTCCGCCATCGTGACGTTCAACGACGACGGCGTGTCTACTCTGCGAGTGCCGCGTGCGGGCACGTATACCGTGGATGCGGACTGCACTGGGACGTTGCTACTCGATAGTGTGAACTATTGGGATCTCGTTTTGACCGATGACGCGAGAGAGGGCCGTGTCATTCAGACGGCGCCTCCAGGGAACAGGGCGACCGGCGTCTTGAGACGAAGATAGGGGCGAGCCCGTCACACGCCGCTCACGCCGGAAAAGCACTGCTGGCTGAAGATGCCGGCGCCGACCAGAAATTGCAGCATGGCGATCGGACCGGACGATTGATACGATCAGCGGCCGGTCTTTGGATGTCTACGTGGGAAGGTCGGAGGCGCGACAGAGACCCTTATGCTTCCGTATCGGCTGCCCGGCCGAGGTGGTGTGACGTTTCGATTCGGGTCATTCTCGTTGGATCCACGCGCGCGCCAGCTCGTTCGCGGCGGACAGGAAATCAGTTTTTCCCCGAAGGCCTTTTAACTGCTGCTGCTGCTCGTTGAGACTCACCACCACTGCCACCGCCAGAGTCGTCGTCTGTCTGTTGGCCATTCCGTCTAGGGGAGGCGGAACGGGTCACGAAAACTGGCAAGGGCTCACAACCGGCGTAAAATGGCGGCATTCCAGATAGCAAACTCGACCTCACCGGCCTTCTCTTGGCGTGGGGCGGCGGCGACCAGGCGGCCTTCGACCAGCTGATCCCGCTAGTCCACCAGGAGCTGCGGCGGATTGCCCGGCGGCACATGGCCGGCGAGCGGACAGGCCATAGCCTCCAGCCAACGGCATTAGTCAATGAGGCGTATCTGCGCTTGATCGACGTGCAGCAGGTGCGCTGGCAGAACCGCGCGCATTTCTTCGCGATGTCGTCGCGCCTCATGCGCCGCGTCCTGGTCGACATCGCGCGGTCGAAGGGCTACCAAAAGCGCGGGGCTGGCGCTGCCAAGGTGTCGCTCGACGAGGGCATGCTCGTTGGCGGCGATCCTGGACGCGACCTCGTCGCGCTCGACGCTGCGCTGCAGGCGCTGGCGGTCGTCGATGCGCGCA
This sequence comes from Vicinamibacterales bacterium, assembly GCA_035939575.1. Taxonomy (GTDB): domain Bacteria; phylum Acidobacteriota; class Vicinamibacteria; order Vicinamibacterales; family CAVVIG01; genus DATKHR01. The sequence continues at coordinate 9,777 of DASZFS010000492.1, read as the reverse complement.
AGAGCCAGATCGTCGAGATGCGGTTCTTCGGCGGGCTCAGCGTCAACGAGACGGGCGAAGCTCTCGGCGTGTCTCCCGAAACTGTGATGCGCGATTGGAAACTTGCGAAGGCGTGGCTGCTGCGTGAGATGGCTTAGAATGCGCTCTTCCAGGTCATGAATTGACGATGACCGACCGCTGGCGCCGCGTCGATGAGCTGTATCACGCCGCGCAACGGCGGCCGGCGGCGGAGCGCGCGGCGTTTCTGGCGGAGGCGTGCGCCGGCGATAAACCGCTCTTGCGCGAGGTCGAGTCGTTGCTGGCGCAGCCCGCATCGGCAGCGGCGTTCTTCGACCAGGCTGCGGCGGCGATGGTGGCGCCGCTGATGGATAGCGCGTCAGTGCTGATAGGCCGGCGGCTCGGCGTCTATGAGCTCACGACGCGGATAGGCGCGGGTGGGATGGGCGAAGTGTATCGCGCGCGGGACACCCGGCTCGGGCGCGACGTCGCGATCAAGATCCTGCCGCGTGCGTTCACCGCCGATCCGAACCGGCTCGAGCGCTTCGAGCGCGAAGCACGCGTGCTCGCGTCCCTCAACCATCCCAACATCGCGACGATTCACGGCGTCGAGGAGGCCGATGGTGTCCGCGCGATCGTAATGGAGTTGGTCGAGGGAGAGACGCTCGCTGCAAAGTTGTCGGCGCGCACGGCTATGGGGTTGTCCATCTCCGAGGCGCTCGCCATCGCGCGGCAGGTCGCCGATGCGCTCGAGGCGGCGCATGAGAAAGGGATCGTCCACCGCGACTTGAAGCCGGCGAACATCGCGCTGACAAAGGAGGGCGCTGTCAAAGTGCTCGACTTTGGCCTGGCGAAACTGGACGCGGGAGGGGCAGAAGACGGCCTTTCACCGTCGCCGACGGTCGCGATTGGCGAGACGCATGGGGGGGCCATTCTCGGGACCGCCGCCTACATGAGCCCCGAGCAGGCGCGGGGCGAACCCGTCGATAAGCGCACGGATATCTGGTCCCTCGGCTGCGTGCTGTACGAGATGCTGGCGGGACGAGCGCCGTTCAACGGTGGTTCGATCACGGAGCTTCTCGGTGACGTGCTGAAATCCGAACCCGACTGGCAGCAGTTGCCTGCCGAGGCCTCAGACGACATCCGACGTTTGCTCCATCGATGCCTGCGGAAAGACCGGACATTCCGTTTTCGCGATGCCGGCGACGTACGGCTCGAGATCGACGAAGCCCAGACGAGGCCGGAGCAGGATGGGCGGCGTGCGACGCCGATCTGGTCGCGGCGCCGGGGGGGCACATGGGCGATGGCCTTTGCGCTGGTCACACTGATTGCAGTCCTGATAAGCATGCGGGCTTTCCGTCAAGCGCCTATCGCTCCCGAGGTCCGCCTCGAAATCACCACACCTCCGACTGCTGATTCAACGATGGCGATGTCGCCGGACGGACTGAAGGTCGTCTTCGCGGCGAGATCGGCCGGCCAATCTCAGTTGTGGCTGCGGACGCTCGATTCTCTCCTGGCGCGGCCGCTACCGGGTACCGAGCGGGCATCAATCCCTTTCTGGTCGCCGGACAGCCGGTCGATCGGATTTTTTGCCGATGCCAAGCTCAAACGCACCGACATCGATGGAGGATCGGCGCAGACATTGGCGTCCGCTCCGGCCGGTCTTGGGGGCGCGTGGAATCGCTCCGGCACCATACTTGTTTCGACAAACCCCGGCCGTCCAATTTTTAGCATTCCAGCGACAGGCGGCGAATTGACCCCGGTGACACGATTCGAGGCGCCACAACAGGGGAGTCAGTCCTCTCCGCGGTTCCTGGCCGACGATCGTCACTTTCTCTTTTTCGTGACCGGTCGTCTCGCAGTCCGTGGCGTCTATATCGGGAGCCTCGACGGCCTGGAAACGAAGCGCTTGTTCGACGCAGACACACCGGCGGCGTATTCAGCCACCGGACACTTGCTTTTTGTCCGCGAGGGAAAACTGCTGGCGCAGGAGTTCGACCCCGTACGGTTGGAGCCGAAAGGGGATCCGCTTCCGGTCGCGGAACACGTGAACCGGAGGACACGGATCTCCGCGTCGGTCGCAGGGCCCATTGCCTACCGCACGCCTTCACCAGATAGCGGCCAGCGATACCTTACATGGAAAGACCGTTCCGGCCGAGAAACTGACAGGGTCGCCTATCCGGACACGGTGGACCTGGGTCCGTCGCTGTCGCGCGATGGTCGGCGGGTGGCCGTGTTCAGGTATGTGGACGGGAATATGGACATCTGGTCATACGACTCGGATCGTCATACCTGGGACCGTGTCACGTTCGACTCGGGCGACGACATTCTTCCCCTGTGGTCTCCCGATGGCAGCCGCCTCGTGTTCGGCTCGAATCGAAAGGCCGGCTTGATGAACTTGTACTGGAAGCTCGTCGGTACGCCGCCGGGAAGTGAGGAACTTCTGCTCTCGACGTCGCGGCCCAAGTTTCCGATGGACTGGTCTTCGGACGCGCGCTTCTTGCTGTACGACGAGATCGGTGCGAAGGGCGATATTGACATCTGGGCGCTGCCGTTGGGCGGAACCCGAACGCCGTTCGCAGTCGTGCAGACGGAATTCAACGAGCAGTGGCCGCAGTTTTCTCCCGACGGGAAGTGGATCGCGTACCAGTCGGATAAAACAGGGCGCTTTGAGATCTACGTGCAGCCATTTCCCGGCCCTGGCGGCGCAATACCCGTTTCCACGGGTGGCGGCGCACAGGTGCGCTGGAACCCCACCGGCAAGGAATTGTTCTACGTCGCGCCGGATGACCGGCTGATGGCCGTTCCGATTCGCGTCACATCAGACGGCAAGATCGCGGAAGCGGGGACGCCGCTCCCGTTGTTCGCCACAAACGCGAGCAATGCCGAAGACCAGGCCAGGCAGCACTATATGGTTTCTCGGGACGGCCAATCGTTCGTCGTGCAATCCGTGCCGGAAGAAGCCGCCGGCCCGCCCATCACGGTGATGCTCAACTGGAAACCGCATTGAGCCGTCATTTCTCCAGAGAGAGCAAGCATCGCGTGATGCCCGACGACATCGGCGGAACGTCTCGGCGACAACGCCGTCGCGGTGCTGGATCTGGCCTGTTGTGCCTGCCAGAAAGTCGATCTGCCCGGCCACGTACTTCCGACCGGCGTCCGAACATCCCGCGCAGTCAATGGCTTGGGTGCAATCGAGAGCCGCTGGCGCGCTCTGTGTGCGGTTGAACAGATGCGAGTGGGTGCGAGGCAGGCTGGCGCACGATCGCCCGTACATGTTCCGGCCATGCACCGTCAAGGAAGTGTCGGCTCGGCTCCAGAGTGCGCGACAGTCTCCGACTCTGCAAATCGGCGCCACACGGCGCGGACTTGGTCTTTGGTGAGCGTTTGTACATGCGTCTCGCGCGGCAGCCAATTCGGCTGCATCAGCCCGTCATGAGAGTGGCTGTTCACCCCGAGGAGAAGGTGCCCGATCTCGTGCGCCATCACGTGACCGAGCCCGCGCGAGACGGGCGCTCCCTGTGTCAACGCCAGCCGCTCGAGCCTGTTGTAGAAGATGTAGGCAATCCGACCCCGCGCGTCGGGAGCGCCGCTGACCGCGATGCCCGTCACGGTCTGGCCAAGGCCCTCCTGGTCGCATTTCGCCTCGGCCTTGTCATGCGGCACTAAGACCACGCGGACCGGGATGATGCGCCAGGGGCCCGCTGGCGTCCCGCTCATTGCCGGTGCCGCGTGCCATACCACGTCGATCCCGACCGCTCGATAGCTCGCGGCCACGCGATCTTCAGCCTCCGCGAGCTCCTGGGGCGGCACATGGACGTTGTCGGTCAGGTCGACCGCAATTGTCAGCCCCGAACCAGCGCCCGGCCGGACCTCGGCGTTCGCGCTCGCCCCGCTTGCGACCGCTGCCCCGACGACTCCAGCGAGAACCCACGCAGTCATCGCCCCGCCCTCCCGTGCGAGCCGCCAAGACTCGCTGCCGGGTTAGGCGGGAACTGAGGTCGAAAACTGGCACGGACTGCAGGAGGCCGGTCTTCCGCGTGAAATCTCGCCTATTTCCGAGACATGCCCCGACGTCACCGGGCTCCTCGTGGCATGGAGCGAGGCGGATCAGGCCGTGCAAAGCGCTTAAGCCATTCAATCTAAACGATTTAACATTTCGCATCATTGCCCGCTGGCGCAAGGCTAGTCGCTTCAATAACGCGTTTGCGATTGATTCAGACAAGGCGTCAACGCGGCGTTCGAAATGTCCGTGTAAACACCTCATGGAAACGCGGCCTTCACGAATCGCGCGCTGATCGTGGAGACGTAATCACTTGTGGTGATCATCGACCTTGACGACGCGCAACTCTTTTCAACCCCGCCGCGTTGTACCGCCAGGCCATCACCGAGAAGCTCGACGCCAGCCTAAGCCCTGCTGCGGATCTGGCAGGACCTTAGTCAAGGAGTACAGGTATGGCGCGAGCTACGAATCGGCGGTGCCATCGTGGCCGTCGTCACACAGATTAGGAGTGATAAACACCCTACTTGAAAGCTCCGCCCTGGAATACGAAATGGTAGGCTCCCGGGCCGACCGTCGTCGTGGGCGTTGGACCGAAATCCAAGGAGTTGATGATGAGCTGGTACGTGCCCCTTGCCGTCAGTTTGTAGTCAGAGTCGGCGCGGCAGCCCGGACCGAAGGAATCATGGCCTGCGGGGTCGATGATGCTCGTGGCCATCGATCCCAAGTCGCATCCCGCGCCCGAAAGCTTGATGACATCGCCCGCCTGCCCCGTCCACGTGTAGATGTCGTGCGCCGCTCTCTGCTCGATATTTCCCGAGACCGCCTGACCATACGTCAACGACACGTGACGGTTCGAGCGAACGAAGCGGATCGGGATGCGATACTTCGTAATTTCGTTGGGGTACATGAACGTAGCCTTGAACGTGTAGGTGCCGGTCGCCGGCAACTCACGCCGGCCGAATTCGCATCCTAAGCCGCCAATCCCTTCGACTGGCTTGCCATCGGGGTCGAGCAACATCAGGGCTACTGGGTGGAACTGGGGAACTCTGTCTGTGCAATCGGGGTCGTGCACCCAGATGACGTCATCCTTTTTGGCGTTGAATTGGAACTGCGGCTGGGACTTGCTGTCCAGAATCTCCCCCGTCATGATCACCGTTGCCAGCTCGCTTGGCGCTTTTGGTGGCCCTGCGAGGGCGGCGCGAGCAGCCAGAACCTGCTGCGCGTGGGCATACTCGCTTCCGAACACGAAATCGTTCGTGACGGCCAGGTCCAGGATGCAGTCGGCCAGCAGGTGCTCGTCGGTGATTTCCATTTCCTTGCAATACTTCTCGGCCGCGGCTCGATTAGCGATCTTCGAGGGATCGACAGCCGTGCCCGGGAAGTTGCGGTCGGCAAACGTTGCCGTCGACTGGCCTGGCGCGTAGTCGAAGAGCGATTGAGCTGGCGTGATCCGCCAGGCATCCGCTAGCGAATGGATCACATCCGACTCAGAAGGCCGCGCGCCCAAGCGCGCATCGCGAAGACCAATCAAGTCGTTTTCGGAGGAGCCATCGGCGTCGCCCAGCAGTCCAACCAGCGTGCCCCGACGCGAGGCTGCCGGCCTGACGCGCACGTTCATCGCAAACCGTCCAGACTGTTCGGCGCGCACAACCGTGCCGTCGGGCCAGGTCAATTGATAGGCGTCGCCGTACATGTTGCTGGAACGCGTGATGACGCCGCCCTTCAACGCGGGTAGGGCCCCGGTGACGATGTTCCCGTTGATCCGCGGAACCACCACACCTTCCATGGTGACGCTGACCCTGTCGGGGCCCAGCTTCGTGGCCATCGCGCGATTGACACTGACCGTTTTGGAGCCGGGCGCGGGGACTTGCCGAACCTGCACGGTAAAGTCGTCCTTGGTGGAGCGCACCAATGTGAATTCTCCCACCACCTGCAGGTCATAGTGCAGACCGTCAAAGGTGGTTACGTGCGGATCGCCCACACTCGTTCCACCGTCGTCGGGGGGTATTTCCGGTTTCTTGTTGTCGTTTCCGCCGTCGCCACCGGCGCCTCCACCACCCCCGCCGCCACCGGGTTGTGGGGCGGTCGATGACTTCTGGTCAGGCTTCTTGCAGAACTTGTCGAGCGAGCTGCCCACCAACGCGATCTGCGTGGTTGTATCGCCGCCATCCGACCCGATGGAGACCGGAGCCTTGGCGAGCTTGGTTATCAATGAAGCACCGGGGCTCCCATCCGGACAAGTGCAACCACCGGCTTTCAAGCACAAGCCTAACGGTCCCGATGAGTCGAGGTCAGTGTCGACGACAAAATCTTGGTCGTGAAGCCGCCCGTACCCGGTCATGAGACTCACGAGTACGATGTCGGCTGTGCTTTGTGCCTGCGTCAATCGAGCTTGATACGGGCCGATGTTAATCATTGCATCGTTATCGACGCTAACCGTCACGGAATCCGGAGCAGGACCCGATGTCGGCGGGCTTCCTGGGCCATTCATCCTCCACGGCTGGTTCGATGGGGATTCGAAATAACTCGAACCCCAGGATGTGTAGTACGAGATTTCGTGACCCGCGATCAGCAGCCCTAAGGCCGTCAAGTTGTTCCCGCTAGCCCCGGCCGTTACCATTGGCAGCAGGCGCTCCCACACGGTAGCGTCGCCCGCCACGTCGCTCATATGGCCGAAAACCCCTATGGCATCCTGCCTGCGCTTTAGATACATTTTCTCTGGACTAGTGGCGTAATCATTCCAAGATTGCGCCACGACAGCGGAGCCTGCAGGGACGACCGCGGCCATTGCCCACGTTGGTTCACCTTCGACAATCCACGCAGCAACGGTCAGCAACACGTCTTCCGAGCCAGCCTGGCGCTGCTGAAAGCAGTGGAACATCTCGTGAGTTACGATGGCCTTCGCGTTGACTTCATCAAGTGGCGTGAACCTCTGGTTCCAAATTGTGATGTGGCATCCGTCTGGGTAATGTACCCACCCCAAACCGAAGCCAGGGTAAAACTCCGAGATCGTATGGGCCTTTTCGGTCCCCGGCGGTGGTGGTCCGTACTCCACGCCGACCACGAATTGAACCGTTGGAATACTTCCGAGGTAGGCGGCGAGAAAATCGTCGGCGTCTTGCGCCATTTTCTCGTAGTCAAAGGCAGGCGTGTCTGCCGCGACGGCGGAATATGCGGCAAGCACAACGCGTGGCGGATGGTTGCGGAAGACTGATGAGTGGTTAGCGCTGACCCTTGAGGCCGCTGACTTTGGTGCGATCAGCTGAGAAGCCGCTTGGCGTTGCTCCGGTGTCAAGCTGCTCCAGACCCCGTGCAGATAGCCAACAGCGAGGGTACCGTCGAAGTCCGTTGGGTCCCGGCCCGAGGTTGGCGGCGTGACCCCGGGCAGGGGCCCAACCACCATGGAGAACAATTGCTCGGCCCGCTCTGGCGTCAACCCCTTTTCGATGATGTCGGCGTAGAGCTGCTTCTGGGTCGGGGCGCCAGAAGCCGCCGTCGTGGTGGATGGCAATGAAGGCGACGATACCCCTGGACGAGTAGTCGCCTGCCTGGATCCCGAGCAGGCCCTTTCCGACACGGTCACCGCGATCGCTATGAGTGCAACTCCGATGGCGACGGCGACCAAGGGCTTCCGCATGGTTTCCCCGATCAGGCCCGACCATTGGAGATTGTAATACCACAGGCATCGGTACGTGGAACAAACGATAGATGAAGGTGACGTTCTCGGCCGACGGGTGACGATGCGCAAGAGACCAAGGACAAGGAAAGGACCCTGGCGCTCGAAGTCCTCGCGAAGCTATGACCATGCTCCGACGTCGAGGGGAGCCCGCCGTCAGCGCAGTAACCGCTCATGACCCACATCGTTGCGCCGCCGACCGGTTAGCCATCACTCATCGAGCAAGGGAACCTCCTAAACTACTCGTAAAACCTCTCCCAACGAACAGCGGGGTCGTGCGTGGTAGTCAATATCATTGTGACAACAATGAAGTAGCGGAATTGTCTGTTCTCCGTCATAAGTAGTAAGGATTGTGTGCTTTTGTGGATCGAGCGACGAGAAGATCCTGAAGCTTCCACTAACGAGTTGCACAAGGCCTTGGCAGCCCGCTCGCGGAGGAAAACCTTTATTGAAACAGCTCGGCGTTGTAGCGGAGCGCAGGATCACAGCTCGATCACCTGCCCGAGACGTCTGCGGGGTTTCTACGTGTAGCTGGCAGTGTCTTTTGTATCAATTCAACGCCGCTACCGAGCAAGCTTCCAATGGCGGTCACGCCACGATGTGCGATCCGCGTACGCAAGTTTCGCGATCAGTAAGCGCAGCGAACGTGTCGTCGATTACGCACAGTGTCCGCGAGCATCGTCCGTATTCGAGAGGTGGAACCTCCCCGCGGAGCCTCGCGTCTCACTCAATCATGGTTGCGCTCGCGTTGATATCGATGTTGAGTTGCACATCCAACGGACTGACAGCGGAGAGCGCTTCTTCCGCGCTCACGCTGATCGTCGAGGCGACGCCGAGCATTTCGGATACGGTTGTGCGGAGAGCGCTGGACGAGACCACGGCGATCTGGAGAGCGGCCGGTGTCACGATCGAGTGGCATCTGTCGAATGCAGCGTCATTCGCCAGCGGTCCGCCGACCGTGCGCGTTCTTCTCGACGACGCACGGAGGAGCGTATCGGGTCAGGATCTTCCGCTCGGTTGGATCAGTTTCAACTCCTCTGGAGTGCCCGACGGGATCGTGCATCTCTCGCACCGAAACGTGATCCAGCTGATCGTCTCGACGAGCGCGTACAGAGATCGACCCTCAAGTTACAGAGACGTGCTGGCGGCGCGTGCGCTCGGTCGCGCGCTGGCGCATGAACTCGGCCACTACCTGACGGCATCGAAGGGCCATTCACCATCAGGCCTCATGAAGGCCCGCCGCTTGGTCGACGAGCTCTTCTCGCCAGCTCGTACGGGATTCATGTTCAATGACGACGAACGACAAGCGGCTGCCAATGGACTGAAGGGCAAGACCATCGCCCTTCCGTGATCGGTCGGAGGGTCCTTGCGCGTCACGGGATCGACATCTTGATCCGGGCATACTACCTTTGGAAGCGCGGGCCACCTCCGGCTCCACCGTCCTGGCCATCGAACCTACTGTCTACAGGAGTTTTCCATGAGCAAGATCGCAATTACCTCGCCGGAACTCGCGCCGCCGGTGGGCCCGTTTTCCCAGGCCGTTGACGCCGGCGGTTTCATCTATTTCAGCGGTCAGGTCGGCCAAGACCCGACGACGGGCAAGCTGGTGGCGGGAGGAATTGCGGCCGAGACGGACCGCGTCTTCCAGAATCTCTCGGCGGTTCTCAAGGCGGCCGGCAAGAGTTTCGATGATGTCGTGCGCGTCGGTGTGTTCCTCACGAGCATGAGTGACTTCGTCGCGATGAATGGCATCTACGCAAAGCATTTCAGTCAGCCCTTTCCTGCCCGCACGACGATCGCAGTGGCCGCGCTGCCGCTGGGGGCTTGCGTTGAGATCGACCTCGTGGTCAAGGCTTGAGGCAACAGACGGAGGTTGATCTCATGAAGTACACATTTCACATCGTCGATGTGTTCAGTTCGACACCGTTCGGCGGTAATCAACTCGCGATTCTGCCTGACGCCTTTGGTATTTCTACCGAGGGCATGCAGAAGATTGCTCGCGAATTCAATTTCGGCGAAACGACTTTCGTCCTGCCGAAGAGCGACCCTGCGAGCACGTGTCGGGTGCGCATCTTCTCACCTCGGACGGAGCTCGACTTCG
>DASZFS010000491.1:0-6491 GCA_035939575.1 Vicinamibacterales bacterium | reverse complement strand
GTCGCGCTGTGTTACGTATTCGCGGACGACATGAACGAATCGCACAACTCATGGCGACGAACTGTCAGCGCTTCGTGCCCGTCAGGAGTCTTCCCACAGACTCTTATGCGTGAGTCGCGAACTGCAGCACTTTCGAGCGCCGTTTTCCGCTCACCATCGCCTCAATCCGTTTCCCCCAGACATCGAGCGCTGCCCGCTTCTCCGGGTCGTAACTGTGGCGGTCGTAGACCGCGGTCACACCCGATTCGACATGGTTCAGGATCTTCGACACGACTAGGCGCGGCACCCCGGCACCGACCATCAAGCTCGCCGCGGTCCGTCGAAGATCGTGTCCGCGAAAGTCGACGCCTGACCGCTCGACGCTGTCTGGGCGTGATCGATGTGCGGCTTTGCTTTCTTTGGGCTGGAGAACAGCGGCGTCGGCGTCTCGCCGGCATCAGCAGCACTCAGCGCGGGTTACCAATGTGCGGTCGGCACAATGTCATCGGCGCGGTCCGCCAGATTGACACTGCGGCGTTTCGCATAACGCTCGTTCGCACACAACCCGCCCGGCGGCAGGGACCGGTCGGGCGGCATTGTGGTAGGACGCTAACGGACGAATCGGCGGTCTTATCGCCCAGGATGCTTCTGCCGGTATTCCGCGCTATTGCGCAGCTCGTTTTCGAGCTGCTGCTGCGACCAATGGTCGTTGAACACGCGGTCCACCCAGCCACCACTGGCCGGATCCGGGTCGCGGCCGAGCACCCTCTGGTAAGCGGATCGCACGATCGCCTGCGCCTGTTCCCGCGTCATCCGTCCATTCGACCCGGATGACCCAGAGCCATCTTCTCGTCCCCTCCCGTAGGAGCCGCTCGTGCCCCGCGGATTTCCTTCCGCGTAGCCCCAGCGCTCATCTCGTTGCCGGTTTTGGTCCCACTCATGGGAGTGATGGACGTCGCCTCGGCTGCCCTCCCAATGACCGGTGTAGTACTGGTCGCCCTGATAGTACGGCGCCACCCAGTACGCATCAGAATAAGGCGGGCGCGTCCAGTAGCCGTCGTGCCACCGATACTGACCGTTCGAGGGGTACCAATAGCCCTCGACCCACACGTAATCGGGCCCCGGCTGCGGCGGGACGCGGTACGCGCGAGGCGCCGGAGGCGGCGTGCCGATGCGGACGTCGAACGAAACCTGCGCATGCGCTGCAGGCGCCATTGCGAACAGCAAGGCTGAGATTGACACTGCCTGAAATATTCGGCTCATGCTGACGCTTCTTGCAACGCTCAAGCCAGATCATGCATGGGTTGGAAGCCCGGCTGTTGCGACTGGCGCGGTCAGATGCCACATCGGCGTCACCGGTTAGTAATCTCCACCGTGACAGCCGCGCTACCGTGACGACGTGGCTTGGTCCAGTCGCCTGGCAACGGGACCAAAAGCCGGCGGTGGTGTCCTGTGGCGCGTCGCCGACTCGTAGGCGGTGCCAATCTTTATGAGCGTCGCCTCGTCGCCTTGTCCCGCAAAGAAGGTGATCGCGATCGGCATCGGGTGTGGCAGCTTTGTCTTCGGCGTGTTTGGCGCAATGGTTGCGATGTAGTTCGTCTTTGCGTCATTCAGCGCGTACTGCGGCTCGACCACGATGTCGTTCATGCCCGCAGGGACGACCACGCGCGGGATCTGGAAGAACGGCGTGATGCCGTCCAGGCTGATGTCGCCGACGTTCGGCCCCTGGATCTTCGGCGTGGGCACCGTGTTCTCCGGGTGCACGAACGCCGCAATGCCGTTCTCCTCCATCACACGCTGCAGTGCCATGCGTCCGATGTAGCTGCGCGCCAGTCGGTCGGCCTTCCCTGGCGCGAGGTGATCTTTCAGCGCCACCCAGTTTTCGGCTCCAGCCCGCGACGCATCGTCCCGGAATCGGCCATGTGAGACCCAGTCGGCGAAGGTCTTGATGATCGTGTCGTTACGGACCGCCAGATAGCGGTCGATGTCGAAGGCGACATCGTTGCATTGGACGATATGCTGGCCGCCGCCGTCCACGCGTCGATCGCGTCCTTGACCCAGGCAGGCATCGGGACGGTGCGGACGTGCCCGCCCTTGCCGACGAGATCGGCAATGACCCAGTGCTCCTCGCGCTGCTGAATCCACCCGAGCTGCAGGGCCAGCAACTCCCCCCGCCGAAGGCCACACCCGAGGAGCACCGCGAGCATCGCGTGATCGCGGAGCTCGCGCGGTATGGTCGGTGTCCGCTGCGTCAACAATCGCCGTCCCTGATCCGGGGTGAGCCAGTTCCCCAGCCGGACCCCGAGCCGGCGCACGCCCTTCACGCGCCGAATACCGGCCGCGAGCTCAGGACTGAGCAGCCCGGCATCGGCCGCTTCATAGGCCACCCGGCGCACCGCGGCGAGTCGGAGGTTAATCGTGGCCGGGGCATAGTGGTGCTGTTCGAAGTGGATCCGATAGCGAGCACAACCGTGCGGTTGAACGCGAGGCGAGGCTCCGAGCAATACCACGTGACGAACTCCCGGATGGCATGGTCGTACGTGCGTTGGCCGCTGGCCGAGGTCAAGCTATTGAGGACGGCCGCCTTCGACTGTTCGAGGTCTGGTAACGCGAGGACCCGCTTCGGCGCCTTCTTACGACGGGGCTTGGCTGTGGACTTGCGCATCGGCGACGGCCTCCAGTCCGTCGCCTGGCAGATTCCTCCAATTTCGCCGCTGTGGCGTTACACAGGATTGATCGCGTCCGCGCGACGCTAATCGCCATCGTCCCGGCGTTTGGCCCTCACTTCTGGCACTCGCCTCGGCGTCTACGAAGCACTGAGCAGATCGGCGCCGGCGGCATGGGCGGGGTCTCCCGCGCGACCGACACCAATCTGAAGTAGTCGGCGGCGATCAAGGTACCGACGGGTCCGACGCAAGTGGGTGTTGTCAATCACGTCTCGGATCACATGACGGAACAGGCTGCAGACTTTCTACGTCCATGACGATGTGCCAGCGCTATTGCCGATACACATCGTCGCAGGCGGGCTGGCCATCGTGTTTGGCGCCCTTGCGCTCGCAGCAGCGAAGGGGGCCACGTTGCATCGCAAGAGCGGCATCCTGTTCGTATACGCGATGCTCACGATGGGGATGAGTGGATCGGTGCTGGCGCTTCGCCAGAGTCTGACCAACGCGAATGTGCTAGGCGGCTTCACGTCGGCATACTTCGTGATCACCGCGCTCACCGCCGTCCGACCTGTCACTGCGTGGACGCGTCGGCTGAATGCGGGCGCTCTGGTGGTCGCGCTTGGCCTCGCGTCATTCGAGATTGTCTTGGGGTTCAAGGCGTTCGCCAGTCCTCGCGGCATGATCAGCGGCGTCCCGTTTTTCATGCTGTTCTTTCTCGCGACGATCACGTTGAGCGGGGCGGCCGGCGACATTCGGGTCCTGCGATCGGGACCTCTTCGGGGCGTCCCCCGACTCCGGCGACACCTGTGGCGCATGTGCTTTGCGTTGTTCATTGCGGCCGGGTCGTTCTTTTCCATTCGCGCGCGCGTCGCGAAGATCCTCCCGGAGCCATTCCTCAGCGGTCCGATGCGCGCTCTTCCGATTGTGTTGGTGTTTCTCGCGATGTTCTACTGGCTATGGCGTGTCCGCGGCAAGCGGATATTCGCGCCGGCTGCCAGCGCCTAGCCTCTATCCCGATCGCCGCGGCGGCTGGCCAGGGGCGACGCCCATCTTAGCGACGGCGCAGGACACAGCCAAGGAGAGACAGCGCGGCCCTGAGGCCGAACTCCGATCGCTCCAGAACCGCGTGATGCGCTACAGTTGCCTCAGGGACAGCGTCCCCGGACATCAGGCAGACGCCCCGAGTCGTTAATTACTCCTGCTTGGTCGTTAGCGTTATCGGAGGTGTCTCGGCGCGAGTAGCTGGACGAGTATCTCGGTGCCAGTGCCGAGACACCTTCGATAACGAGACTTGAAGGAAGCCGCTGGCACGGCGGCCGGCTATGGAGCTGGAAGAGGGATCTCCGGGCGTGGGCAGTGGCCGATAGTTGGGCCGTCGGCGCGCGAGCGGCGGCGGCCCCCACCCGGCACGTGGCGCGTGCGGGCACGATGCCTGATGCGACGGGCTGGCACCAGGGATCGAGACACACTGCTCGCGACACGTGGGTGACCACGTCCATGAGAGCGCCGGTCGAGGCGTGGGATCGCCATCGTCATGACGTATCGAATCCAAATGTGACGGCGGCGAGGTGGAGCGCCGAGAGGATCGGGCCGATGGTCATGGCGGCCCCACACCGGGGGCACGCCCAGGTCAGTCCGGTCGTGGCCTCCATAGTCGGCGTCGCGTTCGTGGAGCTGACCGCCGTGGCGGGAGGAGCGAGCAGGGTCCGCGCGAGCGCCACGCGCGCCGCTCGACAGGTGTTGGCGAGAAACCCCGACTGTCGGATCCGGACGAAGCCGCGCGGCAGGATGTGCTGGACGAAGCGACGCAGAAACTCCATCGCGGAGAGCGTCATCGTGCGCCGACGGTCGTCGTGGGCGTAATCCTTCCAGTGAAACGTGACGCGCTTCCCATCGAAGGCGAGCAGCCGATGATTGCTGATCGCCACCCGGTGGGTGTAGCGCCCGAGGTAACGCAGGACGGCGGACGCCCCGCCGAAGGCCGGCTTGGCGTAGACGACCCAGTCGACGGTGAACAGGGCGTCGACGAAGGCACGCCACTGGGCCGGGTCGCGGAGGTGCTCGGTGGCGCCGGCGAGATCGAGCTGGCCTCTGGTGTAGGCGCGACGAAGCTGCTCGACAAACTTCCCCCGAAAGACCCGACTGAGGACTTTCACCGGGAGGAAGAAGTCCGAGTACTTGGGAGCGATCCAGCGCTGATGATCGGGTGAGAGTCCGCCCGCAGGCACGACGCAGTGCACGTGCGGATGGCGGACGAGGGTCTGCCCCCACGTGTGCAGGATGCTCAGCACGCCGATCTCCGCGCCAAGATGCCGCGGGTCCGCCGCGACCTCGCGGAGGGTCGCCGCGCTCGTCTGGAAGAGCCATGTGTACAGGCGCGCACCATTCCGATAGGCCAGCGGGAGCAGCGCATGCGGGAGCGTGAAGACGACGTGCACATACGGCACGTCGAGGAGCTCTCGCTCGCGGGCCTGGAGCCAGCGCTCCCGGGCCTGCGCCTGGCACTTCGGGCAGTGCCGATTCCGACACGAGTTATAGGAGATGGCCTGATGTCCGCAGGCGTCACACCGGTCGAGATGGCCCCCGAGCGCGGCGGTCCGACAGCGCGCGATGGCGCGGAGCACCGATCGCTGCTGCACGCTCAGCCACGGGTGCTGCTCGACGAAGGTGTCACCCTGCGCGTGGAGGATATCGGCCACCTCCACCGCAGGCCGGCTCATGCCGGACTCGGCTTCCGCTTCAGCCGCGACCGGGGTAGGACCATGGGCGTCGGCACCTGTAGCTGCTCCAGCGGATTGGGCGCGGCCTGGAGGTGCCGCTGCGACAAGTGGAGATACACGGTGGTGTGTGAGAGGTCGGCGTGACCGAGCAGTACTTGGATGGTGCGCAAGTCAGCGCCGGACTCGAGGAGATGGGTCGCGTACGAATGACGCAAGGTGTGCGGACTCACCCGACGATCAATGCCGGCCGTCTTCGCGGCGAAGCGGACCGCATCCCAGACGCACTTGGAGGTGAGCGGCCTGTCGGCGCGCCAGCCGTGCTCCTGTCCTGGGAAGAGGTACGTCTGCGGGCGCATCCAGCGGTAGTACTCGCGTAAGGCGGTGAGCAGCGTCGGGCTGAGCGGGACCTCACGGCCGTGGCCGCCTTTGCCGCGCTCGACACGGATCACCATGCGCGGGCTATCGATGTCCGCAACCTTGAGCTGGAGGAGCTCGCTCCGGCGCAGGCCCGCGCCGTAGAGCGTCATCAGCATCGTCCGGTGGTAGAGATTCTTCGCGCCGGCAATTAGCTGACGCACTTCGTCGGGACTGAGGATCGTCGGCAACCGTCGATGCCGCTTCGGGGTCGGCAGCTCCTCTTTCAGGGCGCGGCGCTTGAGCACACGCACAAAGAAGAAGCGCAAGGCCGCCACGTGGAGCCCCACAGTCCCGACGGCGAGCTTCCTCTCTCGAAAGAGGTGGGCGTGGTAGCGCCGGAGCGCGGTCGCGCCGAGCTGATCGAGACGACGTCCGCGATGGTAGCGCTCACACGTGCGGAGCGCGTGTAGGTAGGTCCGAATCGTGGTCGCGGCGTAGTTCCGCCGGACCAGCTCGTCGTGCATCCGTTGGAGCAGAGTCGTCACAGGCAGTACCTCCTGTGACGCACCCTACGCCCTACGTCCTACGAATCACCCGGCTGCCCGTCGGCCGCCGCGCCAGCGGCTTCGTTCTGGTCGCGCTGTGTTACGTATTCGCGGACGACATGAACGAATCGCACAACTCATGGCGACGAACTGTCAGCGCTTCGTGCCCGTCAGGAGTCTTCCCACAGACTCTTATGCGTGAGTCGCGAACTGCAGCACTTTCG
>DASZFS010000490.1:0-1636 GCA_035939575.1 Vicinamibacterales bacterium | reverse complement strand
ATATATCCGCAAGTGCCCCAGCCGGTATGGCGAACACGCAGATGGGCAAGGAGCCGGCTGCTTGCACCAGCGCGACGACGAAGGGGTCTGGATTGAGACCGGTCATCAGCCAGCCGGAAGCGGCGCTGTACATCCAGCCTCCGACGTTGGAGACTACAGTCGCGATCCAGATCACCGCGAAGGCGCGGTGCCGAAACGGTGCTCTAAAGGAGTCCCGCGTACCCGAACTTGCCCCGGCGCTACTCATCCGTGCGGCAGTGGTGAAAAGTGACTGGGCCGGCACATTACATAGTTCGATCAGGTCGTGGAAGGTGCGCTCGCGTCGGGTCCGATAGCTGCCGCAACAGAGGACGTTGAGATCGGCCGCAACGTGCCAAAAACGGGCCGTGAGCTAACGCAGCAAAAACTCGCTTGGGTCTATCGAGAGCTCGAATTCCGTCAGAGCCGAAACGTGGGCTCGTCTTATACGGTGCCCGGCTCGATCAAATTAGCCAAAGTTCGCCTTCGCGCCTGTCGGCCTTGATCCCGCCGCGGCCGACGATGCCGTCGTTACCGAAGCCGACACGTTCCTGGCCGCAGTCGTGCGACGAGAGCTTGCCAAGGCGATGCAGGCGCAGCGCGAGATGTTCCAATCCAGGGCAGTGCTGCAGGCGCTGGCCACGCAAGATGAATCACAGCTTCCCTACGCTCGCCGCGGCGCCGCCCAGAACGAGCTGGAAGCACTTCGCGCCGAGGTTTGGCGATACCTGAACGGACAGATTGCTTTGGATCAGGTCGGCGTCCGCGAGCGATTCTACGAGATCGTCGGGGTGTGGAAACGCATCCGTCTGGCGTTGCGTTCCGATCCCGATGTACCCCTGCCGGAGTAGCCGATGGGCCCGCTGGCGGCGATCCGGCAGCGTCTACGAGACGGTGCTGCTCGATACAATGGTGACGTTGTTGAGCGGTGAGTCAAAGTAGCTGCGGTTCTGTCTCGGCGCCGAGCTTGCCGAGCTGGGCGACGCCTACCAGACGATCGCCGCGAAGGTTCGGCCGGAGAATATGGTCGGGGAAGTTCTCGTCGAGCGCGAGATCAAGGCGTTGCTGCGAGCGGTGGCCTAGCGTCTAACTGTTAGACGTTAACGCCATCCTTGAATCCCCCGAATCAAGATGTGCGGCAATGCTGGCCGCATCTTTCAAGATGAAATCCGGTCAGCCGCGCGCTGGCAGCAACTCCGGCAACGTCGGGAATCGGGGGAAGAGCGGAAGTGCGCGACTTGCGCTTGAAACGACGTTCATGATCTAACAGCGACATCGGCGGGTTGCTGTTGTGACCGGAGGTTCCGCTCGCACCGTCGCCCTACAGTGCGGCTGCTCTGGCTGAACTCGGCCCTCTTGATTGCGCTGGGCGTGCGCCGCGTCGGCATGTGGCGTGCTTGCAACAGCTCAAAAAATTCGGTCGGAAAAGCGAATCCAGACACAATCGGTGCACGAAATTAGGGCAAGGCTGCGGATGGATCCTGCGCGCGCCGGTGTCGACCGGCACCACAGGACGCGAGACGCCAGCGGGCGTGTTCGCCATCATCGAGAAGCAAAAGGACCACCACTCGACCCTCTATGACGATGCCTGGATGCCGAACATGCAGCGCATCACCTG
>DASZFS010000489.1:0-13171 GCA_035939575.1 Vicinamibacterales bacterium | reverse complement strand
GGCCCCGACGCGCGCGAAATGTGAAGCGTCTCGCCCGCCAATGAAGACTGCGCCGCCGCCGGCGCTGGCAGGGCGGTGACCAGAGCCGTGACCACCAAGCCGAGCCGGGTCCACGTCATGTCTCGAATCTGGTGTCATTCTGCCACGAGGTTCATCACCACGCCGTCCTACGGAACGCAACCGGTCGAGCCGAAAAGAAAAGAAACATCCATGCGCAAGTGGTTGGTGACGGGGTTCGAGGTCGTCTGTCTGTTTCCGATGGGGGCCCTCCTGGCGCCGCTGATGGCGTTCGGCCTTCTGAGTGTCCTCGGGGTGATGACTTCGGGGGAAGTTCGCAGCGCCGGTCTGCTGGCGCCGCTCGTGGCATTGCGAAATCTTGCAGACATCATGGCGCTGGTGTTCAGCGCGCTGGCAGGGTATGTCGGGGCGTGGGCGGCTGTGGTGGTGGGGGCCGAACGACTCCGCCAAGGACGCGGACGTTGGGTTGTGGTGGCGTTCCTGCTGATGGGCCTCGGCGCGGCCGGCTATTGGGAAACGTGGATCCTGCAATCGCGCAGCGAAACGGCATCCACAGCTGGATGGATCTTCTGGTGCAGCCTGCTGGTGCCGCCGATGGCGGTTGCGGTGCATCAGCTTTACCTGCTGATCCGACGCCCGAGCCCGCACTTCAGGCGCGCTGCGAGCGTCCCGGATCCCTGACGGATCTACGCCGGATTCCGCTACCGCTTGACCGAGTACTTGGTAAACGCGCCACCCGCCTGGCTGATCGAGTTCGGCCCTTCGGCCGCGTAGACGTTGCCGTCGGCGTCGACGGCCACACCTTCACCCGCAGTGCCCTGATACACGCGGTCGTCCCGGTCGAATGGCGGGATGAACCCGGTGACGCGATCTTCGTCGAACGCGCCGATCCGGACGCCGTCACGCCGGTTCGGGTCGTTGTATGGACCCGACTCCGAGTCGATGGCGTAGACCGTGTTGCCCTTGATGAAGAGGCCGCTGACGCGGCCATACATGTAACGCGACTCGAGGTAGGTCCCGTTCTGGTCGAAGATCTCGATGCGGTGATTCCCGCGATCGGCCACCCAGAGACGGCCCCGGGCGTCGAACGCCAGCGCGTGCGGGGTGCGGAACTCGCCGTGGCGCACGCCGATCCCGCCCCACGACTTGATGAATTTTCCGTCGGGTGCGAACTTGCTGATGCGCGAGGTCGCGCCCCGTTTGATGCCGTCGGCGACCGCGTTCGCGGTGGTCATCCCCTGCGCGTCGTGTCCGTCTGCCACGTAGATGCTGCCGTCGGGACCGACCACCACGGCGTTCGGCTGATTGAACTGCCCATCGGCGTTGCCCGCTTTGCCGGCGACACCGAGGCTCAGGAGTTTTTCGCCCTTGGGGCTGAACTTGTGCACCTGATGCCCCTTCGTGCCCTCCTTGTTGCCGGCGAAGTCGGTGACCCACACATTGCCCTGCCGGTCCACCGCGATGCCGTGCGGCGTCACCATCACCCCCTTGCCGAAGTTCGCGAGCACGGCGCCGGTCCTCCGATCGAACTTGAAGATGGGATCGACCGGCGTATTGTCGCAGTCGACGGGACCGCCGCCGGCGGTGCCCGCACCGCAACGCTCGTAGGCCCAGATGTTGCCATCCATGGGATCGATGTCTATGCCGGCCGTCGTGCCCCACTTGCGACCAGCCGGAAGTTGTCCCCAGTTCCGGGTCACGATTGGCGCCGGGTTGGGCAGTCCCTCCCCGGTGATCGGGTTGCCCACGGTCGTGGGCCGGGCGTTCGAC
The DNA here is from genome assembly GCA_035939575.1 of Vicinamibacterales bacterium. Taxonomy (GTDB): domain Bacteria; phylum Acidobacteriota; class Vicinamibacteria; order Vicinamibacterales; family CAVVIG01; genus DATKHR01. The sequence goes on along the minus strand of DASZFS010000489.1, from coordinate 11,383 downwards.
GCCGAGGCTTGCGCGTGGACGCGGGTGTCGACGTTCTGCGGCGCCAGTAGAAGCGCCCCGCCGAGGCCGAGAACAGACCAGTGAAGTCGTGACAATGCCATGGCAGGCTCCTTCGTGGACTGATCTGATAGTAGAGTTGAATTGTTCGGCTTCTGCAAGGGTATCGGTTGTTGGAGGCCGAAGGCGTCGGCGCGGGCGACTACGGGTGCGTCGCGAGAATCCAGGTGGCGATGTCGCGGATAACGTCCTCGGCGACATGGCCCGGGACCTGGTACTCAGCGGGGAGGCTGCGCCCTGTACCGGCGATGAAGAGGTGGTTCAACGGCGCGTAGCTGTGGAACGTCACATCACGCCGCGAGCCGAGGGCGGCCTTCCACTTCGCGAACTCCTCCGGCGTCACTTGATAGTCCCGCTCCCCCTGCAAGATCAGCATCGGCGTCTTCACGCGCGCCGCCGCTGACGGCGGGTCGTAACCTCGCAGATCCAACCAGTAGGACGGCGGCACCCCGAAGATCACGCGGCCGCTCTTTGCCTCCGCTGGCTTCAGCGCGCGCACGCTTGCGGCGAGCGCCGCCGCCTGGTCGATTGCCTGCTGCGCCTCTGGCGAAATCGTTCCGTCCGCCAGGGCAAGATACCGTGTCTGCGCCACCATCGCGTCTTCGATTGGACGTGCTGGGCCCGCCATGACAATGAATCCCGTGATCGCCGGATCGGCGGTCCCGATGCGCGGAATCAGCATCCCGCCGAGGCTGTGTCCCAACACGAATACGCGCGCGGAATCGACCCCGGGCCGCGTGCGCAGTGCCTTGACCGCCTCCAGCGCGTCTTCGATTACTTCCTGCTGGACCGTGAAGTCCGCCAGCGCCGCCATCTTCGCGCCGTGGACGTTCGTGCGCTTGTCGTATCGCAGGACAGCGACGCCGCGCGAGGCGAGCCCCAGCGCCAGATCCCTGAACGGCTTGTTGCCGCCGATCGTCTCGTCGCGGTCGTTTGGACCGGACCCGTGCACCAGGACGACGGCTGGCCGCGGCCCGGTGCCTGCAGGCAGGGTCAGCGTTGCCGGGAGGGCCCACTCGCCCGATCCAATCGTCATTGCCTGCTCCCCGTACGACGAAGGGTTCGCGTACGACGGAAGCGTGTAAGCAACCGTTTCATTAACGGATGGACGGAACACCAGCCCCGAAATCCTGCCTGCGCTGTCGAACGCGAACTGCACGTCGATCGTCGCGCGCTCGAATTCGCACGGCGTGATCACCATCTCCTTGTCTGCGATCTTTCTGACGCGTGCGTCCCTTGCGCAGCTCTTGTACGCGCCCGCCTGATTCAGAAGCGCCGTCCAGGCGGCCGCCAGACGGCCGGGCGGCAGCGCCGCCTTCATGGCGGCGGTGAACTGATCCTCGACCTGCGTGAAGTCCTTCGCCGCGATCGATGCGAGAATTGCCTGCGCGTGCGCGAGCGGGCCCGGCGCCGGCTGCTGTGCGGGCGCCTGCAGACTTGTAACGAACAATAGCGCGGCAGTCACGAGAAACGTCATTGCAGACAACCCATCTGATAAACGTGTGAAGCTTCTGAGGCGGGCTGAAGACTCATGGTCGCGTGCAGTTGCCTACGCCCTCGATTCTTGAGGACCCTGTACAACCGTTGAGAATCTTGATTCTTGGGGCGAGGCAACTGCACGCGGCCATGAGTCTTCAGCCCTGCACGAGACCATGAGTCTCCAGCTCCATAGCTTTATACGGAAGCAGGCCGATGCGCCCGCAAGAAGGAACGTATCTGGCGCACCGCCAGTGGAATGCGCTCCTTCGGCTCCTTCCACGGGAAGATGCTCACTTCGGCCTTCGGCGCCAGCATTGCGGCCTCCATCGCGACGGCGTACGGGTGCGCCGGGATATCATCGGGCAGAATCAACACGGGCGTCTGGCAGTTGCGGACGAACTCACGCGTCACGGTGAAGACAAAATCGGGGTTGGTCCGGTACATCCTGGTCAGAAATCTGTCGGCCATCTCCATCGTGATGTCGGACCGCCGGGCGGTCAGCGCCGGCGCCCAGCCCTTGATATTGGTTTCGTAGAAAAGATCGCGCATCTCCGGACGCGACCCGCTGGGCTGCGCCAGGACGGCTGCGACAATCCGATCGGGCGCCCGCTTCAACAGGTTCCAGATGAAAGGGCCGCCGATGCAGAAGCCCATGACCATGAACTTGTCGATGCGCAAGTGGTCCATCAGACCGAGGTGGTCATCGGTGTATGCATCCCACGGGCGGTCGATTTCCAGCGGTCCGGAGGACTGGCCGTCATTTGCATTGCGCAGGTCAGACGCGATGCAGCGGTACTCCCCCTTGAACTCCTCAAGCGGATTAAAGGGATCGCCGCGCTTCAGCCCGGCAATCGTCGAGTTCAATCCGCCGCCGGCGATCAGCAACAACGGGAAGCCGGAACCGGCCTCCTCATAGTGGACGCGAACCGGCCCTTTTTCGTAGAAGGTCGGATCCATGATGGTCTCCTCGTTGTCGCAATCGCGCCAAGTTGCCGCTCAACATCCGTAACGGACGACCGTGAAGCCTTCATCGACCTGCGAGCCAGCGTGGTCTTGCCCGCGCCCGCTTTGCCCGCGACAAAATGGAGCGTCGCCATGCCGGGGAATCATAACCCTCAGTCACCTCGTTCGAGCGTGCGGGCTGAAGACTCTGGGATGGGCTGAAGGCTCTGAGGTGGGCTGAAGACTCATGGCCGCGTGCAGTTGCCTCGCCCCAGAATCAAGATTCTCACGTCGTACAGTGTCTTTAAGAATCGAGGGCGTAGGCAACTGCACGCGACCATGAGTCTTCAGCCCCATTCTGAGTGATCAGCTTCTCGTCGAATATGGCCGCAGATGGACGCCTTCGTCCCAATTTCGAACAATCGTTCGGCAAGGGCGACGCTAACTAGCTCACACCGGGGGTCACCGGCGTTGGCATAAGATCCGCTGCGACGTCTCCGCCGCACTGAGTCCACAGCGCTGAGGCGTTCGGGCGGCGGTCACATGACTACAGACCTTCGCTTTGCGTTCCGCCAGTTGCTGAAGTCACCCGGATTCACGCTCCTGGCGTTGCTGACGCTGGCGATCGGCATCGGCCTCAGCAGCGCCATCTTCAGCCTGATCGACGATCTGTTCCTGCGCGGTCTCCCCTACAGGGAGCAGGACAGAGTTGTTCACCTGTACGCCAGCGCGAAGGAGCGCGATCTCAACGAGATTCCGCTGTCGGCGCCGCGCTTCATGCACTACCGCGACGCGCAGACCATCTTCAGCGATTTCGCGGCCGAGAATTTCTCCGCGTTCACCCTGACCGGCCTCGGCGATCCGGTGCAGGTCTTTGGCGGACGGCTGACCTGGAGCTATTTCAGTCTGCTCGGCGTCCAGCCAATTCGCGGCCGCAACTTTCTGGCGGAAGAAGAAGAGCGCGCCGACGTCGCGGTCGTCACCGAGCGGTTCTGGCGGGCGCGGCTGGGCGGCGATCCGAATGTGATCGGCCGCAGCATCGCGCTCGACGGCATCTCGCACACGATCGTCGGCGTCCTGCCGAACCAGCCCGCGGCCTGGTTCGGCACCAATGCCGTCGCCGAAGTCTGGACGACGAAACCGTTCGTCATCCCGGGCTTTTCGCACGATCGCATGATGCGCGGCACTGGATTTCTGCGCGTCCTGGGACGACTGAAGCCGGGCATCACGCCGGAACAGGCGCGCGGGGCATTGCTATCGCTCGAACAGGGTTATGCCACGCAGTACCCGAGCAACATCGATCGCACGGCCGCCACATTGATCAAGACAATGCCGGACGACGTGACCGGAAATCTCCGCCCGGCGTTCGCCACGCTCCTCGCGGCCGTCAGCCTCGTGCTGCTGATCGCGTGCAGCAACGTCGCGAACCTGCTGCTCGCGCGGTTCAGCGGCCGCCGGCGAGAGATCGCGCTGCGCATGTCGCTGGGGGCGTCGCGCTCGAGCGTGCTCCGGCTCTTCCTGCTCGAGAGCCTCCTCGTCAGCGCGCTCGCCGGAGCCGCCGGTGCATTCCTCGCATGGCGGCTGGTGCCGGTCATTCCATCGTTGGCCTCGAACTTCCTGCCGCTGGAGCGCGATTACGACCCCGGCTTGTCGCTGCCGGTTCTGGGCTTCATGACGGTGTTATCCGTGGTGACCGGCCTGGCCATGGGCATGTACCCCGCGGTGCAAGGGTCGCGGGCCGATTTGATCGACGGGTTGAAGGAGGGCGCGCGCGGCGCGAGCGGCAGCCGGCGACAACAGCGCTTCCGCACGATTCTGGTGGGCGCGCAGGTCGCGTTATCGGTCACGCTGCTCGCGGGCGCTGCGCTGCTCATCACGAGCTTCGTGCGATTGACCCGGCAGGACCTCGGGTTCGACGCGGACCATCTGTGGATCGGGTTCATCACGCTGCCGCAGGCGCGCTACGTCGATCGTGACGCGCGCCAGCGGTTCGCCGACAGGACGTTGACCGCGCTCGGCAACGTGCCCGGTCTGGAGAGCGCGAGCATCAGCGGCGACGCTCCATTGCTTGGCGGCGGGCGAACGCTGTACGCGCGGGCAGACGTCGAGGTTCCGCCAGTGGACAAACGCGCCTCGGCGCCCGGCCATGACATTGCCCCCGGATATCTCAAGACGTGGGGTATTCCTCTGATGGCCGGGCGGGACTTCGACGAACACGACCTCGCCGACGGCCGGAACGTGGTGCTGATCAGCCAGGCGGGCGCGAAGAAGGTCTTCCCCAACGACAATCCAATCGGCAAGACGCTGCTCGTGACCAGCGCCGGAACGCCCGCAGAAATCGTCGGCGTCACCGGCGACGTGCGCTCACAACGCGTGGCCGACCCGCCCGCAATGGAATTCTATCGCCCGTGGGCGCAGGAGAATTTCCCGTTCGCGCTCATTACCGTGCGCAGCCGCCTCGAGTTGAACGCCGTGACGCGCCTCGTCCAGTCGGCGTTGACGACGGTCGATCCGGGAGTCGCGGTGGCGCAGCCGAACACCATGGATGCTGTCGTCGCGCAAACGCTCGGTCAGGCGCGGTTGATGATGGGGCTCCTCGGGATCTTCGCTGGTGTCGCCATGGTGCTCGCGACGGTCGGCGTCTACGGCGCCGTGGCGTACACGGTCGGGCAACGCACCGGCGAAATCGGGGTACGAATGGCGTTCGGGGCAGAGACGCGCGACATCCTGCGTCTGGTGATCGATCAGGGCATGCGCCCGGTCATTGCCGGTCTGGCCGCTGGCATCGCGGCCTCGCTCGCGCTCGGCCGCCTGCTAGCGTCGCAGCTGTACCAGACGTCCGCACACAGCCCGCTGCTGCTCGCCGCGACGATGGGGACGCTGGGGCTCGCGGCGCTGGTCGCATGCATCGTTCCGGCGCGACGGGCAAGCCTCGTCAATCCGGTGGACGCTCTTCGCGCGGAGTGACGTCAACGAAGCGGACGTTTCTGCCCGGCTCTATCCCTGGTGGCGCAGCGCGACCGCGGGATCGATGCCCATCGCCCGGCGCGCCGGGGTCTGGCATCCCAACAGCGCAACGGTCACCAGCACCACGGGTGCGGCAATCAACGTCGCCGGATCGTAGGGGGACACGCCGACCAACTGCGATTGCAGCGTGCGATTGACACCGAGCGAGGCCACCAGCCCCAAGAGCAGACCCGCGCCGACGGGCGCCATCGCCTCACGGAGAATGAGCCGCCTGATATCGCGACCGGCGGCGCCGATCGCAATGCGGACGCCGATCTCTCTTGTGCGCTGGCTGACCGAATGCGCAATGACGGCATAGAGCCCGATGGCGGCAAGCAGCAGGGCGATCACGGCAAAGATCGGCGCGACCGCCGCGTGCTTCTTCAACTCGCTATGCTGCGCGTCCATGTAGTCGCGATCGAACGCGAACCTGGCCTTGAGCGTGTCGAAGTCCTCCAGGCTCACATTCGGGTCCAATCTCCGCACCTCGGCGCGAACGGCTTGTGCCACCTGGCGCGGAGGCACGGCCGTGCGCACGAGAAACACCGCGCGCCGCGGCGCCGGCTCCTGCTCGAACGGGACGTACACGAGCGGTTTGAAGCGCTGCCGAAGCGCATCGCCTTGCATGATGTTCGGTACGACTCCGATTACCGTGCGCCACTCGGTCGGCAGGTTCGGATCCAACGACCGGAGACGCTTGCCGAGGGGTTCCTCGCCCGGCCAGAATGTGGACGCAAAGCTCTGATTCACGATCGCGACCGGCAAGGCCGACGCGCGATCGCGGTCATCGAAGTCGCGGCCGGACACCGCGGAGGCCCCAAGCACCCGGAAGTAGTCGGGTCCAGCCTTCAAGAACTGGACGCGCTCAGCGTCAAGAAGCGGCCTGGGCCTTCCTTCTATCTCGAACGTCCGCGGGTTTATTCCGTAGACCGGAATGTTCGTGGCCACGGACGCCTCCTCGATACCTGGAATCGATCGCAGTTGCTTGTCGAGCCGGTTGAAGTAGGCGAGCCGCGCGGCGGCGCTCGGGTACGCATCGGAGGGTAGTCTCGTCGATCCAACCAAGATGTGTTCCGGGTCGCGCACGCCGGTCCCGGCACTTACAATCCGCACGAAGCTCCGCATGAGGATGCCTGCCCCCGAGAGCAGCACGATCGCGAGCGCCATCTGGCCGACGACGAGTCCCGCGGCGAGACGCTTGCTGCGCAGGCTCTGCGTGACCCCACGCGCATCATTATTCAAGGCGCCGCTCACGCGCAGTTGGAGCAGCCTGGCGAGCGGCGCAAGCGAACACACAACCGCCGCGATGATCGATACCGCGACGAGATACGCCAGCGTGCGGGAATCCACGGTGTAGTCGAGGACCTGAAAACGAGACGCGGTGATCGCGCGCCAGACCCGCATGCTCCCGTTGGCGACCCACCAGCCGAGCGTTCCCGCGACCGCCACGAGCGTCAGGCTCTCGAGTAGAATCTGGAGCGCCATCCGGCCCAGGCCCGCGCCGAGCGCGATTCTTGTCGAAAAGTCTCGCCAGCGCCCCAGCGTGCGCACGAGTGTGAGATTGGCCAGGTTGGCACACGCGATCAGCAACACGAACCAAGCCGCCACCCACAGCGAGCCCCAGATGACGGGCGCATCCTCCCCGCTGTTCAGCATCGCGTGCGTGGCCAGCGTCGGGACGAGGCCGCGATCGGTAGCGGGATACGCCTGCTCCAAGCGACGGTTGATTGTCTCGAGCTCTGTGTAGGCCTCGCGCACGCGTACCCCGTCACGCAGCCGCGCGACAACCATGAAGGCTTGAGGCGCGCCAGGGCCCCGTTGCCGCATCTGAGGGGCCGGCACGACCGGCGTCCAGAGGTCCGTCGGCAAGGGAAACTCGAAGCGTTCGGGCATGACTCCGACGATCGTGGCGGGCTCTCCATTGATTTGGACGGTGGAGCCGACGATGTCCGCGCGTTTGCCAAAGCGGGTGTTCCAGAAGCTATACGTGAGGATGGCGACCGGTGCGGCCCCTGGACGTTCGTCCGCCGGCGTAAAGTCGCGCCCGAGGAACGGCGCGACTCCCAGCAGACCGAACGTGTTGGCCCCCACCGTCCATGACTGCGTGTCCATCGAGCGTCCATCGCTGTCGCGAAGGGTGATCGACCGCCCCGTCACGAACGCCATTCCGGTGAATGCGCGCGCCTGCGCGCGCCAGTCCTCGAAGTCGGGATACGGGATACCCTCCAGGCCAGACGGATAGCGATTTCGGAGATACAGCAGCCGGTTATTCTCCTTGACGTAGGGGAAGCCGCGAAACAGCATCGCGTCCACAATAGCGAACACGGTGACGTTCAGCCCGATGGCGAGCGTGAGCATCGCCACGGCCGCCAGGGTGAACCCCAGGTCGCGCCGCAGCCCGCGCAACGCAAACCGCGCATCGTAGAAGAGCCCCTCCAACCAGGTCAGCTTCATTCTTCAAACGCCATTCTTCAATTGATCCTGATGATTCGGTCCTGCCGTCCCGGCGCGACGGGCGAGTGACCCTTGAAATAGGCGACCAGCGCATCGATGTCAGGCACGCCCACGATCTTGCCGGTGCCCTGGCCCAGCGCAGGATAGCCGCCGCCGCCATCGACCAGAAAATTCACCGCTGCCACCCGCACCCGATCCGCTGGGCCGATGCGGCGCCCGGCGATCGCGATCGAGTTGCGCTCGACATGCTGACCCGCCGGCGCCTTCAACCGGTACCGATACGTGAAGCCGCTCGACACCTGGAGGACGCTTGCCGCGCCTGGCCGCGGATTGTCGAACTGCTGCTCGAGCAGGCGCTTGATCATGTCGCCGGTCATCGTGAACACGGTCAGGACGTTGCCGAATGGCTGCACTCTGAACAGGTCGCCGTAGGTGACCTCCGCGACCCGGCCGTCCCGCGCCGGCAACGGCCCGGCACCGGCGACGATGTCCGACCGAATTCCCCCTTCATTCGTGAACGCCACCACGGCTGCGCCGTTGGCCGCAGCGCTCGTCGCCGCCAGCTGCGCGTCAGCAATGATGTCGCCCAGCGGAGACTCACCGGCTGCGTTGGCTGATCGCCTGATGTCGCCGACGACCGCGCCGACGACCCTGTTGGCCGTTCCTTCGGCGAGCGCCCCGTACTTCTCGATAATGCTCGTCACCGCCGGATCCCTGGCCACGTCACGGGTCACGATCTCGTTCGCCGCAGACGCGCGCGCGATCCGTCCAGTCGAGCGATCGATCTCCAGGTTGATCCGCGTGATCATCTGTCCGTACGCGCCGGCGCTGGTCACCAGGTGATCGCCAATCCGGCAGTTGTAGAACGTGTGCGTGTGGCCGCTGATGACCACTGGAATATTGGCCGTCAGCTTGCCGACAACCGACTCAATAGCGCCGCCGAAGTTCACGCATTCGTTCGGGTCTGAATCCCCTTCAGCAGGTCGCTGCCGGCCGCCTTCGTGAACCAGGAGCACGATCGCATGGACGCCCTGGCGCTCCAGGCGCGCCGCGGACTCGTTCGCGACGATCGCCTCGTCCAGAAACGTCAATCCCCGGATTGCCGCCGCCGATACGATGCGTGGCGTGCCCTTGAGGGTTTCGCCGATGAAGCCAACCCGGACGCCGCCGACGGTCCGGACAGCCGTCGCCGGGAACAGCGTGGCGTGCGTCGCCTGTCGGACCACGTTCGCGGAGAGATACTGGAACGCGGCGCCCTTGAACTCGCCGCCGCCCTGGCAGCCGTCCGCAGGATGGCAGCCCCCGCGCTTCATGCGCAGAAGCTCACCGACGCCCTTGTCGAACTCGTGATTGCCGACGGATGAGACCGCAAGATTCATTGCGTTCATCGCCTCGATCGTCGGCTCGTCATGAAAGAGCGAGGAGATCAACGGTGAGGCGCCAATGAGATCGCCCGCGGCGACGACGATCGAGTTCGGGTTGTCGGCGATGGCGCTGGCCAGATGCGTCGCGAGGTACTCGGCGCCCCCCGCCGGCGTGGAGTTCATCTGACCGTTCGCGCCGGAGGGCGGCTCGAGATTCCCGTGGAAGTCGTTGATGGCCAGTAATTGCACTGCGACGAGGGCAGGTTCACCGCGCGAACCAGAGGCTCCGTCAAGCGCCAGGGGAAGCGCCAGCGCGGCGGCCAGCACAAGCATTCGAAGCAGCGGTACCCGCCGCATGGGCACGCTATTATCCCCTCGTGGAAACGGTCCTTCAAGACGTCCGGCACGCCCTGCGTACGCTCAGGCAAAGCCCGGCGTTCACCGTTGCCGCTATCGCGGCGCTGGCGCTCGGCATCGGTGCGAACACGGCGATCTTCTCGGTGATCAACACAGTCCTGCTGAGGCCTCTTCCCTACCCAGACCCCGCGCGGCTCGTCCTGTTCCTCAACACGTCCCCGCAGGGGTCGGGCCCCGGCGCATCACCGACGAAATTCAACAACTGGCGCCGGCAGACGAGCGTGTTCCAGGATGTCTCGGCTTACCGGTTCAGCGCGGTCAACCTCACCGAGGGCGACCCGGAACAGGTTGCGACCGCGCACGTGAGCGCGGACTTCTTCCGGCTGTTCAGCGTGCCGATCATCCTGGGCCGGAGCTTCGCCGCGGCTGAAGATCTCCCGAACGGCGGACACGTCGCGGTGTTGAGCGAAGGATTCTGGCGGCGCCGCCTGGGCGGTGACGCCACGATTGTCGGGCGCGCACTGTCGCTGAACGGCGAGCCGCACGTCGTCGTCGGCGTCCTGGGGCCGTTCGACTCGGAGGCCGTTCAGTCGCCGACGGGCCCGCCGGACATCTGGCTGCCGTTTCAGAACGACCCGAACAGCGTGATGCAGGGGCACTTTTTCACGGCCGCGGGTCGCCTGAAACCGGGGATCACGCTGGCGGCCGCGAACGCACAGCTGCAGCAGGCCGCCAACGAGTTCCGGGAGATGTTTCCCAATGCAATGGGGCGCCAGAACGGCTTCGGCGTCCAGCCGATGCAGGAGATCATCGTCCGCAACGTTCGCTCCTCGCTGTGGGTGCTGCTGGGTGCGGTCAGCTTCGTCCTGCTCATCGCGTGCGCGAACGTCGCGAACCTGCTCCTCGTGCGGGCAACGGTCCGCAAGCGCGAAATCGCGATTCGCGCAGCGATAGGCGCTGGCCGCGGCCGCATCATCCGCCAGCTCCTGACGGAGAGCGTCGTCCTGTCGGCGATGGGTGGGATGCTCGGGCTGATCGTGGGCGTTGCGGGCATTCGCGCGCTGCTCGCCGTCAATCCCGGCAATATTCCGCGCATTGGCGCCGACGGCTCCGGTGTCAACGTCGATTGGCGCGTGCTCGCGTTCACGGCCGCCGTATCGCTGCTCACCGGCCTCGTCTTCGGCCTGGTGCCGGCCCTCCAGGCTTCGCGGGTCGATCTCAACACCACGATCAAAGAAAGCAGCGGACGGTCGGCCGGCGGGCTTCGCCACAACAAGGCGCGCGCAGTCCTGGTCGTGAGCGAAATGGGGTTGGCGCTCGTGCTGCTGGTCGGTGCCGCGTTGCTCGTCAGGACGTTTCTCGCCCTGCACGCCGTCGACCCCGGCTTCGATGCGCACCACGTGCTGACGATGCGCATGTCGCTGAAGGGTGAACGATTCGCGAGCGCCTCAGCCGTCGGTCAAATGATGCGGGACGGCACCGAGCGGCTGAGCGCGCTTCCCGGCGTGGAAGTCGCCGCCGCCGCGTGCTGCGTGCCGCTTCAGGGAGGACTCGGCCTTCCGATCATCATCGAGGGGCGTCCGCTCGATGGCCCGGCGCATGGAGGCGCCGGTTTTGCGCCCATCGCGCCGACGTACTTCAGCGCGTTCAAGATACCAATTCTCCGTGGCCGCGCGTTCACCGATCAGGATGTGAGCGGGGCGCCGGGCGTCGTGATCATCAAC
>DASZFS010000488.1:0-29500 GCA_035939575.1 Vicinamibacterales bacterium | reverse complement strand
ATGCGGTTCCTGGTGGTCTGGGGCTTGTCCGACACGATGGCGAGCTTCGTGCCGACAAGACGGTTGAGCAGCGTTGATTTACCGGCATTCGGCCGCCCGATGAGCGAGACGAGGCCGGTCTTCATGTATGGTGCTGCCAGGATTTCTCCTCGAGGTCCTCGGCGCGCTCCGCCGCCGGACGTCTGCCGATGCGCACCCTGTTGATGCGCCGCCGCTCGGCGTCCAGGACCTCGACGGTCAAGCCCTCGATCTCGAATGTCTCGCCGACTGCAGGCACGCGGCCGATGTGATGCATCAGGAAGCCGCCCACGGTCTCGAAGCCCTCTCGCTCAATCTCGACGTGGAGCCGCCGCGCGACCTCGTCGACGCTCACCTTGCCGCTGAAGACGTACCGGCCCCGACCCTCGTCCACAATCGGCTCGGACTCGACGTCGTACTCGTCCCGGATTTCGCCAACGATCTCCTCGAGCAGATCCTCGATGGTGACCAGGCCGGCGGTGCCGCCGTATTCGTCGACGACGATCGCGCACTGTGTCTGCTGCCGCTGGAACTGCTTCAGCAGCTCGGGAACCCGCTTGGTCGCGGGTACGACCACCGGCGGCCGGACGAGCGGCAGGATACGCGAGTCGTCGCTCGCGGACGCCCCGAGCGCGACCAGATCCTTGATGAAGACGAATCCCGCGATATTGTCGAGGCTCTCGCGATAGACGGGGAAGCGCGAATACTCCTGCTCGCGGAACAGCGCGCGCAGGTCACCGATCGTCGCATCCTCGCGGATCGCGACGATGTCGGGCCTGGGCGTCATCACTTCGCGCACCAGCGTGTCACCGAAGTCGACGATGCTTTGCAACAGGCGCCGCTCTTCGCCGGCGATGAGACCATTCTGCTCGGCCGGGTCGAGATACGAGCTGGTCGCTTCGGTTGCCTCCGCTTCGCCCTCTTCTGCAGGCGGCGTCGCTGCTTGACGCGTCGCGGTGGCCACCGATCGCGTGATGAGCCGCGTGACCGGACCCAGCGCGCGCACGATCGGCGCAAAAGATGGCAGCAGCAGCTCGAGGATGCGCTCGGGGCCGCGGCCGACGATGACCAACGGCAGGAGCAGCTCGCAGAACAGGACGAACGCCACGACGCTGAGCGCGACGACGGTCAGGCTCCGCGCGCCGTCGATGCCCAAGCCGCGGGACAGCAGCGCCGTCGCCGCCCCCGTGACGAGGCCGAGGAGCAGCCGCACAGGCAAGAACAACAGCAGTGGGTCGTCCAGGTAGACGCCCAGCGCGCCGGGGCGACGGCTGCGCTCGGCGACCAGGCGGAGGGAGAGGCGCATCAGTGCGCTGAACGCGGCTTCGATCGCGCCGAGGTACACCGCCGCGCAGGCCAGCAGGAACACCAGGAGCGGGATCATCGTCGCGCCCGCTCGATGACCCCCGCGGACAGGCCGCCGTTCCGCCTCAGCCGCTGCTCGACTCTCCGCATCAGGCCATTATCATGCTCGTGATCGTATCCGAGCAGATGTAACAACCCGTGCAGTGCAAGGACCTTCAGCTCGGTCAGCTCGGAGTGCCGCGCCTGACGTGCTTGACGGCGGGCCACGCCCCTGGCGATGACGATGTCACCCAGGAATGCGGGGCAGCCAGCTGCGGGAGGGCTCCGGGGGGTAGGGGCGCCCGGAGTGAGTCGGGGACTGGCCAGTCGCGAGCTCAGGCGCGTGAAGATCGGGGGGCCGGCCGGAAATGACAGGACATCCGTTGCGTAGTTTTTTCGCCTGTAGGTCCGGTTCAGCGTCCGGCTATGTGCGTCGCTCACCAGCGCGACGCTGACCGTCCCGCGCGCACGGCGGGGCGCGACGCGTCCCAGCCACGCGGCGAGCCCGCGCGCCGCCACGGGCCGTCCGCGCGCGTCGGCAACCAGCACGTGGAGGCATTGGTCGCCCTCAGGCATGCTGGCGGCCGTTGCCGTTCGAGAACGCCTCGTACGCCTTCACGATCTGCTGCACGAGCTTGTGACGGACGACGTCCCGCTCGTCGAAGTAGATGAACGAAATACCGTCGATCGCGCCGACCACTTTCATCGCTTCCACGAGCCCTGACATCCGTCCGGTCGGTAGATCGATTTGCGTCACGTCGCCGGTGACGACCGCTTTCGATCCGAAGCCGAGCCGCGTCAGGAACATCTTCATCTGCTCGGTGGTCGTGTTCTGGGCTTCGTCCAGGATGACGAACGAATCGTTGAGGGTCCGCCCGCGCATGAACGCGATCGGTGCGATCTCGATCGTGCCGCGCTCGAGATAGCGGGCCACACGCTCGGTCTCGAGCATGTCGTACAGCGCGTCGTACAGCGGCCGGAGGTACGGGTTGACCTTCTCCTGCAGATCGCCGGGCAGAAAACCGAGCTTCTCGCCCGCCTCGACCGCTGGCCGCGCGAGGATGATCCGGCTCACTTTCTTCGCCACCAGGAACGACACGGCCTGCGCCATGGCGAGGTAGGTCTTGCCGGTCCCGGCCGGACCGATGCCGAAAACGATGTCGTTCTGCTCGATGGCGTCGAGGTAGCGGCGCTGGTTGACCGTCTTGGGCGCGACGCGCCGCTTGCCGGCGGACGTCAGGCTGCCCTTCAGGAAATGATCGCGCAGGTCCACCGATTCGTCCTGCGCCACGAGATCGGATGCGGTCTTGACGTCGGCGTTCGAGAGCTTGTAGCCGTCGCGCACGAGCGAGGCCAGCTGCGCCACCACGCGATCGACTCGATCGAGATCGGGCGCCTGCCCCTCGATCAGCAGGTCGTGCCCCTGCGTGCGGATGCGGACGTTGAAGCGCGACTCGAGGTGCTTGAGGTTCTCGTCGTACGAGCCGAACAAGGTCTCGATTCCCTCTTCGGGGACCGTGATTCTTTTCATTTCTGGATCTTCAACGAAAGCTCGCGCAACTGCTTCGGATCCACGGCAGACGGCGCCCCGGCCATCAAGTCGAGGGCGTTCGCGGTCTTCGGAAACGCGATGACCTCGCGGATTGAGGCCTCACCCGCCAGGATCGCGACAATCCTATCGAGCCCGAGGGCGATCCCGCCGTGCGGGGGTGTCCCGTATTCGAGCGCGTCGAGGAAGAACCCGAACCTCAGCCGTGCTTCGTCGTCGTCGATACCCAGGCGCCTGAACATCCGTGCCTGGAGGCCGGCGTCGTGAATACGGATGCTCCCGCCGCCTATCTCGGATCCGTTCAGCACCAGGTCATAGGCCTTTGCACGGACGGCGCCAGGATCGCTCTCGATCTTGTCCATGTCCTCGTCGAGGGGCGACGTGAAGGGGTGGTGCATCGAGTACCAGCGACCGTCCTCCTCGTGAAACTCGAGCAGCGGGAAATCTGTGACCCACAGGAACTCAAATGCCTCTGCGTCGAGCAGGTTATCCTTCTTCGCGATCGCCAACCGCAGCTGACCGAGCAGCTTCGAGGTGCCCTCCGCCGGGCCGGCGGCCATCAGCAGCAGATCGTCGGGCGCCGCCCCCGCCCGCTCGAGTGCGGGCCCGAGCGTCGCTTCGCCGAGCGCCTTCACGGAGCTGAGCGGCGGCTGCCCGGGCCGGACCCAGATGAGCCCGGCGAAACCCATCTGCTTACCCTGATCGACAAGCACATCGAGCTGGCTCCGTGTGTACTTGTTGCCGTGCGGGACGGCGAAGCCGCGGACGACGCCCCCTTCAGCGACGATCTGTTTGAAGACCCGGAACTCGGACTCGCGGAAGATGTCTGACAGATCGTGGATCGGCATGCCGCAGCGCAAGTCGGGCTTGTCCGATCCGTACGTCGCGATGGCCTCAGCATACGGCATGCGGCGGATCGGCAGCGTCACGCCACGACCGATTTCCTTGAAGATCTCACGCATCAGCGGCTCGACGAGGCCGTATACGATTTCCTGCCGCGCAAACGAGATCTCGATGTCGACCTGCGTGAACTCGAGCTGCCGGTCGGCGCGCTGGTCCTCGTCGCGGAAGCACCGGACGATCTGAAAATAGCGGTCCGTGCCCGCGATCATCAGGATCTGCTTGAAGAGCTGCGGCGACTGCGGAAGCGCGTAGAACTCGCCCGGATGCGCGCGGCTGGGGACGAGAAAGTCGCGCGCGCCCTCCGGCGTTGACTTCGCGAGAATCGGCGTCTCGATCTCCCAGAAGCCGTTCGCGTCGAGATACGTCCTGGTCGCCATCGCCACCCGGTGGCGCAGCCCGATGTTCGCCTGGAGCCGCGCGCGTCTCAGATCGAGGTAGCGGTACTTGAGGCGCACCTCCTCGGAGACGGGAGTGTCCTCCGCGATCTGAAAAGGCGGCGTCCTGGCTTCGTTCAGGATACGGATGTCGCGCGCCAGCACTTCGACGTCGCCCGTGGCGAGCTTCGGGTTGATCGTCTCCTCGGATCGACGCTGCACCATCCCAGTGATGCCGACGACGAATTCGGGTCGGAGGCGCTTGGCGGCCGCCATCAGCGCCTCGTTCTCGCGGACGACGACTTGCGACAGGCCCGCGCGATCGCGTACGTCGATGAAGGCGACGCCGCCCAGGTCGCGGATGCGATGGACCCATCCAAGCAGCACGACCTCCGCGCCGACGTCCTCGGCGCGAAGCGCCCCGCAGGTGTGGGTTCGAGTGAGATTGCCGAGCGGTTCTGGCATCGTCCTTTTTCGGGTTCGGCTCAGGGTTCGGGATTCACACGTTCTGCCTGGCGTTCAGGGCTTCACAGCTCGGAGCCGCGCAGACACATATGCCGGCGCTTCGTCGCGCGTGACGGCGGCCTGCTCGCCGGTACGCAGATCCTTGATGGTCACGGTACGCGCGGCGACCTCGTTTCCGCCCTGAACCGCGACGAATGGCGTCCCGCGATCGGCCGCGTACTTGAACTGCCTGCCAAGTTTATCGGGTTCAGGGTAGACCTCGACGCGCAAACCGCCCTTGCGCAGGCTATCGGCCAGCTCGATCGCCGCCGCGCGCAACGCCAACTCCTCCCAGATTGTCACCATGATGTCAACGGCGCCACCGGCCACGGCGGCCGGAAACATCTGTCGCTCCGTCATGACCACGATGATCCGCTCGAGGCCGAGCGAAAAACCGCACGCGGGAACGTTTCGGCCGAGAAACATGCCGATCAGGTTGTCGTAGCGCCCACCGCCGCCCAGGCTGCCTGGGAGGTCTGGCACCGTCACTTCCATGATTGCGCCGGTGTAGTACGACAAGCCCCGCGCAAGGCTCAGGTCGATTCGGACACGCCCCGCGGCGCCCGTGTGCGAGAGCAACGAGACGATGCCCTCGAGGTTGGCGACCGCGGCGTCGGTCTGCCCGAGCGCGTGGCGCAGGCGCGCGAGTGTCTGCTGCGAAGTCTCTGCCGGCGGTACGTGGAAGCTGTCCAGGCACGCCTTCGCCGTCGTTGCGTTGATGCCTCGGGACTCGAGCTGCCTGGCCACACCGTCGGCGCCGATCTTGTCGAGCTTGTCGAGCGCAATCAACGCATCGGCGTGCAGTCCGTCCGGCACACCCGACGCATTGAGCAGACCAGAGAGAATCAGCCGATGATTCACGCGCACCAGGAAGTCGGCAAACCCGAGGCGTGCTAGGACCTCTGCGACCGCCGCGATCTGCTCGACCTCGACGAGCGGCGATGGCGATCCGATGGCGTCGATATCGCACTGGTAGAACTCGCGAAAACGCCCTTTGGCCGGACGATCCGCCCTCCAGACCGGCTGCATCTGATACCGCTTGAAGAACCTCGGCAGCTCGTTCTGGTGCTGCGCGACAACGCGGGCCAGCGGCACCGTCAGGTCGTATCGCAGCGCCAGGTCGGCTTCGCCGCTCGTTTCGTGCTCACCGCGCTTCAGGATCTTGAAAATGAGCTTGTTACCCTCCTCGCCGTACTTGCCGACGAGCGTCTCGAGGTTCTCGAACGCGGGCGTCTCGAGCGGCGCATACCCGTAGCGCTCATAGACGTCGCGGACGACCCCCATCACGTGCTCGCGCCGGCGAACGTCCTCTGGCAGAAAGTCGCGCGTCCCGCTGGGCGGCTTGGTGGATGTCACATGTAATCCAATCGGTATCCGACGTACCGCTCCGCGTACGACAGGATGCCGGCGACCTCGGCCTGGGTCAGCAAACGTCTCACCTTCCCGGGGCTGCCCATTACGAGGGACTTCGGCGGAACGCGCATGCCTTCGACGAGCAGCGTGCCGGCGGCCACAATCGACCCGGCGCCCACGTGCGCTCCGTTCAACAGAATCGCTCCCATGCCGACGAGACACTGGCGCTCGATCGTACATCCGTGCACCACGGCGCCGTGACCGATCGTGACCTGGTCGCCGATGGTCGTGGGGTGCGTCCCGTTCATCACGTGCACGATCGTCCCGTCCTGGAGGTTCGACTGCCGACCAATGCGGATCGCGTGCACGTCACCCCGCAGAACAGCGCACATCCAGACGCTGCTCTCCTCGCCGATCTCGACGTCGCCAATCACCTGAGCGGATTCGTCGATGAACGCGGATGGGTGCACACGGGGCAGAACGCCCCGGTAGGAGCGAAGCACTACGCAATTATAGCCGGGCAGGAAATGGGTTATCTGGTTATTGGGTTATCTGGTCATTGGGCTGCGGGCGCGCTTTTCAATGACCCAATAACCAGATGACCAGATGACCAGATGACCAAATCTGATCAGTTGTTCGCGTTCTTCGCGCCGCCAGCGCTCTTCGGGCTCGGGCCGCCCCGGAATGTGAGCAGATGATCCCGAATTGCCAGAATCTGGGCCTCCGCGTCGCCGCCCAGCTGCGGGTAGAACGACTTCGGGTAGTCGGGCCAGAACGCGGGCATCCGCGTGCCCGGCAGGATGTCCGATGGCTTCTTCAGCCACGCGAGGATCCAGTCCGGATTCAGCCGCTCCGGCGCCATGCGCAAATCGGGGGCGAGGTTCGACGTCGGCTGGTCCTTGGGGATCGCCCCGAGCACGTGGCACTGCTGGCATTTGAGCAGCTCGAACATCTGCTTGCCGCCGGCATCGCCGGTGTTGGACGCCTTCAGCTCGTGCGTCTGGAAGGGTCCGACGGTGTTCGACACCGCGCCGAAATAGCGGATGACGCCATTCAAGTTCTGGTCGTCCAGGCCAAACGTCGGCATCCGGACGTTCAGCCACGGGCGAATGATGATCGGCCCGCGGAGAAATGCGTACAGCCAATCCGACTGCACGCGCGCACCCTCCGGCGTCAGCAGCGGCGGTCCGAGCGACGGGTCCGCGACGAGCTTCGTGAAGTCGCCGCCATCGCCCTCGATGATATGGCAGCCGACGCAGTTGCGCCGATGCACGAGCGTCCGGCCGGTGACCTCGTAGTCGAGACGTGCGGATCGCGCAGGATAGGCCGCAGGCGGCTGAATCTCGCGCTGCAAGCTCATGATCGCCGTGACCAGCCGCTCCACTTCGTCGTCCGTGAAGTCGAAGTTCGGCATCCGCAGCTTGTCGAGCGGCAACAGGACGCGGCCCCGGTCGAAGATGCGCGGATCGTGCAGCTTGGTCCGGAACCACGCCGTCTTCGAGCTGTGCGGGATCTCCGTGATGAACGCGAAGTCCAGCCGCGTCACGAGCTTCGTCCCTTCCTCCGAGAGATCCGTGCCGATCGACTGCGCGGTCTCAAAACCCTTGATGTCGTGGCAGCTGAAGCAGCCGTAGCGGCCGATGGCGCGGCGACCCAGCTCCACCTGGCGCTCGGGGACACCCAGCTTCCCGAGCTGCGCTTTGGCCTCCTCGAACGGGACAACATTCTTCAGGTAGTCGAGCAGCGTGTCGTCGGTGGCCTTCTGATCGGGCGTGGCTTTCGCAGCATCGCCGCTCGCGCCCTTGAGCCCCGACAAGTAGGTCGCCACGTCTGCCACCTGCGCATCGGTCAACCGCAGGTTGGGCATGTAGGTCGCCGGGCTGTAATGCTTCGGGTCCCGCACCCAGTTGTAGATCCACTCGTAGGTCGTCTTGTTGCCGATATTCTCGAGCGGCTGACCGAACGTCCGGCGCGGGCCGATCTCGGACCGCTTGCCTTCGCCGACGACGTGGCACCCCTGACAGCCAATCGACTTGACGATCTCCTCACCGCGCTTCGCATCGCCGCGCGCCGGGCTCTTCACCGCGAACTCGTGCTTCTCAGAGTTCGCGAACAGATACGCGGCGATGCCGCTGATCTCCGCCTCGCTGCGAACCGCGTCCTCAGGCGAGCTGTTGTTCGAGTTGTAGAAGAAGCGCGGCATCCAGGTCGTCGGCTTCACCGCGCGCGGGTTGCGGATCCACGTCTTCACCCACTCGGGCGTCAGCTTCGAGTCGATCTTCGTGAGAATCGGGCCCGGCTTGCGGATATTCGTGTCAAAGCCCTTCGTCTTGTGGCAGGCATAGCAGCCCGCGCGCTCGAAGGTCGCGTACGCCAGGTTCAACGCAGGCGCGTTCGGAACGTAGATGTTCTGGCGGTGGCACTTGGCGCACGACGCCTCGGTCATCTTGAGCGGCAGCATCGGGAAGTCCCACTGGTGCGGCTCTTCCCAGTGGTACTTCTTCTCCCATTCTGACTTCTGCTTCTCGCCCGTCGGCATGTGCGACGCTTCGTTGAAGCTGATCGACTGCCCTTGCCCCTCGTGGCAGACGGTGCACCCGACCCGATCGATCGGGTGCGGCGAGCTGCCGCCGAGGAACTGATCGAGGTTCGGGTGCGTGGTGAACGGCTGCGGGTACTTCTCGTAGCCCTTCTTGTCGATCGCCTGGTGACAGGTCTGACACCGGTCCATCTTCGGCACGCGAATGAAATTCACATCGTCCACGACGTTCGGCAGGATCAGCTGCTGGACCTTGATCGTGGGCGCCATGAAGTCGAGCAGCGGCGCGTTGAGAAAGTAGTCCTTGAGCGCGCTCGGCGCGATGACGTTCAGCCGCTTTGTCAGGCGCGCCTGTTCAGCGCCGATCTCCTCGATCTGCTTGCCCAGGGTTGCCGCCTGGCCGGTGTACTGGCCGAGCTCCTTCTGAGCGTCGGCCTTGTCCGCAATGGCCTTTTCCTGCGCCAGGTTCAGCTCGTTCAGCCGCGTCGCCTCCTCGGCTGCGCGCTGCCCCTTCCTCTCGGCGTTTGACGCGCCAGCGGCGCGCGAAGCCTCGAAATCGTAGCGATCCTGGTCGTACTCCGCTTTCGCGTAGTTGTAGTCGAGCACCGCGCGGTTCAGGACGATGTCAGCGGCCTTGACCTTCCCTTGCAGCTCGTCGACCTTGGCCTGGTTGGCCTGAATGCTCTTGCGCGCCGCCGCTTCCTGCGCCTGCAACTGCGTGAGCTTGTTCCGGTCGACCGCGCGCCCCGCCTGCTGCAGCTGCGCCTGCGTCACCTGATACTCGAGCTGCGCGAAGCGCCGCTGCGTGCTCTTCCATTCCCGGTCGTAGTCGTCCCAGACCATCCAGACGACCGACAGGAAAAGAAACAGGCTGGACGCCGCGAAGACGACGTTCAGGAAGTCGACGTTGTAAGCGTGCCCGACACTCTTCTTGTCAGCCATATTAAATGTTGAAGAAGATCTCAGGAATGCCGACGATGTATTTCAGGTTGAAGATCCAGCGCGCCAGCATCTTGATTGGCAGCGACATCATCATCAGGAACAGAAAGACGGTCACGTAGTACCTGGGCGCACCCAGCTTCGCAAAGTACGATTTGAACACGCTCTTCGCGAGAATCGGCGGCAGCGCGAAGACGTAGAAGAGCACCAGCACGATGCCGAAGATCTCGCGCACGAACCAGCTGGATGGGTATCCGGTATGGAGGCCGCGCACCCAGATGTACTCGGACAGGTTGACGTTGGTGAGCGCGGCCAGCTTGTGGATGTCCCAGAACTCGAATGGACCGAAGAAATTCCAGTTCGGGCCGCGCAGGAACGTCCCGAGCACGATGAGCGACGACCACAGCACGGCAAAGCCAAACAGGAAGATCGTGACCTCCGCTCTGCGCTCGATGAAGGTGTAGTAGCCGTTCCCCTTGGGGTTCTTGTCAATGTAGGGGATCGCGATCAGGCCCGCGATGATCAGGCCCGGCAGCACGACACCGGCGAGCCACGGGTCGAAGTAGACGAGCATTTCCTGGAGGCCGAGGAAGTACCACGGGGCCTTCGACGGGTTCGGCGTGTTCGCCGGGTTCGCTGGCTGCTCGAGCGGCGCCTTGAGCAGGATGGACCACACAATCAAGACAACCGAGCAGACGATGAGGGCGATCAGCTCCGTGTAGACCAGATCCGGCCAGACCCAGACGCGATCGGCCTCCTCCTTCTCGATCGGCCCCTTCCCCGCGGCGATCCGGCGGTCGTTCAGCACTCCTTCTCGAATGGAGTACCACACGAAGAACAGCAGCAGGAAGATGAGGCCAACAATGGGCACGTTGTCCGGCTTGGTCATGATCAGCCGGAAGTTCGGGTCGAACGCCCCGAATACGAAGAACAACCCGAGGAGCCCCAGCGCGCCGTACCCGACGGCGTTTGACGCGACCGCCTCGCGCTTCCAGAGCACGACGAACAGCCCCGCGACCGCGAGCAGGAAGAACAGTCGCGGATCGGCGACCGCGTTGGCAATTCCCTTGATGAAACCCATTCGTGGTAACTCCGAAATCAGGACTTCAGACGGATGACGTTTTCAATCCCCAATCCTCAATCCACAAACCACAATTACAGCGGCCCGGAAATGCCCCCGTCCTTCCTCACCCGCCAGAAGTGCACGGCCATCAGCACCGCGATGCCCAGCGGCAGACCGACACAGTGGAGCACGTAGAACCGCAGCAGCGCGCCTTCCCCGACGAACGTGCCGCCGAGCAGCGCGAACCGCGCATCGTCGGCCGCGTGAATCAGCGGGACGTCACCGAGCCGGAGCAGCGCCGCGCCTGGCCCCTCGTGGCCCAGGAACGGCGTCGCGCGCGCCATGTTCGAACCGACCGTGATCGCCCAGATGGCGAGCTGATCCCACGGCAGCAGGTATCCCGTGAAGGAGAGCAGCAGCGTCAGGACCAGCATGATGACGCCGACCGACCAGTTGAACTCGCGCGGCGGCTTGTACGACCCAGTCATGAAGACGCGGAACATGTGCAGCCACACGGTGATGACCATCGCGTGCGCGCCCCACCGGTGCATCTCGCGCATGATGCCGAGCGGCACGTGCTCGCGCAGACCGACGATATCCGTGTACGCGTACTCGAGCGTCGGCCGGTAGTAGAACATCAGGAGCAGGCCGGTGAACGTCAGGACCAGGAAGAGAAAGAAGCTCAACCCGCCCATGCACCACGTGTAGCGCAGCTTGACGCCCGACTTCCGGATCCGCACCGGGTGCAGGTGCAGAAAGACGTTCGACAGCATCACGAGCACGCGGTTGCGGTCGCTGTCGGGCCGATCGTGCCGGAATACCGACTTCCAGACCTGCGTTTCGGTCAGCCAGTTCCAGACCCTGGTGCCTGGGCCTTCCTTCGGAGCGACGGTCTTGGTGTCAGCCATAAAAGATGATCAAACCTTCAAGAAAGCCTCAGGGTCCGTCCATTGCCCGAGTTCCCGCTGGAAGTGCCGGCTCTTGTCGACGAGGATCTGGCCGTCCTCGGCCAGCACGATCCGCGTGCGCTCGAGGGGCCGGGGCGCCGGGCCTTCGAAGTTGACGCCCGTAGTGCGGAAGCCGCTGCCGTGGCACGGACACTTGAACTTGTTCTCCGCCGATAGATAGTTCGGCGTGCATCCCAGGTGCGTGCAGGTCACGCTGAGTGAATAGAAGCCGCTCGCGTGCTGGTCGATATCGTCCGCCGTCCGCACGAGCCAGACGCCGTACTTTTCCTTCCACCGCTCGTCCACACCCATGCCGTACTCGTTCGGAAAACCCGCCTTGAACTGCTGCGGCGGCTCGTTGAGCACGTTCGGAAACATGAAGCGTCCCGTCGCCGCCAGCGCTGCGGCCGATGCGGCCGAGAACGCGCCCCAGGCCAGACCCATCCAGGCGCGTCGCGTCAGCAGCGGCGACGTATCGTCGGCGTCGCGCGTCGCCGTTTTCGCCGCCACCGCGGCAGCGGGCCTGGCTGCGGCTTGCCCGCCAGCTGAGGCGGCCGTGGTCGTCCGGCCGGCCAGATCCGGGATCGCCACAGCAGGCCTGGGCGGCGCTGCGGGACGGGCCGGGTGCGCAGTCGCGCCCGCTGCCGGCGCGGTGGTAGCGCCGCCTGCCGGCGCGCTTGGAGCGTTCGTGTCGTCTGCCATTCGACTTATCCCATCACCTTTAGAGCTTCGAGCGCCGCCTCCCGCACTTTCAAACTGCGATCGTTCAGGCTCAGCGCCGTCACCGGCGACCTCAGCGTCTCATCCTTCAAGGTTGCCGCGGCGCGCAGGCCGCTAATCATCACGTCCGCAATCGGGTCCTGATCGGCGTCCAGGTGGACCTCGCGCTTCACGGTTTGCTCGACGTACTGGCGATCCAGCATCTGTCGCAGAACCGGCACACCCTCGCGGCTGCCTTTGCGCGAGAGGGCGACGGCCGCGTTCCATCGAACGTCCGGTGCCTCGTCCTGCAACGCCGCGCGGAGCGTGGCGCCCTGGGCGTCACCCGGCAGCGCGCCGAGCGCATATACGAGCATCTTGCGAACGCCGGCATCCGCGTCCTGCGCCGTATAGGCCGCCAGGAGGCGCGGGACAGCCGCCGCATCGCCGGATGATCCCAAGGCCCAGATGACGCTGATACGCGTCTCCGTGTCGGGGTCGTCGAGCGCCTGCGTCAGCTCGGCCACGGCATCGGCCGGCAGCGGCGGATCCAGGCGACCGATGGCCAGGGCCAGATATCGCCGCACCTCGGAGTCGCCCTGCGATCCCTGAAACGCCCGTACCAGCGCGGGCGCCAGCGTCCGGTCGGCGCGCACCGCCGGGTCCGTCATCAAGCGCGATAGCTCATAGGCCGCGGGCCACCGCCGGTTCGACCCGCCCATTTGCACTTCGCGCAGGTAATCCTGAGGAGAACGGGAGTCCGCGAGCAGAGCCCGAAAGCCAACGTACACGCTCACCGCGAGTGCAACGACCGCCAATGGGATCAAAAAGAACTGGACGGCGAGGGCTGGCGCGGCGACGAGTGGGTTTCGAGGCGCGGTCTCGCGCTCGACAAGTTTATCCATGTAACCGGGAACGGCGACGGCCTCGGAAACATCCGAGACGCGTAAGTTGTATCACCTGTGTCCTTTAGTGGTCAAGGTGGCTCGCGTGAAGTCCGCCGTCAGGCGGGAGTGCCGTGGGCCACGGGCTTGGTGTCGTCGGTCGTCACCGGTTTCAAGAAGGGCATCAGCGCGCGGAGCCGGGCACCGACCTGCTCGATCTGATGATCTTGCTCAGCTTCGCGGGTCCGGTTGAACCATGGCCGGCCCTGTTCGTTCTCCGCGATCCACGCCTTGGCATAGGCGCCGCTGCGCACCTCCTCCAGGAGCCGCTTCATCTCCTGTCGTGTCGCGTCAGTGACGATTCGTCGTCCGCCGGTGTAGTCCCCGTGCTCGGCCGTATCGCTGACCGAATAGCGCATGTAGTTCAGGCCGCCCTGATAGATCAGATCCACGATCAGCTTCAATTCGTGCAGGCACTCGAAGTACGCGATCTCGGGCTGGTAACCCGCTTCGACGAGCGTCTCGAACCCGGCTTTGATCAGCGCGCTGACGCCGCCGCACAGCACGGCCTGCTCGCCGAACAGATCGGTCTCGGTCTCCTCGGCAAAGGTCGTCTCGAGAACGCCCGCGCGCGTCACACCGATGCCCTTGGCGTACGACAGCGTCAGGGCGCGCGCTCGTCCGGTGGCGTCCTGGTGAATGGCCACCAGCGCCGGCGTCCCCGCGCCTTCCACGAACAGCTCGCGCACGCGGTGCCCCGGTGACTTGGGCGCCACCATCGCGACGTCAACGTCGGGTCGCACCGTGATCGTGCCGAACCGGATGTTGAAGCCATGCGCGAACATCAGCAAGTCCCCAGGCGCCAGATTCGGCTCGATCTCGTTGCGGTAGACCGCGGCCTGCGACGTGTCCGGAATGAGAATCATCACCACGTCGGCCCAGCGGCTGACGTCGGCGACCTCCCCCACGACGAGGCCGGCCGCCTGCGCCTTCGCCCGCGAGCGGCTCGCGGCCGGCAGCCCGACGCGCACCGTCACGCCGTTGTCCTTCAGGTTCAGCGCGTGCGCATGTCCCTGCGATCCGTAGCCAATCACCGCCACCTTGCGCCCTCGGATCAATGACAGGTCGGCGTCCTTGTCGTAATACATCGTCGCCATATCCAACTCCTTTGGCCTTCGTCCTCTTCAGTGTTAGTCCGTCAGACCGAACAGCCGCTGACGTCCCCGCCGATCTCCGCAGCCGGCACCGGCCCCGAGGGCGCCCGCCGCACCGACACGACACCGGCGGCGCCCCTCGCCATGGCGACCCGCCCCGTCCGCACCATCTCGATCACGCCGTACGGCCGCAGAACTTCGAGCAGGCTGTCGATCTTGTCCTCGGTGCCCGTTGCCTCGATGACGAGCGATTCGGGGCTGACGTCCACGATCCGGGCGCGGTAGACATCGACGAGCTGCAGCACATGGGTCCGAGCGTCGCCCGTCGCCGCCACTTTGATGAGCGCCAGGTCCCGCGAGATCGACGGCGCCGTCGTGATGTCGTCGACGCGCCGGACCGGCACCAGTTTGTACAAATTCGCCTCGAGACGCCGCGCGCCGTACTCGTCGGTGTCGACGACGACGGTCATGCGCGAGAGACCGGGTGTCTCAGTGTGACCGACGGTGAGCGACTCGATGTTGAACCCGCGGCGCCTGAACAGCGAGGCCACTCGATTCAGAACGCCGGGCTTGTCGTCGACGTAAACCGCAAAGGTGTGCACCATAATAGCGCTCACATCCTGAAGAGGCGGGCTGAAGACTCTGAGGTGGGCTGAAGACCCATGGCCGCGTGCAGTTGCCTCGCCTCAAGATCAAAACACGATCGGCGACGGTCGCCGGATCATCTTGTGCAGGTCCGCGCCAGCGGGAACCATTGGGTACACCGAGTCCTCCTGCTCCACTCGAAAATCGATGACAGCGGCGCGCCTCGTGCCGCGGGCCGCGGCCACCGCGCCGGCGACCTCGCCCCGCCGCGTGACCGTGGTGCCCGCAATGCCGAACGCCCCGGCCAGCTTCGCGAAATCGGGCCCACTGATGGGCGTCGCCGCATACCGCTTGTCGTAGAAGAACTCCTGCCACTGCCGGACCATCCCGAGATAGCCGTTGTTGATGATCGCCACGTTGATGTCCAGCTGCTCCTGCACCACCGTGGCGAGCTCAGCCATCGTCATCTGGAAACCGCCGTCGCCGACGACGACCCAGACCTCGGCATCCGGGCAGGCGATCTTCGCGCCGATCGCCGCCGGCAGCGCGAAGCCCATCGTGCCCAGCCCGCCGGAAGTGATGAGCGTCCGCGCGCGCTCGTGCTTGTAGTATTGCGCTTCCCACATCTGGTGCTGGCCGACGTCGCTGACAACGACGGCGTTGCCGCCGGTCAGGCGCCACAGGTCGTTGAGGACGTGCGCCGCGTAGAGATGCCCGGCGTCGGGAAGACTCTGAATGTCGCGGACGGCGGAGTCACCCTTCGACGCGTTGATGCGCGCGACCCACGCGGACCGATCGCGCGGCCGCAGGATCGGCAACCACTCGTCGATCGCCGCCTTCAGATCCTTGGCGATGGCGACGTCGACGCGCACGTTCTTGTTGAGCTCTGCGCGATCGATGTCCACATGGATCTTTCGCGCCGTCCGCGCGTAGGTCTTCAGGTTGCCGGTGACGCGGTCGTCGAATCGCATGCCGAGGGCGATCAACAGGTCCGCGCTCTGGATCGCCTCGTTGACCCACGCTTCGCCGTGCATCCCCATCATGCCGAGGTTGAGCGGGTGCGACGCCGGCACGGCGCCGATACCGAGGAGCGTCATCGCGATTGGAATGCCTCCACGCTCGGCGAGCGCGAGGACGTGACGCTCCGCGCCCGAGAGCGTGATGCCGTGGCCGGCGAGAATCAGCGGGCGCTCGGCGGCGTTCAACAGCTCGACCGCATCCAGGTAGTCACCGTCACCGGGCAGCGCCGCGTCGTACGCCTCCGTCAGGTGCGGCTCGGCGGCCTCCCAGTCGAGCTCCGCGCTGCCCTGCTGTGCGTCTTTCGTGATGTCCACCAGCACGGGCCCCGGGCGCCCGGCCTGCGCAACGGCAAAGGCTTCGCGCACTGCCGGCGCGACCTCATCGGGGCTCGTGACCAGATAGTTGTGCTTGGTGATGGGCAGCGTGATGCCCGTGATATCGCACTCCTGGAAGGCATCAGAGCCGATGAGCCTGCTGCCGACCTGCCCCGTGATGCAGACGATCGGCGAGGAATCCATCATCGCGGTCGCGATGCCGGTCACCATGTTGGTCGCGCCCGGGCCGGAGGTGGCGATCGCAACGCCCACCTTGCCGCTGGCCCGCGCATAGCCGTCGGCCATGTGCGTCGCACCCTGCTCGTGTCGGACGAGCACGTGGCGAATCGGGTAGCCGAGCATCGCGTCATAGGCCGGCAGAATCGCGCCGCCCGGGTACCCGAATACGTCGGTGACCCCTTCGCGCACCAGCGACTCCCACAGGATCTGCGCACCGGTCAGCTTCATATGTCCACTGAAACCCGACTTCGCCCTATCCCGTCACGGCCCCCATCGACGCGGATGACACGAGCCGTGCGTATTTCGCCAGGACCCCGCTCACATAGCGCGGCGCTGGCGCCTGCCATCCGTTGAACCGTTGCGCGAGCGCGTCCGCGGTCACCTCGACGTCGAGCGACCGGCTGGCCACGTCTATGACGATCCAATCGCCGTCACGCACCGCCGCGATCGGTCCGCCGCGCGATGCCTCGGGCGCGATGTGCCCGACCATGAACCCTCGCGTGGCACCCGAGAATCGACCATCGGTGACGAGCGCCACGGAGTCACCAAGGCCGGCGCCAACGATCGCCGCGGTCACGGCGAGCATCTCGCGCATGCCCGGGCCGCCGCTCGGCCCCTCGTGCCGGATCACCAGGACGTCGCCGGGCACGATCGTCTGGCGCTGCACCGCGTCGAAGGCAGCTTCCTCGCTGTCGAAGACGCGCGCCGGTCCGCGGTGGCGCAGTCGATCGGCGCCCGACACTTTCATCACCGCACCGTCGGGGGCGAGACTTCCGCGCAGGATCACGAGACCACCGTTGGGCTTGAGCGGCCGGCTCGCGGGGCGAACGACGTCCTGGCCCGGCGTCTCCACCGCGCGCGACGCTTCAGTCGCGAGCGACTCTCCTGTCACCGTGACCGCGGAGCCGTCGATTGCCCTGGCCTCGAGCAGCCGTTTGGCGACGAGCGGGCTGCCGCCCGCCGCGTGCAGATCGGTGGCGACGAAGCGGCCCGACGGCTTGAGGTCCGCGAGGAGCGGGACCCGGGCGCTGATCCGATCGAAATCGTCGAGCGCGATCTCGAGCCCTGCCTCCCGCGCGATGGCCGTCAGGTGCAGAACGGCGTTGGTCGAGCCTCCGGTCGTCGCGACTGACGCAATGGCGTTGTCGATCGCGACTCGGGTGATGATGTCCTTGGGCCTCAGACCGGCGCGGACCAGGCTCATGACGCGCTCGCCGGCGCGGCGCGCCACGCCGGCTTTCGCCGGGTCGTTGGCCGGAACGCTGCCGCTGCCCAGCGCGGCGATGCCGAGGAACTCGCAGGCGATGGCCATCGTGTTCGCGGTGAACTGGCCGCCGCACGCGCCGGCGCCCGGGCACGCGACGGCCTCGAGCCCTCCCAGGTCCGCGTCGGTCAGACGGCCGGCGGCGTGGGCACCGACCGCCTCGAACACGTCCTGGATCGTCACCTCGTGCCCGTTCCAGTGGCCTGGCGCGATTGATCCGCCGTACAGCACCAGGCCGGGCACGTTCAGGCGCGCCAGCGCCATCACGGCCGCCGGAATCGTCTTGTCGCAACCGACGAGAATGACCAGGCCGTCGAACCCGTTGCCCCGGGTTACGAGCTCGATCGAGTCGGCGATGACCTCGCGGCTGACGAGTGACGCGCGCATGCCCTCGGTCCCCATCGTGATGCCGTCGGAGATGGACACCGTGTTGAATTCCATCGGCGTCCCGCCCGCGGCGCGGATCCCGTCTTTGACGTGGACGGCGAGCTCGCGAAGGTGAAAGTTGCAGGGGCCGATCTCGATCCACGTGTTCGCGACGCCGATGAGCGGCTTCTTGAGGTCCGCGTCGGAGTAGCCGACCGCCTTGAGCATGGCGCGCGCGGGCGCGCGGTGTGCGCCCTCGGTCAGCGGATTGCTCACGACACCACCTCGAACGGATCCGGCATGCGCGACGCCGCGGGCTTCCAGCTCGGATACGATCCGAGCATCCGCAGCGTCGGCGCGAACTCCGCCAGGTGTCCCAGCGCCCGCGCGCACGCCAGGGTGTCGCGCGCGGCGGCGAGGTCGGCGTAGAACAGGTACTCCCACGGCCGGCCGGGGATCGGGCGCGACTCGAGCTTCGTGAGATCCACGCCGCGGAGGGCGAAAACGCTCAGCGCCTTGAAGAGCGCGCCCGGCTCGTTCGGCACCGTGAAGACAATGGTCGTCTTGTCCGGCACCGTATTCGACAGCGGCCGGCGGCCGATGACCAGAAAGCGCGTGACGTTGTCGTCGAAGTCCTGGATGGACGAGGCCAGCGGCGTCAAGCCGAAGACGTCGCCGGCGCGCGCGGACGCGATGGCCGCGGCATCGATAGCCCCGGCGTCAGCGACCATCTTCGCGCTGCCGGCGGTGTCATAGGTGGCGACGACCTCGACGCCCTTCAGCGAGCGCAGAAACCGCTCGCATTGCGCGAGGCCCTGCGGGTGCGAGTAGACGCGCCTGAGGCCCGCGAGCGTCGCTCCGGGAAGCGCCAGCAGGTGGTGGATCACGGGCAGTTCCACCTCGCCGACGATGGGCAATTCGTGCGACAGCAGCAGGTCGTAGTTCCGGTGGATGCTGCCGCCGATCGAGTTCTCGATCGGCACGACGCCATAGCCAGCCGGGCCCGCGTCGACCGCGTCGAAGACCTCCTCGAAGCTGCGGCACGGCACCAGCTGCGCCTCGGCGTCCACGCGCCTGGCCGCGGCCTCGCTGAACGCGCCCGGCTCTCCCTGATAGGCGATTCGCATAAGAGTCCCTGTACGCCAAAAGAGCCGTCATCCCCTGCGGGTGACGGCTCTGAATCTGGTGAAGTTCGGGGCCGTCAGCCGCAGGTGTCCGTGGCCGCAATAAATGCGACCCCGACGACAACGACGCGAATGACGGGGACGAACGACATGGGTCCAGACATTACACGCCGTCCGATCGCAGAAGTCAAATCAATAAACATTACAAGAATATAAGCTAGAGCTTGGGGAGGGTGACGCCGCGCTGGGCCTGGTACTTGCCCTTCTTGTCCTTGTACGACCGCGCGCAGACCTCGTCGCTCTGAAAGAACACGACCTGCGCGATGCCCTCGTTCGCGTAGATCTTGGCCGGGAGCGGCGTCGTGTTGGAGATCTCGATCGTGACGTGCCCTTCCCATTCCGGCTCGAACGGCGTCACGTTGACAATGATCCCGCAGCGCGCGTACGTGGACTTGCCGAGGCAGACCGTCAGGATGTCGCGCGGGATCCGGAAGTACTCCACCGTGCTCGCCAGCGCGAACGAGTTGGGCGGGATGATGCACTGGTCCGCGACGATGTCGACGAAGGACCTCGGGTCGAAGTTCTTGGGATCCACCACCGTGTTGAAGACATTGGTGAAGACCTTGAACTCATTCCCCACGCGGACGTCGTAACCGTACGACGATACACCGTATGAGATGACGCCGGCGCGCACCTGATCGTCCACGAACGGCTCGATCATCCTGTGCTCGCGGGCCATCCGCGTAATCCATGTATCGCTCTTGATCGCCATCGTTTAGCGCCGGAACAGACTGAAGATGAGCGTGAGGATCAGGCTCACGACGATCGACGTCGTAATGGGAAAGTAAAAGGAAACGGGACCGCGCTTGAACGCCACGTCGCCCGGCAGGCGCCCGAGCGGCAGGCCGATCATCAGCAGAAGCCCGGCACCGGCAATCGCCAGGCCGACCAGGACGAGCGTCTTTCCCACGCGACCTTCGCCTTCCTAGACCAGTTCCAGACCCGCGAAGAAGTAGCCGATCTCATACGCCGCGGTCTCGGGTGCGTCGGATCCGTGCGTGGCGTTGCGCTCGATCGATTCCGCGAACTCTTTTCGCAGCGTGCCGGCATCCGCCTTCGCCGGGTCGGTCGCGCCCATCAGCGTCCGCCATTTCATGATGGCCCCAGGCGCCTCGAGTACCAGGACGACAGCCGGCCCTGAGGACATGAAGCGGGTCAGGCTCGCGAAGAACGGGCGCTCGCGGTGCACGACGTAGAAGCCCTCCGCCTCCCGCTGCGACAACTGCACGCGCCGCATGGCGCGGATCTGAAACCCTTCGTGTTCGATGCGCTGAATGATCCGGCCGATCAGCCCCCGCTCCACGGCATCGGGCTTGATGATGGCCAGCGTCCGCTCGCTCATCCGGAGAGTATAGCAGGGGCGATCCCCGGCTTCGGTCAGCGCAGCGATTCCATGATCTCGTCCAGCGCTTCTTTCCCCGGCCGCACGCGGTCGAGAGGCAGCGTCGCGAGCGGCTCGTCCACGACGTTCAGCTGCGTGAGGAAGTCGTCGCGGTCCGGCTCGATGTAGATGAGGCCGGTCGCGAACTCGCCGCGTCGCGCGGTTTCATGCAGGCGTTTGAGGGCGCCGATCTTGTCGGTGGGATCGTAGCTCTCTTCGAGCTTCTTCAGCACCAGCCTCGAGCCGTCGTGCATCGTGACCTCCTGCACGGTGCCGGGCTCGTATTCGACGGTGATGTCCTCGAAAAACGGCACGAACGTCACGTCCTCGACCGGATCGTCGTGGTCCTTGGCATAGGCGTAGCTCTTCGTCGAGCCTTCGTGATCGTTGAACGTCACACACGGCGAGATCACGTCGAGCATCACGGTCCCGCGGTGCGCGAGCGCGGCCTTGAGGAGCGACAGCAGCTGTTTCTTGTCCCCTGAGAACGAGCGGCAGACGAACGTCGCACCGAGCTCGATCGCCAGCGCGCAGGTGTCGATCGGCGGCAGGTCGTTGACCACCCCCGTCTTCAGCTTCGACCCCAGGTCGGCCGTCGGCGAGAACTGCCCCTTCGTGAGCCCGTAGCAGCCGTTGTCCTCGATGATGTAGATGATCGGCAGGTTGCGGCGCATCAGATGGACGAACTGCCCGATGCCAATCGCGCCGGTGTCGCCGTCGCCGCTGACGCCGATCGCGATGAGCTTCTGGTTGGCAAGCATCGCCCCCGTGCCGACCGACGGCATGCGGCCGTGGACCGCATTGAAGCCGTGCGATCCGCCCAGGAAATACGCGGGGCTCTTGCTCGAGCAGCCGATCCCCGACAGCTTGATGACCTGCTGCGGGTTGACGCCCATCTCGTAGAACGCGTCGATGATGCGCTCCGAGATCGCGTTGTGACCGCATCCCGCGCACAGCGTGGTCTTGCTACCCTTGTAGATCTGTGGTTCCAGCCCGATTCGATTCACTTTGATTGTGGCCATCTATTCTCCGCCCGCGCTGCCGGCACTCACCCGCAACGCCGTCTTCTTTGCGACCTCGAAGCCTTCCTGTGCCAGCACACCGTCGGTGATGCTCCGGGCGTCGATCGGAAGGCCGTTGTAGTGGAGTACGCTGCGCAGCCGGGTCTGCCGCTCGGGCGACAGCTCAAGCTTCATCAGCTGCAGCAGCTGGGCATCGCGGTTCTGCTCGATGACGTACACGCGCTCGTGCGCGTCGATGAACGCCGCGAGCTCGTCGTTGAAGGGATAGCCCCGCAGCCGGAAGTACGAGGTCTCGACCTTGGTCTCATCCTTCAGTTGATCCCGGCTCTCCTCGGTCGCGTAGTCCGAGGTGCCGTACGCGATGAATCCGATCCTCGCCTTCGGGTTCGAATCGATGACCGGCCTGGGAACGTGGGCCCGCGCGGTCTCGAACTTGCGCGCGAGGCGATCCATGTTCTCGACGTAGTCGTCCGGCCGCTCGCTGTACTGCCCCCTCGCGTTGTGACCCGAGCCGCGAGTGAAATAGACGGGCAGCCCGTCACCAGGAATCGTGCGGTAGGCGATCCCGTCGCCGTCGACGTCGCGGTAGCGCCCCCACTCGCCGAGCTCCGCCAGCTTCTCCGCCGTGAGGCGCTTGCCGCGGTTGATCGGCTTGGTCGGATAGGTAAAGGGCCCCGACATCCAGTTGTTCATGCCGAGGTCGAGGTCCATCATCACGAACACGGGCGTCTGAAAGTGCTCGGCCAGATCGAACGCCTCCATCGCCATGGTGTACGCCTCCTCGACCGAGGCCGGAAAGATCATGATGTGCTTGGTGTCGCCGTGCGAGAGAAACGCGGTCTGCAGCAGGTCGCCCTGCGCCGTCCGTGTCGGCAGCCCCGTGGATGGCCCCACGCGCTGCACGTCGAAGATCACCGCCGGCGCCTCCGCGTAATAAGCCAGGCCCGCGAACTCCGACATCAGCGAGATGCCGGGCCCGGCGGTGGCCGTCATCGACCGCGCCCCGGCCCAGCTCGCACCGATGACCATCCCCAGCGACGCGATCTCGTCCTCGGCCTGGACGATGGCGAACGTGGCCTTGCCCGTCGTCTTGTCGACGCGGTACTTCTTCATGTAGCCGATGAGCGACTCGCACAGCGACGAGGATGGCGTGATCGGATACCAGGCCACGACCGTCACGCCGGCCATCATGCACCCAATCGCCGCGGCGGCATTGCCCTCGATGAGGATCTTGCCCGCCGTCTCGTTCATGGTTTCGATGACGTAGGGGTCCTGCTTCGTGAACGTCGCGTTCGCGTACTCCCAGCCGGCCTTCAGCGCGCCGCCGTTCAAGACCACCGCTTTCGCCTTCTTGCCGAGCTGCTTGCCCAGCGCCTTCTCCATCAACGCCAGGTCGATGCCGAGAAGCTTCGCGAGGATCCCGTCGTAGATCATGTTGCGCACGAGACGCCGCAGCTTGGCGTCGGGACAGACCGGCGCGACGAGCTTGTCGAACGGGACGGGATAGAAGACGAGGTCGCTGCGCAGGCTATTGAGCTTCAGCGGCTCGTCGTACACGACCGCCGCGCCAGCCTCGAGCGTCAGCACATCTTCCTTCGCGGTCTCCGCATTCATCGCGACGAGGAAGTCAACTTCCTTCTTCCGGGCGATGTACCCGCGCTTGCTTGCCCGAATGGTGTACCAGGTCGGCAGGCCGGCGATGTTCGACGGAAACATGTTCTTGCCGGATACGGGGACGCCCATCAGCAGGATCGACCGCAGCAGCACCATGTTGGCCGTCTGACTGCCCGATCCGTTGACGGTCGCGATTTGGATACTGAAGTCGTTAACGATGTTCTGTCGATTGCCAGAGGTTTGCTGCTCCTGAACGGCTAGATCGCTCGGTGACATGCTCAAGTCCTTACGGCGTATGAGGATAGAGGGAAAGACAACCGCCTGATTATATCACGCGGTTGTGGTAGCTCGCTTCCCGTGCGCGACGAGCTACAACCGGCGAGTCACGTCGAGGATGGCTTTGCCCATATCCGCCGGGCTCTTCACGACATGGACACCCGCCGCCGCGAGGGCGGCCATCTTCTCCGCCGCCGTCCCCTTGCCACCCGCGATGATGGCTCCGGCGTGGCCCATGCGGCGTCCCGGCGGGGCTGTCTGGCCGGCGATGAACGCGACAACCGGCTTCCTGAAGTGGCTCTTGATCCAGGCTGCGGCATCTTCTTCGGCGCTGCCGCCGATTTCGCCGATCATGATGACGGCCTCGGTGTCCGGGTCATCCCCGAACAGCCGCAGCGCATCGATGTGCGTGGTGCCGATGAAGGGGTCGCCACCGATGCCGATGCAGGTCGTCTGCCCCATTCCGAGTCGCGTCAGCTGGTGAATCGCCTCGTACGTGAGCGTGCCGCTCTTGGACACGATCCCGATATGACCCTCTTTCACGATGTTGTGGGGGATGATCCCGGCTTTCGCTTTCCCGGGGGAAATGACACCCGGACAATTCGGCCCGATGAGCCGCGTCGCGGGCCGCGTCTTCAAGAAGGTCATCGCGCGCATCATGTCGAGGACCGGAATGCCCTCCGTGATGCAGACGACGAGGGCGATGCCGGCGTCGGCGGCCTCCATCACGGCGTCGGCGGCGAAGGCCGGCGGAACGAAAATGACCGATGCGTTCGCACCCGTCGCTCCGGCGGCGTCGTGCACCGTGTTGAAAACCGGCCAGCCTTCGTGCGTCGTGCCGCCCTTTCCGGGCGTGACGCCGCCGACCACGGTGGTCCCGAACGCCGCCGCCTGCTTCGCGTGAAAGGTGCCCTCGCGGCCGGTCAAGCCCTGAACAAGGAGTCGCGTCGATTTATCGATGAGAACAGACATATGGAGTCGATTGTTGAATCAAAACGGGCCGCAAAGGCACGAGGGCACGAGGAATCATTTTGAGACTCAAGTCTTCTTCGTGTCTTCGTGTCTGCGTGTCTGCGTGGCCAGTTGAACGACCCTCTGCGCGGCCTCATCCATCGCGTCCGCGGTCGTGAAGTTCATCCCGCTCTCTCGGAGCAGGCGCTTCCCTTCATCGACGTTGGTGCCCTCCATGCGGATGACGATCGGCACCGGCACCCCGAGCTCCTTGACCGCGGCGATCACGCCCTGCGCGAGGACGTCGCACCGCAGGATGCCGCCGAAGATGTTGATGAGCACCGCCCGCACGTTCTTGTCGGACATCAGGATCTTGAACGCGTTGCGAATCTGCTCCGCGTTCGCGCCACCGCCGACGTCCAGGAAGTTGGCCGGCTCGCCCCCTGCCAGCTTGATGATGTCCATCGTCGCCATGGCCAGGCCGGCGCCGTTGACCATGCAGCCGATGTTGCCGTCGAGATGGATGTAGTTGAGCGAGAACTTCGACGCCTCGATCTCGAGCGGGTCTTCCTCGGCGGTGTCGCGCAGCTCGCGGATGTCCGGGTGGCGATAGAGCGCGCTGTCGTCGAAGTTCATCTTGGCATCCAGCGCCAGGAGGTCGCCGGCCGCCGTGACGACCAGCGGGTTGATCTCGACGAGCGATGCGTCGGTGGCGAGGAACGCATCGTAGAGCGCCGTCGCCAGCTTGACGAACTTGATCGCCTGGGCGCCGTCGAGACCGATCGCGAACGCGAGCTGCCGCGCCTCGAACGGCACGATGCCGACGCCCGGCTCGATGAAAACCTTGACGATCTTCTCCGGCGTCTTCTCGGCGACCTCCTCGATGTCCATGCCGCCGGCCGCGCTCGCCATCATCACGGGCTTGCCGGAGGCGCGATCGAGCACGAGGCTCAGATACAGCTCCTGCTGCATCTGCAGACCTTCCTCGATGAGCACGCGCCCGACGCTGCGGCCGTCGGCGCCGGTCTGATGCGTGACGAGCGTCATCCCGATCATGCCGCCCGCAAGCGCGGCTGCCTCGGCCGGGCTCTTCGCGAGCTTGACGCCGCCGCCTTTGCCGCGACCGCCGGCGTGAATCTGCGCTTTGACGACGACCACGCTCGTGCCGAGGCGCGTGGCAATGTCCGCAGCGTCCGCCGGTGTGGAAGTGACTTCGCCCCGAGGCACGGGCACACCGTGGCGCGCGAGGATTGCCTTCGCTTGATACTCGTGGATTTTCATGACGGCAGGAAACTCCTGATGCTAACTTGCACGTGCTCGCGACGCAACAGTAAACTGAACTTTCGATGCCATCACGATCAACCGGCGCCTTCTCGACATTCTCCACCAGCGTCGGGACCAAGATCGTCATCGGGATTACTGGCCTCGCACTTTTCATATACCTGCTCATTCACATCGCCGGCAACCTGATGGTGTTCTTCGGTCCCTCCGTCTTCAACAAGTACGCGTACACGCTGGAATCGAACCCACTGATCCCGGTGATCGAAATCGGGCTGCTGGCGATTTTCCTGATGCACGTGTACAAGACCATCCGGATGTTCCTCGGCAACCAGGAGGCGCGGCCAGCGAAGTACGCGATGAAGCGGCCCGCCGGACGTCCCAGCCGCAAGTCGCTGGCATCGTCCACGATGATCGTGTCGGGTCTGTGGCTGCTCGCCTTCATCGTCGTTCACGTCAAGGCGTTCAGGTACGGGGCCGAGTACGAGTGGCCCGAGGGCGGCCGCGACCTGTATCGCCTCGAGATGGAGAATTTCTCGAACCCGCTCGTCGTCGGCTTCTATGTCCTCTCGATGGTCGTGGTCGGGTCGCACCTCTGGCATGGCATCTCGAGCGCGGTCCAGTCGCTCGGCGGCGATCACCCGCGCTGGACGCCGCGGGTGCTCGTGGCCGGCAAAATCGTGGCGGTCCTGATTGCGTTCGGCTTCATGGTGATCGCCGTGTGGGCGCTCATGAACCAGCGCGGGAGGGTCCGCGTATGACGCTCGACGCGAGGGTCCCCAGCGGTCCAATCGCCCAGAAATGGGATCGGCACAAGTTCGAGATGAAGCTGGTCAACCCGGCCAACAAGCGGAAACACACGATCATCGTCGTCGGCACCGGGTTGGCTGGAGGGTCCGCGGCGGCATCGCTTGGCGAGCTCGGCTACAACGTTCTGAACTTCTGCATTCAGGACTCGCCGCGGCGAGCGCATTCGATCGCCGCACAGGGCGGCATCAACGCCGCGAAGAACTACCAGAACGACGGCGACAGCGTGTACCGGCTGTTCTACGACACGGTGAAGGGCGGTGATTACCGATCGCGCGAGTCCAACGTCTACCGCCTCGCTCAGCTGAGCGTGAACATCATCGATCAGTGCGTGGCCCAGGGCGTGCCGTTTGCGCGCGAGTACGGCGGGCTGCTCGACAACCGATCGTTTGGCGGCGCGCAGGTGTCGCGGACCTTCTACGCGCGCGGCCAGACCGGACAGCAGCTGCTCATCGGCGCCTACCAGTCGTTGATGCGGCAGGTGCACGCAAAGACGGTCAAGATCTTCGCGCGGCGCGAGATGCTCGATCTCGTCGTCATCGACGGCAAGGCGCGCGGCATCATTGTCCGCAACCTGACGACAGGGGCCATCGAGCGATACGCCGGCGACGCGGTCGTCCTGGCCACGGGCGGGTACGGCACGGCCTATTACCTGTCCACGAATGCCGTGAACTCGAACGTCACCGCGGCGTGGCGCGCGCACAAGCGCGGCGCTCTCTTCGCCAACCCGTGCTTCACCCAGATTCACCCGACCTGCATCCCGGTCAGTGGCGATCACCAGTCCAAGCTCACGCTGATGAGCGAGAGCCTTCGCAACGACGGCCGCGTCTGGGTGCCGAAAAAGAAGGGCGACAAACGGCCGCCCGGCCAGATTCCCGAGGACGAGCGTGATTACTACCTCGAGAGGAAATACCCGTCATTCGGCAATCTCGTGCCGCGCGACGTCGCATCACGCAACGCGAAGCAGGCCGCAGACGAGGGGCGGGGCGTCGGTGACAGCGGCCTGGCCGTCTATCTCGACTTCAAGGACGCGATCCAGCGGCTCGGGGCAGACGTGGTCAAAGAGAAGTACGGGAACCTCTTCCACATGTACCGGAAGATCACGGACGAGGACCCGTACAAGGTGCCGATGCGCATCTACCCTGCCATCCATTACACGATGGGCGGGCTGTGGGTGGACTACAACCTGATGAGCAGCGTCCCGGGCCTGCACGTCCTGGGCGAGGCCAACTTCTCGGATCACGGCGCCAACCGTCTGGGAGCCAGCGCGCTGATGCAGGGGCTGGCCGATGGCTACTTCGTGATCCCTTACACCATCGGCAACTACCTCGCCAGCACGCCGCTTCCGAAGGTGACGACCGATCACGACGCCTTCAAGGAAGCCGCGGACGACACCCAGTCGCGCATCACCCGGTTGCTGTCGGTGAGGGGGCGCCGCGGCATCCGCGAGATCCATCGCGAGCTCGGCCGCGTCATGTGGGACGACGTCGGCATGGCACGCACGGAGCAGAGCCTCCAGCGCGCGCTCGAGGCCATTCCCAGGCTGCGCGACGAGTTCTGGCAGAGCGTGTCGGTGCCTGGCTCGCCGGACAACCTCAATCAGAGCCTCGAGTACGCCGGGCGCGTGGCCGACTACCTCGAGTTCGCTGAGCTGCTCGCGCTCGACGCCCTGCACCGCCGCGAATCGTGCGGCGGCCACTTCAGGGAGGAGAGCCAGACGCCCGATGGTGAAGCGCTGCGCGACGACGAGCACTTCATGTACGTCGCCGCGTGGGAGTTCAAGGGCGTCGGCCAGGCGCCCGCGTTGCACAAGGAGCCGCTGGAGTTCGAGGAAGCGCACCCCAGCCAGAGGAGTTACAAGTGACCGCACAGGTTGCTGGAGGCGGGGGCTGGAGCGGACAATGCGACTGACTCTGAAAATCTGGCGCCAGGCCGGGCCCCGGGCCGCCGGCCGGCTTGTCGACTACACCGCAGGCGGCGTCTCGCCCGACATGTCCTTTCTCGAGATGCTCGACGTCGTGAACGAGGACCTCATCAAGAGGGGCGAGGACGCGATTGCCTTCGACTCGGATTGCCGCGAAGGCATCTGCGGCATGTGCAGCCTCGTCGTGAACGGCGTGCCGCACGGACCGGATCGGGGGACGACCGTCTGCCAGCTCCACATGCGGCGCTTCAAGGACGGTGACACGATCACCATCGAGCCCTGGCGCGCCAAGGCCTTTCCCGTCGTCAAGGATCTCGTCGTCGATCGCAGCGCATTCGATCGCATCATCGCGTCCGGCGGCTACGTGTCGATCAATGTCGGGGGCGCGCCGGACGGCAACACGATCCCAATCCCCAAGGGGGTCTCCGAGACGGCGATGGACTCCGCGGCGTGCATCGGCTGCGGCGCCTGCGTCGCCGCGTGCAAGAATGCGTCGGCCCACCTCTTCATGGGCGCGAAGATCTCCCACCTGGCGCTGCTCCCCCAGGGGCAGCAGGAACGCCACCAGCGCGTGGTCGCGATGATCGAGCAGGCCGATGCCGAGGGGTTCGGCAGCTGCTCGAACGAGGGCGAGTGCGAGGCCGTCTGCCCGAAGGAGATCCCGATCTCGAACATCGCCCGCATGACCCGCGAATACGTCCGCGCCGTCTTGACCGCTTCCAAGTAGAACGAATCGGTCTACAACGCGTCTCATAAACGGGCTGAAGACTCATGGTCGCGTGCAGTTGCCTCGCCCCAAAATCAAGATTCTCAGGTTGTCCAGGTCGTTGAGAAATCGAGGGCGTAGATGCTATGCGGGTGGCGAGACGAAACCGGGCCGCGGTTGTTACGCTCCTCACCAGGTTGTTGGGAACAGCAGCCACGGAGGAGGAGTGATGACAACCGAGACCCGTGGTTCTGAGTCTATCGCAATCGGAGAGACCCTCTTCATCGGGCTCGAGATG